>DVGK01000105.1 GCA_018712785.1 Candidatus Choladousia intestinavium | reverse complement strand
AAGACGAAGCTGGACAACCAGGACGCCTCCCGGGCCGTGGGAAAGGTCACCGGAGATGAGGTGGTTTTATATTTTGACAAGCATCTGGATCAGCTGAAAGCAGTTCTGGCCTGCGCGGAGAAGGCCGCCAGGATCCGGAAGACAGAGGAAAAGGCAAAGACAAATCTTCTGACGAAGCAGAAGTATTCTTTTGACAGCAATGGAAAGCTGGCAAACTGTGAGAGTCGGGATCCTTCCATCTGCGAGATCTTTATAGTGGAGGGAGACTCGGCGGGAGGTTCGGCAAAGACGGCCAGAGACCGGAATTTCCAGGCTATCCTTCCCATCCGGGGAAAAATTCTGAACGTGGAAAAGGCCAGTATAGACAAGGTGCTGGCAAACGCGGAGATTAAATCCATGATCAACGCCTTTGGCTGCGGTTTTTCAGAGGGCTATGGAAATGACTTCGATATTACAAAGCTGCGGTATGACAAGATCATTATTATGACGGACGCGGACGTGGACGGCTCCCACATTTCCACACTGCTGCTGACTTTGTTTTATCGGTTTATGCCGGAGCTGATTTACGAGGGACATGTATACCTTGCCATGCCGCCTCTCTATAAGGTGATACCTTCCAGAGGACCGGAGCAGTATCTGTATGACGATAAGGCTCTGGAAAAATACAGAAAAACCCATAAGGCGTCCTTCACTCTGCAGAGATACAAGGGTCTGGGAGAGATGGACGCGGAGCAGCTCTGGGAGACCACTCTGAATCCTGAGAGCCGGATCCTTCAGAGAGTGGAGATCGAGGATGCCAGAATCGCCTCAAATATAACGAGACTTCTCATGGGAACAGAGGTTCCTCCGAGAAAAGAATTTATTTACGAGCATGCCCGGGAGGCGCTGCTGGATGTATAAAGGAGTCAGACATAAATGGAAGAACAGATAATCAGAGGGGAATATGCGGATATCATGCAGCAGTCCTATATAGACTATGCTATGAGTGTCATTATTGCCAGGGCGCTGCCGGATGTGCGCGACGGACTGAAGCCGGTGCAGAGAAGGACTCTGTTTGATATGTATGAGCTGGGAATCCGCTATGACAGACCCTACAGGAAATGCGCCCGTATCGTGGGGGATACCATGGGTAAATACCATCCCCACGGCGACAGTTCGATTTACGAGGCCCTGGTGGTAATGGCCCAGGACTTTAAAAAAGGAATTGTGCTGGTGGACGGACACGGCAATTTCGGCTCTATTGAAGGGGACGGAGCCGCCGCTATGCGTTACACGGAGGCGCGTCTGGCAAGGGTGTCCCAGGAGGTGTTTTTGGGAGATCTGGACAAGGATGTAGTGGACTTTGTACCGAACTTCGATGAGACAGAGCGGGAGCCGGAGGTACTTCCAGTGCGCATTCCCAATCTTCTGGTGAACGGAGCGGAGGGAATTGCCGTTGGAATGGTAACCAGCATCCCTACGCATAACCTGGGAGAGGTTATCGACGGGGTCAAAGCCATGATCCGCAAGAGCGATATAACCACAGAAGAGCTGATGAAATACATTAAGGGGCCGGATTTTCCCACGGGAGGAATCGTAGCCAATGAAAAGGAGCTTAGGAGTATCTACGAGACCGGACAGGGGAAAATCCGTCTTCGGGGTAAGGTGGAAGTGGAGTCAGTGAAAGGCGGCCGGGAACGGCTGGTGATCACGGAGATCCCTTACACTATGCTGGGAGCCAGCATCGGGAAATTTTTAAATGATGTGGCTTCTCTGGTTGAGTCCAGAAAGACAACGGATATCACAGATATCTCCAATCAGTCTTCCAAAGCCGGAATCCGGATTGTACTGGAGCTGCGCCGGGGGGCCGATACTGAGCAGCTGAAAAATCTGCTTTACAAAAAAACAAGGCTGGAGGACACCTTCGGAGTCAATATGCTGGCTGTGGCAGGAGGAAGGCCGGAAACCCTGGGACTGCGCCAGATCCTGGAGTATCACATCGACTTTCTGTTTGAAGTGACTACAAAAAAATACAGGAATCTCCTGGAAAAAGAAGAAAAGAAAAAGGAGATTCAGGAAGGACTGATCCGCGCCTGCGATGTGATCGACCTGATTATCGAGATTCTGCGGGGCAGCAAAAGCCGGGAGCAGGTGAAGGCCTGCCTGGTGGATGGAGTGACACAGGGAATTCGATTCAAATCGGAAAAATCCAGGAAAATGGCCGCGAAGCTGAATTTTACAGAACCTCAGGCCAACGCCATCCTGGATATGCGCCTGTACCGCCTGATCGGCCTGGAGATCGAAGTGCTGATGAAAGAGCATGAGACAACGCTGGCGAATATTGAGCAGTATACAGATATACTGAACAACTACGATTCTATGGCAAAAGTAATTATTAAGGAATTGGATTATTATAAGAAAACATTTGCCAGACCAAGAAGGACGGCCTTGGAAAATGCGGAAGAGATTGTTCTGGAGGAGCCCCGGCTGGAGTCTATGCCTGTGGTATTTCTGATGGACCGGTTCGGGTATGTGCGCACGGTGGATGAAAGCGTTTATGAAAGAAACAGAGAGGCTGCGGACGGAGAGAGCCGATACGTGCTTCACTGTATGAATACAGACCGTATCTGCATTTTCACAGATACAGGGAAAGAGCATCTCCTGAAGGTGGCGGATGTGCCTCACGGAAAATTCCGGGACAAGGGAACGCCCCTTGACAACCTCTGCAACTATGACAGCAGCATAGAAAACTTTGTGGCTGTCATTCCGCTGAACGATATTGCGGATACGAGAGTCACCTTTGTGACGGCCCAGGGAATGGTGAAGCAGGTGCAGGGGAAGGAATTCGATGTGTCAAAGCGCACGGTGGCCGCCACGAAGCTGCAGGAGGGGGATGTGCTTCTTGCCGTTTACGCGGCGCCTGAACAGACGCATGTGGTTCTTGCAACGGATAAAGGCTATTTCCTTCGGTTCCCGGCAGCCGATATCCCGGAGAAAAAGAAAGGGGCTGTAGGGGTCCGGGGTCTGAAGCTGTCCCAGGACGATAAGGTGACGGATGTATACTGGCTGGGCGGTGATAAGCAGCAGGAGATTGTGTACCGGGAAAAGAGCATTCCCATCACCAGGCTGAAAATCGCTGCCAGAGACGGGAAGGGTACGAGACTGAAGCTGTAGGAAAGCGGAAGCGAGTACGAGTTCCATCTGCACTCAGGAACAGTAAACGTGAAAGACATTGTGAGCGAAATATGTGTACAGATTTAGTTGACAAGTATATGCTGTACACGTTAGAATAGAGCTGAACATCAAGGAATATTTTTTCTAAAAGTAAAAGATTGGGAGAGGTGCATACTTAGTATGAAGCGTTATGGAAAATATGGAGTTTTTCTTCTTCTGCTGTTTCTGCTGACTTTTATTCCGGTTCAGGCGCTGCAGGCGGCTGGAAACCGTCCGGGAAATGTAAAGCGGCTCAAGGCGAAAACGGTTTCAGAGACTTCGATTCAGTTGACCTGGAGTAAAGCATCGGGGGCAAAGAGATATAAGATTTACAGAATCGACGAGGAGACAGGCGGCCGGAAGGGAGTTGCCACCACCAGTAAAACCACTTATACGGTGAAAAACCTCCAGGTAGATCAAAAGTATACGTATCAGGTTTATGCATATAAAACGGTAAAAGGAAAGAATTATTTCAGTGAGAAAGGTTCTCCGCAGGCTTCCGCGAAAACGTATATCAGCACACCGGGAGCGGTGAAGAAATTCCGGGTGGCCAGCTACGGAAACAAATCCGTAACTTTAAAGTGGAATAAGGCGTCCAAGGCTACGGGGTACGTTCTTTACCAGTATGATTCAAAGAAGAAGACCTATAAGAAAATCGGTTCTACCAGAAATGCCTACGTCCAGATAAAAAATCTTAAGAACGGCGAGACCTACCGCTTTAAGATCAGAAGCTATCGGAAGGTAAAAGGCGAAATCGCGTATGGAAAACTTTCCGGCGCGGTGAAAGCCACTGCGAAGACCATCAATGTTTCCGCGGTGCACGGCCGCTATTTTAACGCCACGGTAAAGAAAAATACTACGGCTACCGTCGCATCCACCGGGAAAACCATCAAATTAAAAAAGGGTACGAAGGTTACTTCCACCTCCAGGGGAAACCATAAGTTTTACGTTTTCCTGAAGGACGGCACCAAGGTCAGGATGTATGGTTCCGCTCTTACGTATACCAGTCTGAATACGACGAAGAAGGCGTACTCCAAAGAGCAGAAGGAGGCATTTGTTAATTCCAAGGGCTATAAGAGCGATACGAATTATCTGATCTGGATCAATCAGTACACCCTTCAGACAAATGTATTCAAGGGTTCGTACCGGGAGTGGAAGCTGGTGCGCAGCATGCCATGTGTAGTTGGCAAAATGGGAAAGACGCCTCTGGGCGAGTTTAAGCTTCTTTTTAAGGATCAGGCCTACGGCGGCGTGAGAATCTATTTCACCTGGAATTCCACGAAGCAGTGGGGAAACGCCTTCCACAGAAGAACGATTGCAGGCGTAACCCGGGCGGCAGCCTCTGACGGATGCATCCGTCTCAGCGATGCGGATCTGAGCTTTATCGCGAAGAATTGTCCCATGGGAACCAAGGTGGTTTCTTACTAATTCAGTTTAAATGATGTGAATAATAAAAAAATAGAGGAAAGGCATTGTGATTTTAGATATAATTTACAATGCCTTTTCTTTTTTATCAGACAGGCTGTCAGGAAAGGATTTACGGAATACAGAATCTGTGATAGAATTACTTTATATAGGGTGAGAGCGCATCACCTTTGATCCAAAGGAGGATAATGAGATGAAAATGAAAAAGGCGGTACTTTTATTTGCCCTTTGCCTTATGGCCGGCGGGGTGGTTCAGGCACAGGAATCAGAAGCAGATCCTGTACAGGACGCAAAAGAAGAGGTCCTTGACACGGTGACGGAAGAATTGAACGAGGCTGGGGAGGCTGGGGACGCTTCCCAGGGGCAGACTCTTTCAGACAGCTGGTCTGACTATCAGATCCAGATTAACGGAACGGTTTACCAGTTCCCCATGACTTATGAAGAGCTTACGGCTCTGGGATGGACTGCGGACAGTGAAAGCGAGATGGCGCAGGAGCTGGAGCCCAATCAGTATTCCTTTACAACCTTTTCCAATGGTGACGCGAAAGTATATTTTGATTTTGTAAATCTGGCTGTGAACAACCTTCCGATGACAGAATGCCTGGTGGGAGGAATTGATATTGATAATTATTACTGGCCGCTGGGAGATGAAAGCATTGTTCTTCCGGGAGGTCTTGCCAGAGGCGAAGCCACGGTAGAATCCATCACAGCCGCCTACGGAACTCCTACTGATACGTATGAGGGCGATCTTTATACCCAGCTTACCTACAGCACAGACAGCTACAGCAGCGTAGAATTTTATGTGTATAAAGAGAGCGGAGTCCTGGAAGAGGTTTCCGTCAGAAACTTTGCGGCTCCCGAAGATTTTGACGCAGGCGAGGCCAGCGATGAGGTGCCGGAGGCTGTGGCAGCCTATGTGAAGCCGGATGCGCTCAGCGACGACCTGGCGGCTCCTGAGATTCAGGTGGATGGGGAAGTGTATACCCTTCCTGTTCCCGTCAGCGTCCTGGAGGCAGATGGATGGACACTGGATGAAGCAAATTCGGATCCTACGATTATGGCCAACAATTTCGGCTGGGTGACTCTGCGCAAGGGCGGCGTAGAACTCAGCACGATTGCAGTGAATGAGGCGGATTACGCCACGATTCCCTCCAACTGCTGGGTCGAGTCGCTGGAAGTAGGCGGCTACGCCCTGAATGCGGACGGCGCTCTTCCGGGAGGCGTGATGATTGGAATGACCGAAGAGGATTTCCTGAGCGTGCTGGACGCGGCAGGCGTAACGTATGAGATGGATGATGAGAGTGATAATTTTAAGTATTATACTTATTGCTCCGAAGGATACGGAAGAGAATGCAGTGTGACGGTGTACACAGGAGAGGACGGCTCCTTTACGCCGGGTACGGTGATCGAAGTGGACAGAAGCTATGAATTTGAGTAGTGGCTTCAGCGGGCGCGAAAGAGAGCAGGACAGATAATTTCACAATGAAAACAAGAAAGGGCAGGCCGGATGTTCCGGTTCTGCCCATTTCCAGGTGTTTAGAGAAAAAAGAAGCGAAATAAAAAAATACGAACAGGAGGAGTTTCTGTTATGAAGATGCGAATGGCAATTATCGGATGTGGTTCCAGGGGAAAGGATACGTATGCCGAATGTCAGAAAAGGTTTCCGGATGAAATGGAAATTGTAGCGGCCGTGGATAAAAACCCGACAAAGCTTCTGGAAATGCAGGAGAAATATGGAGTGCCCTCTGAGCGGTGCTATACGGACGCGGATGAGTTTCTGTCTCTGCCCCGGATGGGTGAGGTTGCATGCATTTCTACTCTGGATCATCTGCACTATGAGTATGCGGTAAAAGCGATGAAGGCTGGGTATCATTTACTGCTGGAAAAGCCCATTTCACCCAGGCTTTTGGAATGCAGAAGGATACAGGAGACGGCTGAAAAATATAACCGCCATGTGGTGGTATGCCATGTGCTGCGCTATACGCCCTTTTATCGAAAAATCAAGGAATGTCTGGCGTCAGGGGTGATCGGGGATATTGTTTCCATACAGGCGTCCGAAGGAGTCTCATATTGGCATCAGGCTCACTCTTTTGTGCGGGGAAACTGGAGAAAGAAGGAGGAAACCAGCCCCATGATTCTGCAGAAATGCTGCCACGATTTCGATATTCTTCTCTGGCTTGGCGGAAAGCACTGTAAAAGAGTCTCTTCCTTCGGAGATCTGCGGCTGTTTCAGAAGAGCAATGCGCCCACAGGAGCGCCAAAGCGCTGTACGGACGGCTGCCCTCACGCTGAATCCTGCCTGTACAATGCGCCCCGTTACTATCTGGGACAGCTGCGGGACGGCAACAGAGACTGGCCCGTGAATGTGCTGAACAGCAATCCCACGGAAGAAAATATTATGGAAGAGCTGAAGAGGGGACCTTATGGACGATGCGTATACTACTGTGATAATGATGTGGTGGATCACCAGGTAGTCAATCTTCAAATGGAAGATGGAACCACCATAGATTTTACCATGTGCGCTTTTACAAAGGAAAATTCCCGGAGAATCCGTATCATGGGGTGCTTGGGAGAAATTGAGGGCGATATGGGACGGAACAGGATTTTTGTACGGCCTTTCCAGGGAGAGGATACAGAAATTGATGTGAATGCGCTTTCAAAGGATTTCAGCGGCCACGGCGGCGGAGACGTACAGATGATGCGGGAGCTGATTGATCTGATTCTGGATGATAAAAAGATACCGGAGACGATAACCACCATTCAGCAGTCCATGGAGAGCCATTATATTGCTTTCGCTGCGGAGGAATCCCGCATGCATCATGGAAAGGTGATAGATCTGGAAGATTTTGTGGGAAAATAGATACATGTCACACCCGGACCACGCACTTGCTGCGTGGTTACGGGCATATATGATTCAGGGACTGATTTTTAGTGCTTTTTGAGCTTTTGTGTGATATACTGAACCCAATTGCAAAATCAAGGAGGAAGGAATATGACTTTTCGGGAACGTTATATGGCCGGGAAAACAGATTTTGATGAAATCTATACACTTACTGAGAAATGGAATTTCAGCGATGAAACCTGCACCTTAAGAGAGTACCTGGGTTTGACGGCAGATGAGGAAGATATCTGGATTTCCGAGAGCGACGAGGCGCTGGAGGAGTATTTAAATAAAGAAAAAAACAGAAGAATTTTTTTCACAGATCTGGATGGTACCCTGCTGAATGATGAGAAAAAGATTACAGAAAAAAATAGGAAAGCCCTGGAGGCCATCCAGGAGAAAGGACATGTGATCGTCCTTTCTACAGGGAGGGCCCTGCCCAGCGCCAAAAGACAGGCGGAGGAGCTGGGGCTTATAGGCCAGGACTGCTATATTGTCTGCTACAATGGAGGACAGATCTATGATACAGAGAAAGACGCATTGATTTATAAACAGACAGTTCCTATGGAGGAGGTGCGCCGCGTCTTTGACGAGGCCAGAGAGTTTGGAATCAGCATCCAGACGTACACGGCCACCCACATCCTTACAGAACAGGATAATGAAGATCTGCATACGTATGTGCAGATTCAGAAGCTGCCTTATCGGATCGTTGAGGACGTGGTGAAGGCTCTTGAGGAAGAGCCTCCGAAAATCCTGGCTCTGAATTATAGGGATCCTGGCCGTATCCGGGAATTCCGCAGTTATATGGAACCCAGCTGCCAGGGAAAGCTGGATCTGTTTCTGTCCCACGCCGCTCTGCTGGAATTTGTGCCGGCCGGCGTCAATAAGGGAAATGCCGTGAGATTCCTCTGCGGCTATCTTGGAATTCCAGTTGAACATTCTGTGGCGGCCGGAGACGCGGAGAACGATCTGACGATGATCCAGGCGGCAGGAATCGGAGCAGCTATGTGCAATGGAGAAGATTTTTTGAAAGAGGCGGCTGATTATATTACCAGAGCGGACAACAATCACGATGGAGTAGCCGAGATACTGGAAAAGTTCATATTAAACTGAAAGGCGCATAAAAACAATAGAAAAAATCCCATGACAATCCAAAATGTCATGGGATTTTCTAACTGAATCACGTCTCAAACTCAATGTACCGTCTGTGAACGACTTCAAGCAGATAACGGGAATCGAACCCGCCTCTCCAGCTTGGGAAGCTGGCGTTCTACCGATGAACTATATCTGCAAACAATGATAGTATATCATAAAACAGGAAAAAGGCAAGAGGTTTTTGAAAAACTTTGTTACTAGGAATTCACTTTATAAACACAATACGGTCACAGTCCGGTCACAGTATTTTATTATGCTATGTCTATGCAGCAGCTGCCGCTATATTGATTCTTACACAGAAAGGATGGATGGAAGCATGAAAAGAAGATATCTGGCACTCATGTTGGGGCTTGCGCTTTCTGCTTTACCGCTGAATGCGCTTGCGGAAGAAACGGAAGGTACAGAAGCTGTGACAATAGAAATCACGGATTCAGAATCTGAGAGCGAAGATTCCGAGGAAGCTGTTATAGGCCAGGTTGTATCCATAGATGACAGTAGTATTACCATAGAGCTTGGCAACAGGAAGAATACACAGACAGAAGGAATGCCGGCTGAAGAACCGACAGAAGAGACAACAGACGAAGATCAGACAGAGGGGACAGATGATGCGGCAGCCGAAAATCAGGCGGAAGGGACAGATGCCGAAGAGGCGGGAAATGACATCTTACCGGAAGGAAAAGCGGAAATTGAACTGACCGGTGAAGAGAGTACCCTGACGATTACAGAAAATACAGAATTTTTCTATGAGGTGGGAGATTCCGCGGATTTATCCACGATGGAAGAGACAACAGGAGAAAGTGAAGAGGCTGAAGATAGCCAGGAGGAAACGGAGGATGAATCCGCAGCGGCTGTAGATGCTTCAGCAGGGTCGGAAGCGGAGGCTGCAACAGAA
Source organism: Candidatus Choladousia intestinavium (assembly GCA_018712785.1). Lineage (GTDB taxonomy): Bacteria > Bacillota > Clostridia > Lachnospirales > Lachnospiraceae > Choladousia > Choladousia intestinavium. The sequence goes on along the minus strand of DVGK01000105.1, from coordinate 37,630 downwards.
GCGGCGGAGCTTTCTGATATACAGACAGGCGATCTTGTAATCATTGCTCTTGATGAGGAAGGAAATGCAGCGACCGTTACAGTGATGACCGGGGCGGAGGTGTTTGAAGGCGGAACAGAAGAGAGCCCGGATGCAAGTACAGAAGAGAGTCAGGAGGGAACAGAAGCAGCAGAATCGTAAAAGATAACAGATCGTAGAGACTATAGAGGCTACTGCGGCGGATTTTACCGCCCGGTAGTCTTTTTTTCGGTTTTGGCATTTATTAAGAATTTTCCACAGGCATTTTAAGAAAATGCTGATATAGTAAAACAGCAGCCAGACGGTGCATTCGGAAAAATTCAGAAGAAGGGAGTACGTGGAATGGAGAAAAAATTGATATTGCTGATTGAAGATGATGCTGATATTCGGGAAGGTGTAAGGATACTTTTGGAAAGTGAAGGCTACCTGGTGGAGGAAGCAGGGAATGGAACAGAAGGTTTGAATATGCTGTCTCAGCAGACCGGTCTGGTTATATTAGATATTATGATGCCCGGTATATCCGGAATAAAAACTTGTGAGGAGATACGAAAGAGGTCTAATGTTCCCGTTCTGTTCCTCACTGCGAGATCTTTGGAATCTGACAAGCTGATTGGACTGATGGCGGGCGGAGATGATTATCTGGCGAAGCCTTTTTCCTACTCTGAGCTATTGGGGAGGGTAAAGGCCCTGCTGAGGCGGTATTACGTTTACCGGGGAAAGGATGAGAAGGATGAGGGAGAAAAGGAAGATTATATTGAACGGGCAGGCATCCGGATCAGTGAAACCTTCAATGAGATATCTGTAAAAGGGAAAAACGTGGATCTGACAGATACGGAATATAATATTCTGCTTCTGCTGATGCAGTATCCGGGGAAAATATTTTCAGCTCAGAATTTATATGAAAGCGTTTGGAATGAACCTTATTTTTATTGCTGCAACGGGACGATCATGGTGCATATCAGGAAACTTCGGGTGAAGATTGAGGAAAATCCGCATGAACCCAGATATATCCAGACTGTCTGGGGGAAGGGCTATAGGTTTGGATGCTATGGAGAATAAGACAGATTCGATTTACTTTAGGCTGCTTATGTTTCCTGCTGAAGAATATAAAAAAGATGACGCGGAAGGCAGTTTTTTAGACTCTTCCCATAATACGGAACAGAAACCGAGGACCGGGACGCAGATGTATTTTGTGTCCCGGTTTTTCTATTGCTATTTCCAAATGGAAACCGCACTTCAGAATTAAGATTTGTTAAGAAGTAATTCAGGAACTGGAAAGAACTTGCTGCCATACTGGGCGTGATCTTAGAAAAGAATGAGGTGATTTATGAAAAATGTAATGATCAGAATTCAAAATGTTAGAAAGGTTTATCAGATTGGAAGTGAAAAGGTGGTGGCTCTGGATCGGATTAATACAGAGATTAGTAAAGGTGAAATCTGCTGTATTTTCGGGACATCAGGATCAGGAAAAAGCACTTTGCTGAATCAGATATCAGGGATGGAAAAGCCTACGGAAGGAAATGTATGGATTGGCAATGTAAATATTACGAAGCTGAAGGAAGAGCAGATAGCAGCATTCAGGCAGAAACATATCGGCTTTATTTTTCAGACCTATAATCTTCTGCCGTATATGACGGCATTGGAAAATACGGCGCTGCCCCTGATGTTTCAGGGATACGGACGCGGAGAGAGAGAAAAACGGGCGGCATCCCTTTTGAAAAAAGTAGGACTTGCAGAGAGAATGTACCATTATCCTTCGCAGATGTCCGGCGGACAGCAGCAGAGAGTCGGAATTGCCAGAGCCTTCGCAGCAAATCCGGAAGTAATTTTTGCAGATGAGCCAACAGGAAATCTGGATACGAAAACCACAGCGCAGATTATGGAAATGATGATGGAAATAGCCAGGAAGAAGAATCAGACCATTGTGTTAGTTACCCATGATCCGCAGATGGCGGCTTACGCAGACCGGATTCTGACTCTGATAGACGGGAATATTATAAAAGAACAGAGAAGGGAAGAAAGAGAATGAAAAGAGCAGCTATTTTTTTCTTTTGCAGTGTGCTGATGCTTCAAACCTTTGCGTATGCGGCAAATGCTGAGGAAATACAGATAAAGGAAGAAAGTATGGATTTAATCATTGAAGAACAGCCGGCGCCAAATTCTTCGGTTCAGGAGGCCCCGGCGCCAAAATCACCTGAGACGAATCCTCCGGCGCCCAACCCTCCGGAGACAAATTCACCGGAGACAAGGCCGGTGGAGACGAACCCGCCTGAAACAAGGCCGCTGGAGACGAATCCTCCGGAGACAAGGCCGCTGGAAACGAACCCGCCTGAAACTAGGCCGCCGGAAACAAATCTGTCTGAGACGAATACCCCGGAGACGAATCTTCCGACACAAAAGCTTCCGGAGACGAATCCATCTTCTTCAAATCCGGGAAAGACCGAATTTCCAGAAACGGATGCGGCGGAAATTTTTTTGACGGAAGAAGAAACATTGGAAACGAAAGAGCCGAATTTTATGTCGGGCGAAAGTGAGGGGACGCCGGCGGAAGGTACAGAGGAGGATATCATAATTACCAGGGAAAAGATGAAAAAAGGGATCCGATCCGGTGAAAAATTCCGGCTGGTTGTAAAAATCAAAAACAACCGGAAAGACAAAACGATGAAAAATATCCGGCTGAAGCTGGAGCCGCAGGAGGGAATCGCTTTGGATTCGGAACAAAAAAAAGACCGCATCAGGGTGAAAGATCTGAAGCCGGGCGAAGAAAGAAAGGTAAAAGTAAAAATGAAAGCCGATCAGTTCCCCGAAGATCTGCCCACTTTGAAAACGAAAGCAATCGTCACTTATGAGTATCAGGAAGAAAACACAGTAAAGTCCGGACAGGCAGAGGCGATTCTTCTGCTGCCAGCTGAAAAAAAAGAAGAAGGGGGATTTTCTGACACAGCAGGCCAAGGATATGGAGGCGGTTATGACGGAGGCGGTTATGTGGAAGCCGCGGCAGAGACAAAGACCATTGACCCCATGACCCCCAACATTATTATCAGCCGGTATTCTTATGGAAGCGAGATAAAAGCCGGGGAGGAGTTTGTACTGGAAATGGAGCTGCAGAACACGAACCGGAAAATAGCAGTCGAGAATACGGTAATGTCTGTGGAGCCGGGAGAGGGGCTGGTACTGACGGATTCCTCCAATACTTTTTACATTGAGCAGCTGAAGCCTCAGGAAAAAGTCAGAAAAACGGTAAAACTGAAAGCCCTGCCTGACGGACAGACAGCGAACACAGCGGCCACAGTCAGCTTTAAGTATGAGTATCTGAAAAAAGAGGAACGTACACAAGCGAATTCTGAAGTAAAGATTACCATGCCTGTAACCCACCAGGACCGCTTCAGTGTTGGAGAAATACGGAAAGAGGGAGATGCTTTTGCGAACGAAGAGGTTTCCATTTCTCTTCCGTATGTAAATAAGGGAAAAGCTGTCGTGTACAACCTGGAAACCCGCCTTGAAACTAAGATGGCCAGTGATGAGACGTATAAATTTATCGGGAATGTAGAAGCAGGAGGAAGCGGAACCCTGGATTTTTTTGTGACACCTGCAAAGGCAGGCCGTCAGGAAATGAAGGTTCTTGTGACGTACGAGGACGCCTCCGGCAACGAAAAGACAGAAGAGCGGATTCTGGTGCTGAATGTGGAGGAAGGCGCTTCAGGTGAGATGAATGATTTCTTTGCGGAGGAATCCTTCGCGGAGGAGGAGACAGAGAGCAGCGGGGGCAGTGACATAAAACGAAAAGCAGTGATCGTTTCCGGAGCGGCAGTTTTCCTTTTTGCTGTGGTTTTCCTGAAAAGAAGGCGCAATAAAAAATCAGTTCAGTTTCACGGAGAGATATAAAAATGGTATTTTTTGATATTTTCCAGATGTCTGTAAAAAACCTGTATCGGAGAAAGGGAAGAACCCTTCTCACGGTTTCCGGTGTAGTAATCGGATGCTGTGCCATAGTCATTATGGTTTCCCTGGGAATCGGAATGAAAGAGGCCCAGGAGAAGATGCTGGCACAGATGGGGAACCTGACGAGAATTACGGTATCTCCGTCTCCGTCCGTAAGCAAAGAAAAGGTAAATATGGATAAAGAGGCGGTGCGGCGCATCAGGGGTATTTCTGGAATAAAGTCGGTAGTTGCCAGGGAAAAACTGGAATTAGGCGATTTAAAACTTCTGGCTGGGGAAAAAAACAGATATCAGAGGGATTACGTTACAATTATAGGAATATCGGAACAGGATTTTGAACAATTAGGTTATACGCTCCTGGAGGGAAAATTTCCTGATAAAAAGCCGCTGGATGTGCTTGTAGGACAAAACTTCGCCTACCAGTTTGCGGACAGCAAACGTCCGGAGGGGAAAAACATGGTAGATTACTGGATGGACGAAAATGTCAAGCCGTACTTTAAGCCCATAGGAGCAGAGATATCCATTGCCCAGGAAAAAGAAAAACAGCAGCCAGAACAAAGCGGTCAGCAGGCGGCTGGGAAGAAGGAGGATTGGAAAATCATTGAGAAAATCACCGCGGTAGGAAGGCTGCGGGAGGACAGTGATTTATATGAAGATACCAGCGACGGGCTAGTCATGAGAATGAAAGATGCGGAGCGCCTGCAGAAACAGCTGCAGAAAATCACAGGTCAGAAAAAAAGTAAAGAGTACAGTGAGCTGTATGTCTATACAGACAGTATCAGGTCAGTGGAGACGGCGGAAAATGCGATCCGGCAGATGGGATTTCAGACAAGTTCCATGGAGAGTATCCGAAAACCTATGGAAAAAGACGCGCGGCAGAAACAGATGATGCTGGGAGGATTGGGAGGAATTTCTTTAATCGTGGCTGCCATCGGTATCGCAAATACTATGATTATGTCTATCACAGAGAGAACCAGGGAGATTGGAATACTGAAGGCTTTGGGATGCTTTTTAGGAGATATCAAAAAAGAATTCCTACTGGAGGCGGCGGTGATCGGATTTATAGGAGGACTGATTGGCGTGGCTGTGAGCTGCCTTGTTTCCTATATATTGAATTATGTATCACAGAATGTCTCATTTGGTTCCGGCGCAGCGGAAAGCATGGTTTTTGCAGGCGGTATGGAGGCATCCGGAGCCATCTCTGTCATTCCGCCGTGGCTTGCCGCCTTTGCCCTGCTTTTCTCTGTCCTGATTGGAGTCGCGGCCGGATATTACCCGGCGAATAAGGCAGTAAAAATCTCTGCCCTGGAGGCAATGAAGGCGTAATGCGAAGAATTGCTTTGCGGTTGGAAGATAAAGAATATATTTTTTTGAGCATATCTGTTATACTTTATATAAGATAACATATATAAGTGTGAGTTTTGTTTTTGACCAATCGCGCGCCCATATTGTAAATCTCCGGAAGTTCAGTAAAATACTAGTGAGGGTCTATAAAAAACAGGTGTGTATCAAATTCTAGTATTTAAAGAACATATTTTTGCCGGAGTAGCAATGAAACAGAAAAAACAGAGAAACGGAATCGCTATATTTTTGGTCGTTATCCTGCTGGCAGAGATTGTTGTTATTATTTTTCTTTTTTACAAGTGGAAGACGGGAGATTTTATATTCAGGGAAGAAAAGAAATATTTTGAGGATGCCAAAATAGAAAAGATCTTTTTACCCGAAGAGGATGAGTCTGCGGAATCTGCTTTTGGCCAGGGCAGGAGTATAGAACTGCAGGAAATTTAATACATAGAGTTTTAGAGACGGGGACAGAAAGTACGGGAGGAGTAGTTATGAATAAATTCGCGGAGTATTGCCGTCAGCTTTTAGAGGCAGAAGATACGAATCTGTATCGGTTCTGTAACACTCATAATCTGGAAAGGACGGGAATCCGCAGGATGCTCAGCGGGGAGCGCCTTCCGAAGCCGGAACTTTTTCAGGCGTTTGTCGATGCGCTGACGCTTACGCCGGCAGAATTGAGAAAACTTTCTGAACTGTATGAGCGGCAGAGGATTGGGGAGGAAAGGTTTCAGAACCGGATTTTTATCGGGAATATGCTCGCCTATATCGGAGAGCTTCAGAATTTCCAAAAGAGAAAGCTGGATCATGTGCTGGAGAATTGGGAAATTCCGGAGAAACCGGTGGCTTCCCTTTCAAACCATATGGAAATTATCTATATGATTCAGTGGATTCTCCAGACGGAAAAGGGCTGCGTTTATTCCAATATCCCAATGGACTGTCCGGACTTTTTTCAGCTTCTTCAGCAGGAGTTTTCCATGAGAAAGAACACCTGTTTTTTCTGCCATTTTCTTGCGGTGCTGAAAAAATCTGAAATATCCTTTGACGTAAATTACAATCTGAGGCTGATGAAGAATATTCTCCCATTTGCGCTCCAGGATGAAACGGATTATCATCCTTTTTACTATTACAGTAATTTCTGCGGAAGAGACAGTGTGGCGCTGTATCCCTTCTATCTGCTTTCTTCCAATTATCTGCTTCTTCTGGGAGAGGACTTTCACAGAGGGATTTTATACAGAGATAAGATCATTCTGGAGAGCTATCACCAGGAGATCCGAAGAGTGATGGACCGAGCGAAGCCCTTTATCTATAAAGAGAATGATCCCAGAAGGTCCATGGAGTATTATATGCGGAAATGTATCTCAGTATCCCAGCCTATCTACATGCTGGAATATTACCCCTGCATTTTTCAGGGCTATGACAGAGATCTTTTCGCTCCCTTTGTAAAAGACGGAGAAGCGGTTCTTCCTCTGGCTGAGGCGGCGGAGCAGCTGGTAAATGCCGTAGTGAAATATAAGCCGTTCGATTCCTTCCTGTCCAAGGAAGGCCTTGAAAGATTTGTTCGGCTTGGTGAGCTCAGCGGCCAGTTCACCCAGGTTCTGCACCCTTTCTCTAAAGAAGCTAGGAGGGAAATACTAAGGAGGATCGAAGAAAGGTGCAGAACGGGAGCTTACCGGCTTCATCTTTTATCGGAGAAGCTTTTAAATCCTTTCCCCAGGATCGGTCTGGAATTATATGAAAACCGAACCCTCGCTCTCATTTCCTGCGCGGGGACAAATTCTTACCTTGTGCTGGAAGAGAAGACGCTTTTTGGAGCGTTTGAGGACTATTTCCACAGCCTTTTGGAAAAACCAGAAGTAACGTCGGTGGACGAGACTATACAGATATTAGAAGAACTGCAGGCGTCATTAAGATAGGCAGCTGTTTTGCCGGGACGCCGCGAATCACGCCCCCCAAGTCTGCGAAGACTGCGACGGCCGGAAGTGTCACTGCACGCTTCCGGCCGTCTTTTTCTATCTTTCTACTATTTTTATCCTGTTATTTTTCTTCCGGAATCCACACTCTCATCTGTGTCACGCCCCGGTTGGACCAGGTATAGTAGGGGATGGCCCGGAGCTTGCAGGGAATCTGCTCCGGCTTTCGGTCAGAATAAAGGCTTTCCTGTCCGGCGCTTCGGTATCCCTCCAGTTCAATAGGAACAATTCCCGACAGCAGAGAGGGCTCATAGGGAAGGGCTTCTGCCGTTCCGTTTTCTTTGATGCGCAGGGAAAGCACATCTCCGTCGTTGTCTGTTCCTTCCAGACAGTAAATCAGGGGTCCTCTCTGAATGCAGGCGCATCCCGTATCCGCAGCCACCTTTGAGGATGCGTAAATGTGGCGGATGGAGGGATCCAGATGCAGGGTGATCACATCTCCGGAGGCGGTTTCTGTATAGAGATATCCTTTCACAAGCTCCTGGCAGATGGCGGCGCCGTTCTTTTCGGCGCTCCAGGCATGAGACCATCCGGGAATGCGAAGAGCCAGTTTTTTGCCTCCCTTTTTGATTCGGTACGTGACGGTAAAATCATATGGATATTTGGTCTCGCAGGAGAAGGAAAGACCGTTTTCCATCTCTACCTCTCCCTCGGCGATGAGATGGCAGAAGCCGGTGGTTTCATTTTCGCCGTAGCCATACAGACCGATGGACTCGATCAGCCGGGCCGCGTTGGGCGGGCAGCAGGCGCAGGCGTACCAGCTGGGACGCTGGATCAGGGAATGCCTGTGGGTCTGGGCCTTTTCCGATACGCCGGGAATGGCCTCCAGCGGATTCACGTAGAAGAAATGCCGCCCGTCCAGCTGGATTCCGGCCAGGACAGTATTGTAGAAGGCTCTTTCCATCACATCGGCGTATTCCCGGTCCGGATCCATTTCCAGCATCCGGGAGGCGAAAAACATAAGGCCGATGGATGCGCATGTTTCGCCGTATACGGTATCATTGGGAAGATTGTAGTCTGTGGTAAAGGCTTCTCCGATGACGGTGGAGCCGATGGCTCCGGTTACGTACATCCGGCGGTTCACAATGCTGTCCCACAGAGCGCGGCAGGCAGTTAAAAGAGAGGCATCTCCCGTAATGGAGGCCAGATCCGCCATGGCTGTGTAGAGATAGACAGCCCGGACACTGTGCCCTACGGCGTCCCGCATCTCTCTTACAGGCATATGGGACTGCTGGTATTCGCCATTTTTCGGATCATTTCCCCAGATGCTCCAGTCCCTGGCAGCCGCCTCCTTTTCATAGAATTCCGTGTCCACGCCGCGGACATCAATAAAATGCTCTGCCAGCTCCAGGCATTTTTTATTTCCGGTCCAGTGATACATTTTCAGAAGCGCCAGTTCGATTTCCGGATGTCCCGGAAATCCGGGAGCTTTTTCTTCCACAAAATGACGGTAAATACAGTCTACGTTGCGGTTCATGATGTTCAGGAGGGAGTTCTTCCCTGTAGCCTGCGCATAAGCGACGGCGGCCTCGATCATATGACCGGAGCAGTAGAGCTCATGCCCTTCCAGCAGATCTTTGAAACGCTTTTCTTTGCCGTTTAAAGTAAAATAGGTATTCAGATATCCGTCGGTATCCTGGGCATCGCCGATCAGACGGATCACATCCTCCAGCTCCTTCTCAAGCCGGGAATCCGGATGGTTTAAAAGACTGAAGGCTGCGGCCTCAATCCATTTCGCCAGATCGCTGTCCTGAAACACCATGCCGTAAAATTCTTCCTGAGGCTTTTCACCCCTCAGCACCCTGGCCGCGTTGAGAAAGTTGGCGATTACATGACTTTTTTCCGCGCCGGGGACCTTATCCCACAGGACGTCATATTGATACGGAATCATCTCTTTTCGTACTAATTCCTGATAATGATGCATAAACCCGGTTCCGCTTTTGTATAAACCGGGACGAAGCTGCTGCTGTTTTTTCATAAATACCTCCTTTTTGATGGTTGCACATTTCTATTTCCTGTATTATAATCTACTGCGTATCAAAAAAACATCGATTATTATCTTGTATATATGGAGAATTTACGTATGATCCAGAATGAAGAGGAGCTGTGGCTCAGTACGGCGGCTCTTCCAAGGATAGAGGAAATGGGATTTATCACAGCGCCTATGGATTTTATCCACGCGGACAGGGTGCTGGATTTTCATGTTTTTATTTATGTAACCAAGGGTGAGATTACAGTAACTGAAAAGGAAACGGATTATCGGATCGGCCCCGGGGAGGCGCTCTTTTTGAAGGCAGGAATCCGTCACTACGGCAAGAAGAAGATCCTGGCAGGCACTGCCTGGTTCTATATACATTTCCGGCTGGAGCAGGAGAGCCGTTACGGAGAATTCGTACCTTCTTCCCGTCCGGCATTCCATGAGGGCTGCAGGGAAGCGCTCTGCCAGGCGCTGCTTCCGAAAACCCTTCAGAATCTTTCGGGAACCCAGGCGGAATCCAGGCTTCTGGAGCTCTGGAATGTCTGTAAGAATTCGGATCCCTTCCGGAATTTTACACTGAACTATTTGCTGTATGGATTTCTCAGAGAGTGCGTGCTTCTGAGATTTCACGATCTTCTAAAGGAAATGTCTCTGGCTGATCAGATCGCTCTGTATCTGGAGCGGCATGCGTGTGAAAGATTTTCCTCCAGAAAACTGGAAAAGGAGTTCTTTCTTTCCTATAAGTATCTGGCCAGTGTGTTTAAGAAGGAGAAGGGAATGTCCGTAGGAGAGTATCATACCAGGATCCGCGTTCAGAGAGCCTGCGGGATGCTTCGGGGCACTTCCATGAGAATCAGCGAGGTAAGTGAAGAGGTGGGGTACCCGGATCCTCTTTACTTCAGCCGAGTGTTCCGGCAGATTATGGGGATGGGGCCGAGAGAATGGAGAAGAAAGATCCCTTTTCAGAATTGAGGGAGAATAAAACGGGTGCGGTTTTTACTATATCTTAAGAGAAAAGGATGAAATACGGAGGCGAAAAGAGTGAAACGAGTACTTCATGCCGGAATTGATGTAGGTTCCACTACTACCAAGCTGGTGGTAGCAGAAAAGAACACGGGGAAATTTCTATATTCTTCCTATGTGCGCCATGAGGCGGTTCAGATCAGAAGCGTATGTAATTGTATGAAAACCCTGGCAAAGAAATTTGGCAGAGATGAGATCCACCTGGTGCTTACCGGCTCAGGTTCCAAGGAGCTGGCGGATCGTTTGGGGCTTCAGTATGTACAGGAGACGGTGGCCAATTCCATAGCGGTGCGGTATCTGTACGGCGATATGGGAACGGCCATTGAACTGGGAGGCCAGGACGCCAAGATCATTTTCTTTCAGAAGGATGAGAAGACAGGGCTTTTAAATGTAGCGGATATGAGGATGAATGGAAGCTGTGCCGGAGGAACCGGGGCTTTCATTGATGAGATGGCTGCTGTGCTGAAGATTCCTGTGGAAGATTTCAATGAATACGCCGGAAGGGGAAAAGCCGTTTATGATATCTCAGGCCGCTGCGGCGTGTACGCCAAGACCGATATACAGCCCCTGCTGAATCAGGGGATCGCGAGAGAGGATCTGGCCCTCTCTGCCTTTCACGCCATTGCCAAGCAGACCATCGGAGGTCTGGCTCAGGGACTGGACATCAAGGGGCCTGTTATTTTTGAAGGAGGTCCGCTGAACTTTAATCCGGTTCTGGTGCAGGTCTTTGCCCAGCGCCTTGAGCTGGATGAGAAGGATGTGATTCAGCCGGAAAATGCTAAGATTATGATGGCGTACGGAGCGGCTCTCTCAGCGGAAGAGATGTTCGCCGGAAAGAGCCAGCCGGTAGATCCCGACGCTCTTCTTAAGAGGCTGGCTGTCTTTGAGAAGGAGAATAAGAACCGGCCCCAGGAGGGAGGCGAGCCTTTCTTCCGGGACGAGGAAGAAAAAGAAGCCTTCCTGAAACGGACCAGACGCCCTGCGCTTAACCGGGAGAGGGATTTGGAAGCGTGGAAGGGAAAAACCATCCGGGCTTATCTAGGAATAGACTCAGGAAGCACCACTACCAAATTTGTTCTTATGGATGAGCAGGAGGAGATCCTGGATTATTTCTACGCGTCCAATGAGGGAGACCCTCTGGAGGTGGCCAGGGACGCGCTGATTTCTCTGCGGAACCGGTACCGGGATCATGGAGTAAAACTGGAGATTCTGGCCGCGGGGACCACGGGGTATGGAGAGCTGATGTTTCAGAAGGCCTTTTCAGGAGAATACCATGTAGTGGAAACGGTGGCTCACGCCAGAGCGGCGGCAAAGTATGTGCCGGACGCTACGTTCATTCTGGACATCGGCGGCCAGGATATGAAGGCTATCTGGCTGGATCACGGGATTATTACAAATATTGTAGTGAACGAGGCATGCTCCTCCGGGTGCGGTTCTTTCCTGGAAAATTTCGCCTCCTCCCTGGGAATTCCTGTAAATGAGATTGCCCCGGCCGCCTTCTCCTCCGCGGCGCCGGCTGTGCTGGGAAGCCGCTGTACCGTGTTTATGAACAGCAGTATTGTTACGGCTCAGAGAAGCGGCAAGCATCAGGAAGATATTATGGCGGGACTCTGCCGTTCGATTATAGAAAATGTATTTACAAAAGTTATCCGGATCTCCAACGCCGACTCTCTGGGAGAGAGAATCGTGGTTCAGGGCGGAACCTTCCAGAACGACGCGGTTCTTCGGGCTATGGAACAGTACCTTGGCAGAGAAGTTCTCCGTCCGCCCTATCCGGGAATTATGGGAGCCATCGGTGTGGCCCTTCTCACAAAGGAAGAAAGGGAGAAGGCTGCTGCCAGAGGAGAAGAATTTAAAAAGACCTTTATCGGACTGGATGCCCTGGATGACTTTACGTGGACCCAGGAAGTGAATGCACCCTGCCCCTTCTGTACGAATCACTGTAAGCGGACGGTGATTCAGTTCCCCAACGGGAATTCCTGGGTTACCAACAACCGGTGCGAGAGAGGCGAGGTACTGGGAGACCCGAAGGATCAGGAAGTCCGCCGGCAGGCCCAGGAAAAGCTGCGGAAGGCTTCCGCCACGCCGAACCTTTTTAAGCTGCGGGAGAAACTTCTGTTTCAGGAATATCCCGCCCGGGAAAATGTACCAAAGCGGGACTGCGTCATCGGAATTCCCTGCGTTTTATCCTTCTGGGAGACGGCGCCCTTCTGGACGACATTCTTCAGAAGCCTTGGGTTTAAAGTAAAGCTTTCGGATCCCAGTACCAGGCAGATGTATGAGAGCGGGCTTTACGCGGTAACCTCCGATACTGTGTGTTTTCCCGCGAAGCTGGTTCACGGGCATTTGAGAAATCTGGCAAAATATAAGGTTGACCGGATCTTTATGCCCTCCGTAGCCACTGTACATTCGGAAAACACAGAATCCACCAGCGAGTCCATGTGCGCTGTGGTAAAAGGATATCCCATAGTCGTGCGCAACTCTGACCCGCCTGAGAAGAGATGGGGAATCCCCTTCGATTCTCCGCTGTTTTACTGGTATACGGAAAAAGACCGGAACCGTCAGCTGATGGAATACATGGAAGAAAACTGGCAGATTTCCAGAGAGGATACCATGGAGGCCATCCGGTTCGCGGACAGAGCCTTTGCTTCCTTCAGGAGCGCTCTGCAGCAGGAAGGACAGAAGGTGCTGGATGAGATGAAGGGGACTGACAAATTCGCCGTGGTGCTGGCATCCAGGCCTTATCAGAATGACAGCCTCGTAAACCATCATCTTCCTGAGATGTTCACCGCCATGGGGATTCCTGTGCTGACGGTAGACTCTCTTCCCGGGGGCGACAAGGTGGATTTAAGCAGAAGCACCCTGGATATTGTAAATAATTACCACGCGAGAATGCTTACGGGAGCCATTCAGGCAGCAGAGAGCGAGAATCTGGAGTACGTTCAGATCGTAAGCTTCGGATGCGGCCACGATGCCTACCTTTCCGATGAGATCATCCGGCTGATGAAAGAGATCTCAGGGAAAACGCCGCTGGTCCTGAAGGTGGATGAAAGCGACATTCAGGGACCGCTGCGGATCCGGGTACGTTCCTTCCTGGAAACGCTGCGTCTGCGCAGGGAGGAGAAAAAAGAGCTGGAAATAAACGCCCTGCCGGATCCCTATCCGGTAAAATTCAGCGCTGCTTCCAAAAAAGAGGAAATCGTGCTGGTTCCCAATACCTCCCACGCCTTCAGCCGCATTATGGCCGCTGCCATGGCTGGGCAGGGACTTAAGACCATACCTCTGGAGATCGGAAGAGAAGAGGCGATCTACTACGGGAAGAAATATGTACATAACGATATCTGCTTCCCGGCCCAGATCGTCATCGGCGAGGCTCTGGCGGCTTTGAAGAGCGGAAAGTACCAGCCGGATCAGGTGGCCATCGCCATGGCAAAATATGTGGGAGACTGCCGCCTGACCCACTACAGCAAGCTTCTGCGGAAGGCTCTGGATGACGCCGGGTACAGCCAGGTGCCGATCCTCACCAATGACGACCAGGATTATCACAATCTCCATCCGGGATTTAAGATGAATCTTCTGACCTCTGCCAGGATCGCTTTCGCTCTTCCCATGATTGACGTACTGGAATCCCTTCTTCGGAAAATGCGTCCCTATGAGACGCGGAAAGGAAGCGCGGATCAGGCTTTTGAGGCGGCTATGGACGCTTTGGTAGAGGGACTGGAGAAGGGAGGCATTTCCGGGGCCAAAAGAGGATTCAGACGCGGGATTGAGATTATGAAGACGGTTCCCTACGACAGAAGTCGAAGAAAACCGGAGGTTTTGATTGTGGGAGAGTATCTTCTGAATTTCCATCCGGGAGCCAATCGGGATATTGAGGCTTATCTGGAGAAAAACGGATTTGAGATCATTGAAGCTCATATGACGGATGTAATCCAGAAGACATACTTTACCAAGGATTCTCAGATCCGGGAATATCGGTTAAACAGACCTGTAAAAGAAAAGCTCTGGCAGCGCCTGGCAAATGAGATTTTTGATATGGCTCATACCGCCGCGGATCGGATCGCGAGAGAGCATCCCCTGTATACGCCGGCCTGCCGGCTTCCGGAGCTGGTAAAGGCAAGCGATTCCATTATACCCCATACCTTCGACACGGGTGAGGGGGTGCTTATACCGGCAGAGATTATCCATCATGCCAAAGAGGGATGCAGGGCTTTTGTCATTCTTCAGCCCTTCGGCTGTCTCCCGAATCATATCGTAGGAAGAGGAATTGCCAAAAAGCTGAAGGAAATGTATCCGGACGCGCAGATTCTCCCCCTGGATTACGATCCGGACGTAAGCTTCGCTAATATAGAAAATCGCCTGCAGATGCTGATTATGAATGCCAAGGCGGCGCAGAAGCAGGAAGCCCAGGATGCGGCAGCGAGAAATTCCGGCACGGCTAAGGTAAAGACGCAGGTTGCGGACGCAGTGTCCGCTTAAGCCGCATCAGAGACCAGTTCTTCTTATTAAAAAGGCAGTTCACTTAAAATTTACTTGCATTTGCCGGGAATTGGTGATATGATGGGGAATAGTTAAAGATTGTTACTAGTTTAAGAGTGGGCGAAACGCCCACTCTTCTTTGTGGCGTACAGGAGGATGGTGCATGAGCAAAAAGGAGCTCTATGAACAGAAGACGGAAGAACTGCTTCTTCCTATCGTAGAAGGACATAAGTTTGAGCTAGTGGATGTAGAATATGTGAAGGAAGGCGGAAACTGGTATCTGAGAGCCTACATTGACAAACCGGGAGGAATTACAGTAGATGACTGCGAGCTGGTAAGCAGACAGCTCAGCGATCTTCTGGATGAAAAGGACTACATTGAGGATTCGTATATTCTGGAAGTCAGTTCGCCGGGGCTTGGACGCCCTCTGAAGAAGGATAAGGATTTTGAACGGAGTCTCGGAATGGAGATTGAGATCCGCACGTATCGTCCGGTTCAGCACCAGAAAGAATTTACAGGCCTCTTGAAAGCTTACGATAAAAAAAGCATTACCATAGAAACAGAGAATCATGAATCAATGGAATTCGACCGGGGGGATGTGGCTCTGGTGAGACTTGCCCTTGATTTCTAACGAGGAGGATATAAAAATGAATAACGAATTGTTTGAGGCATTGACAATTCTTGAGAAGGAAAAGAATATCAGCAAGGATACCCTGCTGGACGCGATTAAGCAGTCATTGCTGCAGGCATGCAAAAACCATTACGGAAAGACGGAAGCCAACAATGTTGTGGTAAACATTGATCCTCAGACCTGCGATTTTGAAGTCTATGCGGAGAAGACCGTTGTAGATCACGTGGAGGATGAGCTGGCGCAGATCAGTCTGACCAATGCCAAGCTGAAGGATTCCAGATATGAGCTGGGAGATATTGTACGGGTAGATATAAAATCAAAAGAGTTTGGCCGCATCGCTACCCAGAACGCCAAAAACGTAATCCTTCAGAAGATCCGTGAAGAGGAGCGCAAGGTTCTCTACAACGAATACTATCAGAAGGAGCGGGATATTGTTACTGGTATTGTGCAGAGGTATGTAGGAAGAAACGTAAGCATCAATCTCGGCAAGGTGGACGCCCTTCTTACTGCGGATGAGATGATAAAGGGAGAGGTTTACCGGCCGACAGAGAGAATCAAGGTTTATGTGCTGGAAGTCAAGGATATGCCTAAAGGGCCGAAGATCCTTGTTTCCAGAACGCATCCGGAGCTGGTAAAAAGGCTGTTTGAGTCTGAAGTGACCGAGGTGAAGGACGGAACCGTGGAGATCCGCAGTATCGCCAGAGAGGCCGGCAGCAGAACCAAGATTGCCGTCTGGTCCAACAATCCCGATGTGGATCCGGTGGGCGCCTGCGTGGGATTAAACGGAGCCAGAGTAAACGCTGTGGTGGAAGAACTGCATGGGGAGAAGATTGATATTATTAACTGGAATGACAATCCGGCTCTCCTGATTGAGAATGCGCTAAGCCCCGCCAAGGTGATTTCCGTAATTGCCGATGGAGATGAGAAGACAGCCAAGGTGGTGGTACCGGATTATCAGCTGTCTCTTGCTATAGGCAAGGAAGGACAGAACGCCCGTCTCGCCGCCAGACTGACCGGATTTAAGATTGACATAAAGAGCGAGACCCAGGCCAGAGAGTCCGGTGATCTTCTGGAATACGAAGAAGATTATTACGATGATGAATATTATGATGAGGATGAATACTACGAAGAGGAATATTCGGAGGATTCTCAGGAATATGATGAAGAATACCCGGAAGCTTCGGAAGAGTATCAGGAGGAGCAACCCGGAGAGAAGCTTCCCTACGAAGAGGATGAGGGAGCGGACGAAAACCGGGATGAAGGAGATCTGGAATAAAGATGGCACAGAGCAGACATGTCCCCCTTCGAAAATGTACGGGGTGCCAGGAAATGAAAACAAAAAAAGAGATGCTGAGGATTCTGCGGACGGCAGAGGGAGAGATTCTGCTGGATATCTCCGGCAAAAAGAATGGGAGAGGCGCCTATGTGTGCCGTTCCAGGGAATGCTTTGAAAAGGCGGTGAAAAATAAGGGCCTGGAGCGCTCCCTGAAGATTAAGATACCGGAGGAGACGTATGAAAGCCTCAAGAAGGAGATAGAATCTATTGAAAAGAGATAACGTGTTATCCCTTATGGGAATTGCCAAAAAGGCAGGGAAGATCGTTTCCGGCGAATTTCAGACGGAGCAGGCAGTAAAGTCCGGAAGGGCCTGCCTGGTGGTTCTTTCCGCAGAGGCTTCGGATAATACGAAAAAAAAGTTCCTGAATATGTGTGCTTTTTATGAAGTTCCCGCTTACACTTACGGTACGAAGGAGGAGCTGGGAGCTGCCATAGGATGCGAATATCGGGCCTGCGCAGCCGTGCTGGACCAGGGATTGGCTTTATCAATAGAAAAAAAGTTAAAAGCTTGCCGGAACGGAGGTTGTGAGAGTGACGAACATTCGGGTACATGAGTTGGCGAAGGAGCTTGGAAGAGAAAATAAGGAGGTTATGTCCGTTTTGAAGAAAAACGGAGTTGAGGTAAAGAGTCATATGAGTAATGTGGGAGCAAAAGACGCAGAAATGGTCAGGAAACAGCTGGCCGGAAAAACCACTGAGATTAAGGAGGATGAGAATATGCAGAAGAATACAGAAGCAGATGCTGCAAAAAGGGCCGCAGAAGATTCCGCCGCTAAAGGCCCTTCCACGGATGCAGGAAAGCAGGAGGCACCTGCCCATCCGAAAAAGAAAAATATTATTCAGGTATTTCGTCCTCAGAACAGTAAAACAGGGATGGTAAAGCCTGGATCACGGCCCAGACCCCAGGGGGCAAAGAACGCGGGACCCCGTCCAGGAGGAACAAGGACATCTCAGGGGGGAAGCGGCATGAAATCCCAGGCTGGAGGAGCGGCTTCGGCGGGCCAGGGAGCTATGCGGCGCCCGGCACCGAATCCCCAGGGAGCTTCCGCGTCTCAGGAGACAAAGGCGGAAAATACGCCCGTAAAGGCGGCTGAGGTTAAGGTACAGCCGGCCGGTAATCTTCAGAATACAGGAAAACCAGCCGCGCCGATTAGCGGACAGAATGCTTCCAGACTCCAGGGGAAAGGAACGGAGGCTTCCTCCGCCCGTACCCAGGGGAACCGTCCGGAAGAGCGTCAGGGCAGCAGAAGCCAGGGCGGACGCTATTCGGAAAGCGGATCCGGGAGAAATCAGGGGTCTCGTCAGGGAGGCCGGCCGGAGAGCGGAAGATTTGAGGACCGTCAGGGAGGCAGAGGCCAGGGAGGCCGCTATTCCGAGGGAGGCTCCGGAAGAAATCAGGGCTCCCGTCAAGGAAACCGCTTGGAGGGCGGAAGATTTGAGGAACGCCAGGGAGGCAGAGGTCAGGGAAGCCGCGAAGGCGGAAGCGGCAGAGGTCAGGGCTCCCGTCAGGGCCGTTCTATGAGCATCCCCAAAGCTCCGGTTGAGTCGAAGCCTCTGGAGAAGGAGAGCCGGAAACGGACCGAGAGAGGCGACCGGAACCGGACGGAAAAAGGAGAGAAGCTGGAGAGAATGGAGCGGAATGTCCGGCAGGGACAGAAGCCCCAGAAAAATTCCCAGAAAGCTTCTAAGAATGTGAAGCAGTCGGTTCAGAAGCCTGCGGAGAAGCCGGAAGAGACCATTAAGAATATCGTAATTCCGGAGAAGCTGACCATTAAGGAGCTGGCGGATGCCATGAAAGTGCAGCCGGCAGCCATTGTAAAGAAGCTTTTCCTGCAGGGCACCATGGTTACCGTAAATCAGGAGATTGATTTTGATAAAGCGGAAGAGATCGCCCTGGAATTTAACTGCATCTGTGAGAAGGAAGTAAAGGTAAATGTGCTCGAAGAGCTTCTGAAGGATACGGAGGATCCAGAGGAAACTTTGATTCCCAGATCACCGGTTGTCTGCGTAATGGGACACGTTGACCACGGAAAAACCTCTCTTCTGGATGCCATCCGGAATACCCACGTGATTGACAAGGAAGCCGGCGGCATCACCCAACACATCGGCGCGTACGTGGTATCCATAGACGGACAGAAGATTACATTTCTGGATACGCCTGGTCACGAGGCTTTTACCGCTATGCGTATGCGGGGGGCTAATGCCACAGAT
Organism: Candidatus Choladousia intestinavium; assembly: GCA_018712785.1. GTDB lineage: Bacteria > Bacillota > Clostridia > Lachnospirales > Lachnospiraceae > Choladousia > Choladousia intestinavium. The sequence continues at coordinate 18,698 of DVGK01000105.1, read as the reverse complement.
ATCGCGATTCTTGTGGTGGCGGCAGACGACGGGGTTATGCCCCAGACCGTAGAAGCCATCAATCACGCGAAGGCAGCCGGAATTGAGATTATTGTAGCGATTAATAAAATAGATAAGCCCAGCGCCAATGTAGAAAGAGTAAAGCAGGAGCTCTCCGAATATGAGCTGATTCCGGAGGACTGGGGCGGCAGTACAATTTTTGTTCCTGTTTCAGCTCATACCCATGAGGGGATTGACACTCTGCTGGAAATGATCCTTCTGACTGCCGAGGTTTCCGAACTGAAGGCGAATCCGAACAGGATGGCAAGGGGACTGGTGATCGAGGCAGAGCTTGATAAGGGAAAAGGACCGGTGGCTACGGTTCTGGTACAGAAAGGAACGCTGCATGTAGGAGATCCGGTGGCAGCCGGTTCCTGTTACGGAAAAGTCCGGGCCATGATGGATGATAAGGGCCGGCGTGTAAAAGAGGCAGGTCCCTCTACTCCGGTGGAGATTCTGGGATTCAGCGATGTTCCTAACGCCGGAGAGATTTTCATGGCTATGGATTCAGAGAAGGAAGCCAGAAGCTTTGCAGAGACCTTCATCAGCGAGGGAAGAGAGCGGATGCTGGAGGAGACAAAATCCAGAATGTCTCTGGATGACCTGTTCTCCCAGATTCAGGCCGGCAATCTGAAGGAGCTGGATATTATCGTAAAAGCAGACGTTCAGGGTTCTGTGGAGGCAGTGAAGCAAAGCCTGCTGAAGCTGTCCAATGAAGAAGTGATTGTAAAGATTATCCATGGAGGCGTAGGAGCCATCAACGAGTCAGATGTGATTCTGGCATCGGCATCCAATGCCATTATCATCGGATTTAATGTAAGGCCGGACGCTGTGGCAAAGGCCACTGCGGAGCGTGAAGGCGTGGATATCCGTCTGTACAGAGTGATCTATGACGCCATCGCGGACGTTGAGGCCGCTATGAAGGGAATGCTGGATCCGGTATATGAAGAAAAGGTCATTGGACACGCGGAAGTTCGTCAGCTTTTTAAGGCTTCCGGAGTAGGCACCATTGCCGGAAGCTACGTAACCGACGGCGTGTTCCAGAGAGGCTGCTCCATCCGTATCTTCCGTGAGGGCAAACAGATTTACGAAGGCGCCCTCGCATCCCTGAAGCGCTTCAAGGATGATGTAAAAGAGGTGAAGTCCGGATACGAATGCGGACTTGTATTTGAGAAATTTAACGATGTGCAGGAGGAAGACACAGTAGAGGCTTATACCATGGTTGAAGTTCCAAGGTAAGGCCGGAAGGAATGATTGAGGAATGAGAAAAAACAGCATAAAAAATACTCGAATCAATGGTGAGGTTCAGAAGGAACTCTCAAGAATTATTCAGACTGAAATCAAAGATCCAAGGATTGCTCCTATGACCTCCGTGGTGGCCGTTGAGGTGGCGCCGGATTTAAAATCCTGCAAGGCGTACATCTCTGTCCTGGGAAGCGCCCAGGAGTGTCAGGATACCCTGGCGGGACTGAAGAGCGCCGAAGGATACATCCGAAGACAGCTTGCCCACACCGTGAATCTGCGGAACACGCCGGAGATCCGGTTTATTCTGGATCAGTCTATTGCTTACGGCGTGAATATGTCGAAGCTTATTGACGATGTCGTATCCGGCATCCACAGGGAAAAGGGGGATGAAGAAAATGAATCTGAAGCCTGATCTTGCAGAAGAACTGAAAAATGTAAAGACCGTTACCATTGCGGGACATATCCGTCCGGATGGGGATGCTGTGGGCTCCTGTATGGGACTGTATCTGTATTTAAAAGAAAACTGGCCGGAGCTGGACCTGAAGGTCTATCTGGAAGAGATACCGGAATCCTATTACCTCCTTAAGGATGCGTCGGAAATCTGCCATTCCTTCACGGAGGATCGGGAATCTGACCTGTTCTTCTGTCTGGACTGCGCCGATGAGCTGCGTCTGGGCGAGGCGGTAAAATATAAGAACAGCGCCAGAAAGACCATCTGTGTGGATCATCATATCAGCAACGACGGTTTCTGCGACGTCAATTATATTGTTCCGGAAGCCAGCTCCACATCCGAGCTGATTTATACCCTTCTGGACCGGGAGAAGATCACCCGGTTCGCGGCAGAGGCTCTTTATATGGGAATTGTTCACGACACAGGCGTTTTCAGACATTCCAATACGGCTCCGGAGACTCTGGAGACTGCCGCGGATCTGCTGCGCCGGGGAATAGACGGGTCGCGGATTATCAATCTGACCTATTATGATAAAACATACTATCAGAATCAGATTCTGGGAAGAGCTCTTCTGGAGAGCATCCTTCTCCTGGACGGGAAGATTATTTTCAGTGTGGTCCGCCGCAGGCAGATGGTTTTCTACGGGGTAGGGCCTTCTGACCTGGATGGGATTGTGCAGACCCTGATGAGTACCGCGGGAACTGAGGCAGCGATCTTTATGTATGAGACGGATCCCCAGGTTTACAAGGTCAGCTTAAGATCCAGGGACAAGGTGGATGTAAGCAGCATTGCCAGCTTTTTCGGCGGTGGCGGCCACATCCATGCTGCCGGCTGTACCATGCAGGGCTCGGTATATGATGTGGTGAACAACATTACGTACTACATGGAAAAGCAGCTTCAGGAGGCTGAAAAGTCTCAGTCAGAAGAAAACCAGGTGACAGAACAGTGATTCACGGGATTCTGAATGTATATAAGGAAAAAGGATACACCTCCCACGACGTTGTGGCGAAGCTGCGCGGAATTCTGAAACAGAAAAAAATCGGGCATACAGGCACCCTGGATCCCCAGGCAGAGGGCGTTCTGCCGGTGTGCCTGGGAAAAGCCACCAGAGTCTGCGAGCTTCTGACTGATAAGAAGAAAACGTATCGGGCGGTCCTTCTTCTTGGAACTGTCACAGACACCCAGGATCTTACGGGAACGGTTCTGGGACAGCGCCCTGTAGAGTGTACGGAAGCCCAGGTACGGGAAATTCTGAAAGGGTTTCTCGGAGAGCAGGAGCAGCTCCCTCCCATGTATTCGGCCCTGAAGGTAAACGGAAAAAGGCTTTATGAGCTGGCCAGACAGGGGCAGGAAGTCGAGAGGAAGCCCAGGAAGGTGACCTTCTATGAAATTGTTCCCGAGAAAATCCAGCTGCCCAGAGTGACCTTTCTTGTGACCTGTTCCAAGGGAACGTATATCCGAACCCTCTGCCACGATGCGGGGGCGGCCCTTGGCTGCGGCGGCTGCATGGAATCTCTGGTCCGGACCGCTTCAGGCAGCTTTCAGATTGAGGACAGCCTTACCCTGGACAAGATAGAAAACCTTGTCCGGGAAAACCGCCTGCAGGAAATCCTGTATCCGGTGGACTCCGTATTCTCAGGACTTCCGAGGCTGGATCCGGAGGAGAAGGCCCGGCGCCTCGTGGAGAATGGAAATCCCTTTCCGGAAAATCTGGCCGGCTATCCGGCAAATCTGCCGGATGGACAGCAGTTCCGGGTTTACGGAAAGGACCGGGAGTTTTTGGCCGTCTATCAGTGGCAGGAAAAACAGAGACGGTACACACCGGTTAAAATGTTTTTGTAGGTAAGGTTGGACTTTGAAAAATACAGAGGCGGAGGTTGATATGAAATATTACAGCGGCACGACCGATTTCGCTTCTGATTCGCCCAGCGCTGTGACTCTTGGAAAGTTTGACGGGATGCACAGAGGCCATCAGAAGCTGTTTCAGAGGATCTGCAGTCAGGCCGGGCTGAACCGGACAGCCTTTATGATCGCTCCGGATGAGACGCCCTGCCTTCTTACGAAAGAGGAGAAAAAGAAAAAGCTGCAGGAATGGGATTTCGATACGGTGATTGACTGCCCCTATATTCCGGAGGTTCTCAGTATGACCCCGGAGATTTTTATAGAAAAGATTCTGGTGGGGAGGCTGAAGGTTCGCTATATCGCGGTAGGCTCTGACTTTCGCTTCGGACGCGGCAGAAGGGGTGATGCTTCTTCGCTGGTAAGTCTTCAGGAAAAATATGGTTACCATATTGACGTAATTGAAAAAGAGAAGTATAACGGAAGAGAGATCAGCAGCACCTATGTAAAAGAAGCGGTGCAGGCAGGTCAGATGGAGCTTGCCGGCAGTCTCCTTGGATTTCCTTATCCTGTATTGGGAGAGGTGATGCATGGACGGCAGCTGGGACGGCGTCTTGGTATGCCCACGATTAATCTGGTGCCGGATCAAAGGAAGATCCTTCCTCCCTCCGGCGTATATTTTACCAGAGTGCGGACCGGAGACGGAACCTTTAAGGGCGTTACCAATGTGGGGTACAAGCCTACGGTGGACGGCAGCTTTTTGGGAGTGGAGACGTACCTGTATGATTTTAACGAAGACCTGTATGGAAAAGAAGCAGAAGTATATTTTGAACATTATCGCCGGCCGGAACAGAAGTTCTCAGACCTGGAGGCTCTGAAAACGCAGATGTTCCGCGATCTGGCTGCGGGAAGGGAGTTCTTTGCATGAACCATGATCTGTGGTGGCTGAGCTGTGTCCTTTTTCTATTCAGCGCCATTTTTGCGGCTGTATCGGCTTTTTTCCGTTACAAAGGACAAAAACACGATGTGTATGGAGGACATACAGAGGCCAGAGTGGTAGATATCGTTACGGAACCCAGAGGGGGTGAGTTTTCACTTTCTCAGTTTGGAAATCGGCAGGCTGCGGTTCTGGAGTATTTTGCCGGAGGAAAGCTTTACAAAGTGACGGACGGTACGGATGCCTACCCATGTCCCTTTCATATGAACCAGAGGCTTTCGATCTGTTACAATACAAAGAATCCAAAAGAATACGTCATCGTATACCGGGATACCTGGAGACGTTTCGGGACCCTTTGCGCCTGCGGAGCTATTTTCTTTGTATTGGCGGGCTGCGCGGTCTTTTTTACTTACGCTTCAGGCGCCGCCTGAAAGATGGCTATCGTTTTTATAGCGTACACCGGAATATTTTTCCCGGAAGAGGAGGTTGACTCCCCGACTGGAATATGCTATATTATTCAGGTATGAATTCAGCCGATACTCGGAAGATTGGAGTCTCCGACCGGCTTCTTAGTGTCAGGCGGTTATAGAATAAGGAGGAAGGAACATGATTTCTAAAGAAAAGAAAACAGCGATTATTAACGAGTATGCCAGAAAGCCTGGCGATACCGGCTCACCGGAGGTTCAGATCGCAGTGCTCACTGCCAGAATTCAGGAGCTGACTGAGCATCTGAAGACACATCCGAAGGATCACCATTCAAGAAGAGGTCTTCTGAAGATGGTAGGTCAGAGAAGAGGACTTCTTGCTTATCTCAGAAAGACGAACCTTGAAGGATATCGTGAGCTGATTGCAAAATTGGGCATCAGAAAATAATCAGTGCGAAGGGCGGACGGTATTCATCCGCCCTCATTTTTATGCTATGCCCCAGGCCGCGCAGAATGTCCGGCGGGGGCGTGACAGGTACAGGCAGCAGAAAAGACGCATAGCAGGGCTTGAGAAACTGGAATCATCCCGAGACCACTGAAAAGGAGATTTAGGGGAAATCTGTTTTTCAGTTGTTTCGGAATTTCCAGGAAATTGCCTTGTATGTGCCTTTCAATAATGAAAGAAAAGGAGAAAAATATGTACAAGAGTTTTTCAATGGAACTTGCCGGAAGGACTCTGACCGTCGATGTGGGCAGAGTGGGAGCGCAGGCAAACGGCTGCGCCTTTATGCACTACGGAGAGACTACGGTTCTTTCGACGGCTACGGCTTCCGAGAAGCCAAGAGACGGGATTGACTTTTTCCCGCTCAGTGTAGAGTATGAAGAGAAATATTACGCGGTGGGAAAGATTCCCGGGGGCTTTAACAAGAGAGAAGGGAAGGCTTCAGAGAACGCGGTCCTTACTTCGAGAGTCATCGACCGACCCATGCGTCCTCTGTTCCCCAAGGATTACAGAAATGACGTGACCCTGAATAATATGGTGATGTCCGTGGATCCCCAGTGCCGTCCGGAGCTGACAGCGATGCTGGGCTCCGCCATCGCGGCATCTATTTCTGATATTCCCTTTGACGGTCCCTGCGCCATGACTCAGATGGGAATGGTGGACGGCGAACTGATCGTAAATCCCTCCCAGGAGCAGTGGGACAACGGAGATCTGCAGCTTACGGTAGCCTCCACCAGCCAGAAGGTGATTATGATTGAGGCGGGAGCCAATGAAGTGAAGGAAGATGTGATGATTGACGCCATCTACAAGTGTCATGACATCAATCTTACCATTATTGATTTTATCAATCAGATTGTTGCGGAGACCGGAAAGCCCAAGCACAGCTATGAGAGCTGCGCGGTTCCGGAAGCACTCTTTGAGGAAATGAAGAAGATCGTCACACCTCAGGAGATGGAGGAGGCTGTATTCACAGATGTGAAGCAGGTGAGAGAGGAGAACATCCGCCAGATTCAGGCAAGGCTTGAGGAGGCTTTCGCGGAGAATGAAGAATGGCTTCCGCTGATCGGAGAAGCTCTTTACCAGTATCAGAAGAAGACGGTCCGCAAGATGATTCTGAAGGATCACAAGCGTCCGGACGGCCGCGCCATTACGCAGATCCGTCCCCTGGCGGCGGAGATCGATATTATTCCGAGAGTACACGGTTCTGCCATGTTTACAAGAGGCCAGACCCAGATCTGTACCGTGACGACTCTGGCTCCACTTTCTGAAATGCAGAAGATTGACGGTCTGGATGAAAATATTGTAGGCAAGCGGTATATGCACCATTATAATTTCCCCTCCTACTCTGTGGGAGAGACAAAGGTAAGCCGGGGACCGGGACGCCGGGAGATCGGTCACGGCGCTCTGGCTGAAAAAGCTCTGGTGCCGGTGCTTCCCTCTGAGGAAGAATTCCCCTATGCCATCCGTACCGTGTCTGAGACCTTTGAATCCAACGGATCCACCTCTCAGGCCAGTGTCTGCGCTTCCACCATGTCCCTGATGGCGGCCGGCGTTCCCATCAAGAAGCCGGTAGCCGGTATTTCCTGCGGTCTGGTGACAGGAGAGACGGATGACGACTACATTGTGCTCACAGACATCCAGGGTCTGGAGGATTTCTTCGGAGATATGGACTTTAAGGTGGCAGGTACCCATGACGGCATTACCGCCATTCAGATGGATATTAAGATTCACGGACTTACGAGACCCATCGTAGAGGAAGCCATTGCCCGGACGAAAGAGGCCAGAGAGTATATTCTTACAGAGATCATGGAACCCTGCATCGCTAAGCCAAGAGAGAGCGTAGGCAAATACGCGCCCAAGATCATCCAGCTTATGATCGATCCGCAGAAGATCGGCGATGTAGTGGGCCAGAGAGGCAAGACCATCAATACGATCATCGAGCGCACCGGCGTGAAGATCGACATTACAGACGACGGAGCAGTTTCCATCTGCGGAACCGACCAGGAGATGATGGACAAGGCTGCCGAGATGGTGCGGATTATTGTAACAGATTTCGAGCCGGGCCAGATTCTCACCGGAGAGGTGGTAAGCATCAAGGAATTCGGTGCCTTCGTAGAGTTCGCTCCCGGAAAGGAAGGAATGGTACACATTTCCAAGATTTCCAAGGGCAGAATCAACCGGGTGGAGGATGTTCTGACCCTGGGAGACAAGGTGAAGGTGGTTTGCCTTGGAAAGGATAAGATGGGCCGGATGAGCTTCAGCATGAAGGATGTAAAAGAGCCGAAGAAGTCCAATACTCCGCAGTAAGCGGATGGGGTATGGCAATCTTTAGTGCGGCAGAGCTGCAGGACATTTGGTCCGCGCTCCGCTTCGGTCTGCGTTTTGCTTCGGTCTGAGCTAAGGGCGTGCCGCTGACACACAGCGTCCTCTCAGCGCGCTCCAAATGGACACACAGGTGCGTCCGTTTGGCGCACTGTACGAGGAAATAAAGAAGACCGGAACAATAAAATAAAACAGAAAAAGAAATCCTGTGGGGTTCGGATGCCTTAGGCGCCGAAGCTTCACAGGATTTTTTTCTGGGAGGATAAATGAGAAGGGACATGATTCAGGTACTTAGAACTATTATAAAATATCATGATGCCCGATATACTTATGAGGGGGTATCTATTTTTTAGCAACTTCTGCATTCCGCTTTGGGATACAGCCAAAATCCGGCAAAGCTTACCGCAACTGTACTATTCCGACGGCAAATACGGTTAGAATCGGCTGAAGGCCCGGAGAAACCGTACAGTTTAAGTGTTTTGGTACGGTTAGAATTGGGTGGATGTCCGGAAGAACCATATTGCATTTGAGTTTTGATACGGTTAGAATCGGCTGAAGGCCCGGAGAAACCGTCAGTTTTGACAGATAAAAATAATTCGCACTAAAATCTATTGCAAATACACGGCTTCACAGCGGAAATAGAAGGATGACAAAAAATTTTGCACGGTGAGGTTGAAATAGGAAGAGAAGGGTGGAGAGACAACAGACTTCCAATGGCTGAGCAGTATAAGGATCACCAAAGGGAACTCTGAAAGGATGGCAGAAACAGGAAGGAAGCGTTGGAGGATAGAGAATGAGGGCTTTAACCGGCAGAAAACAGGCTGGGGAGCATTACCCATACATCCAGCTGGAGTAATCAGACCCATAAAAGTGGGTAAGTTCGGGAAAAGATATGGATAACTTATTTATTCTAAGAAATTTCTTGATCTATGGCAGGCAAATATATTTTTACTGTTTGAAACTCTATGGTGTGAAATAGAATTGACAATTTAGTGCTTGCGGGGGAGGAAGAGTTCCGGGAGGTGAATCTGGCCAACCGCTTCCATGCCTTTACAGGGGAGGAAGTGCCATGAAAAACGCATTGTTCGCTGAGATTCGGCGGGCCATGAACCTCCTGTGGATTCCTGCGGTTCTGGGAGTGGGGTTTTCTATCTGCTTTGATTCCTGGAACGATTTTTTGCGAAGCCTCTCTACAGGGATAGGATCCGTCCAGTATTTTTTTGAAAATTCCTCCTTTGGAGGCGCCTGCAGGAGCTATTTTCTCCCGGTCTTTACGTCGCTTCCTTTTGCTGCCAGCTTCTGCCGGGAATACAGGGATAAAGCCTTCCCTCTTATCGTATATCGGGAAGGGAGAAAAAACTACTGTCTGGTGAAATTTTTTGTGAATGCCCTATGCGGCGGCATGACAGCGGCTCTGGGAACCGGACTTTTATTTCTGCTTCTCGCCTGGCGTCTTCCGGTAGCGGATCCCAGATATATGGAAAGCGCCGGCGTTTATCAGCGCCTGGTGTCTGACTCGGAACCGTTTCACCTTTGGATCGCGGTACATGAACCGGTTCTCTATTTCTTTGTGGAGACGGCTTCTGGTTTTTTTAGAGGAGTTTTCTGGTCCAGCGCGGCGCTGTGTGTGTCGGTCTGTTTCCCAGATCCCTTTGTGACCTTCCTTTCCCCCTATCTGGGGAGCTTTCTGCTGATACAGGCATTCCGGCTTTTGCGCCTGCCACCCTCTTTCCGGCTGGATTTTCTGATTAAAGGGAGAATGATTCTGCGCTCCAGTTTGTGGACTCTGGGAATCTGTGCCCTGGCTGTTGCGGCCGCATCCTGGATTATGTGGTTTTTCTTCTGCAGGCAGGTGTACAGAAGGATAAGGGAGGGATGAGATGGGAAAAGCTTTCAGGATTTCTTTTTATCAGATACGGTTAAGGAGCGGCAGCCTCAGGATTCCTCTGATTTTTTTCATGGTGGGCTGTTTTATCCTGGAAAACCTAAGGCCGGTTCTGGAATTCAGCAAAGCGGTGGAGGTGCCGGTTTCTCCCTATGCCTTTCCTCATCTGACCAATGATTTTGTCTGCCAGATGGTGATCATGGCAGGAATTGTCCTGGTTTTCTGTGATGCTCCGTTTGAAGAGGAAGGGAGCTTTTACCTTCTTCCAAGAGCCGGGAAATTTTACTGGGGACTGGGTCAGATCTTTTATATCTTTTTGATGGCTCTTCTGTATGTGCTGTTTCTGCTTCTCCTTTCTGTTCTTCCTTTCCTGGGGCATCTGGATCCGGGGACAGAGTGGGGAAAGATCTGGGGAACTCTGGCAAAGACCAACGCCGCGCCCAGTTCGGTCTGGCTCTCGGAGTGACAGAATACATGGTCAGCGAATTTCAGGCTCCCGAGGTCCTTTTTGCCAGCATTCTTCTGGAATGGGCCTGCGCCGCATGGCTGGGGCTTTTGATTTATTTTTTAAATAAGCTGACTAAAAGCCCTGCCGGGACCATAACCGGCGCCTTTGCGGTTTTGCTGGATATCTGCATCGCCAATGACTGGATGAACTGGGCCAACCGTTTTTCACCTATTACCCTGGCTCAGATCAATGCCTACGCGGGCTGGAACCTCCGGTACGGTGTCACCCCCGCATACGGAATCTGCTTTTTTATCTTTGGTATAGTCGGGTTTGGAATTTTAGGCGTTTTGGCAAATTACAGGGAGAGGCTTGGAAACGGATGGTACGCGTGGAGGAAAAAATGGAAAAGAAAAATTTCATAGAAGTTCAGGGCCTGTATAAGCAATTCAAGAACCGGACGGTTCTCACAGATATTCATGTGAAATTTGAGGCGGGAAAGATTTACGGCATTGTAGGGAGGAACGGCTCCGGGAAAAGTGTTTTTTTGAAATGCATCTGTGGATTTATACCGCCTACAGAAGGCACGATCCGGGTAAATGGGAGAATCGTAGGGAAAGAGGTGGACTTTCCGGAGGAGATTGGTTTTATCATTGAGGCGCCTGGTTTTCTGAATCATCTTTCCGGTTTTAAAAATCTCTGCTACCTTGCCTCTATCCGGAATAAGATCGGGAATAACACCGTGGAGGAATATATACGGCTGGTGGGCCTGGATCCCCATGACAGAAAGCATGTGGGAAAATACTCCCTGGGAATGCGTCAGAGGCTTGGGATCGCACAGGCGCTCATGGAGGATCCCGGAATCCTGCTTCTGGACGAGCCGATGAATGGACTGGATCAGGAAGGAATTCAGGATATGCGGGAGTTGTTTTTAAAGCTGAAAGAGCAGGGAAAGCTGATTCTTCTGGCTACGCATGTCCGTGAGGACGTGGAGCTTTTATGCGATGAGGTTTATGAGATGCAGTACGGAAAATTAAGAAAAATCTGATGTTTCTTGGAGCGTCAGCAGCGGTTTTCTGCCGGATAACCTGAGCCTGGACGGAAGCGCCATTCATGACAATAGAAAGTTCGCGGAGCGTACTTTCTATTGTTTACTTTTCGGGATCTGTGGACTATAATAAGGACTTAGAGCATCTGCCGGAAAGAACATGCGCAGGTGCGGGAATTCAGAGTAGAATGGGAATGAAAGAAAGGACAAGGGTATGAAACGTAAAGCACTGACGGTTATAATCGGAGCTTCGCTGGCGGCGGCAGCTGTGTCCGGATGCGGCTCTGAAAACCGGGAGGAAAATGAACAGACGGTTGTTGTATCAGATATGGAAATCGTAGAAGAGGAAACCGAATCAGAGCCGGAAACAGAAACCGAACCCCAGACAGAAACCATGAGTCTGGAGCTTCAGGAGGAAAGCAGTACGGAGGCTGAGCTTCAGACAGACAGTGAAATTCTGGCCGAGAGTGAGACAGAGGAAGAGAACGCTTCCGCAGACAGTATGCGTCCATCTCTTCAGGAAATGGAAGAGGAAGAGACAGAAGAGGAGGAAGAGACGGAAAGGAAGTCTCAGAGGGAGACAGACAGAAAAGCCGGCTCTTCAAAACAGGAATCTTCCAGAAACACAGAACCGGAAGAAACGGAGAGGGAATCGGCAAAGAAAGAAGCAGCCGGAAATCAGGAATCTGAAGCGGAAGATGAAACCGGGGAGGACAAAGAGTCTGTTTCCAGCGGAGCCCGTGAGACTGAAACACAAAAGGTACAGCAGACGGAGCAGGCTCAGGCAGCTTCAGAGTCCCGCAATCCTGTAAATCGGGAGACAGAAACAGAAATGGAAACAGAGAGCAAGGCAGAAACGGAAACAGAAGCGGAAACAGAGACGGAGACCGAAACAGAGACAGAAACAGAGACGGAAATAGAAATGGAGACTGAGACAGAAACAGAGACGGAAACAGAAACGGAGACAGAAACGGAAACGGAGACGGAGACAGAAACAGAAACGGAGACGGAGACAGAAACAGAAACGGAGACAGAGACAGAAACGGAAACGGAGACTGAGACAGAGACAGAAACAGAAACGGAGACAGAGACAGAAACGGAAACAGAAACGGAGACAGAAACGGAAACAGAAACGGAGACGGAAACCCAGACCGAAACTGATTTAGAGCCGGGTACAGCAGTTATCAATGACAGGGTAAACATCCGTGAAACTCCTTCTATGGAAGGAATGGTTCAGGCTCTGCTGACGCCTGGAATGCAGGTCAGACTTGTCTCTGTGACAGACGGCTGGGCGCAGATCCAGTATGAGGGCGCGGCAGGAACGGAAGAAGGATATATGCGGTCTGAATATCTTTCTTCTCCGGAACAGCTGTATTCTACGACAGAGAGAGTAAATCTGCGGGAGGAGCCTTCTGAAGATTCTGAAAGAATGGGAACTTTGGATGCGGATACGGAAGTTCTGCTTATTCGTGAACTGACCAACGGATGGATGGAGGTACGCTGCAGCCTGGGAGAATCCGCAGTGGAAGGCTATATTTCCGGAGAGTACCTTGAGCAGCTTCAGACAGAAAGCGGTGCTTCCGAAGGAAACCAAAATGAGGATATAACAGAAAGAGAAACTGAGACTGAGACAGAGGCTGTAATAGAGACAGAGACAGAAACTGAAGCTGAAACAGAAACCGAGACAGAAACAGAGACAGAAACAGAAACAGAAACCGAAATGGCAGCCGAAAGCCAGACAGAGGGCGGCAGCAGCGATGATGCGGTTTATCTTTCTGTAATCAATAACCGCGTAAATGTCCGGGATGCGTCTTCTATGGATGGACAGGTGCAGGATCTTCTTCTTCCGGGTGAAAAAGTGGCGGTACTCTCAGAAGAGCAGGGGTGGCTGCAGATCCGGTATGAAGATGCGGGCAGCGAGCGGACCGGTTATGTTCGTTCAGAGTATACATCAGAAATTGATTCTGTGTATACGGCAGAAGAGAATGTGAATCTTCGCAGAGAGCCCTCAGAAGAAGCAGAGCGAATCACAACGATTCCGGCAGGAACGGAAGTTCTGGTAGAGGAAGAGCTTGCGAATGGCTGGACGAAGGTGATTTACAATCGGAACCAGGCGCCGGAGGAAGGATATGTTCTCGGAGAATATCTGACGCAGAAGGAACTGGCGGATATGGACGATGACATTGTGTCAGAGTATCTTGCGTCGGAAGCAATCGCGGGCTCCGGAAATGAGACAGAAGCCTCACAGAATTTAGTTCGGGAGACCGAAGGCGAAGCGGAGTCTGAAACTGAGACAGAGACTGAAAGCGAAACGGAATCTGAAACCGAAAGCGAGACTGAAACTGAGACAGAAGCGATCGCTGAAAGCGAGACTGAAACTGAGAGAGAAACGGCCGTGGAAAGCGAGACTGAAACAGAGACAGAAACGGCCGCCGAAAGCGAGACTGAGTCTGAATCAGAAACCGGAATCGAGTCAGAAAGCGAGACTGAGTCTGAATCAGAAACTGCAATCGCGTCAGAAACCGAAACGGAGTCTGAGTACGGCAGGGAAAGTCTGACCGAGGTTCCTGTCTCCGCGGATGAGCAGGCGGAGCTGGTAGCGGAGCTGTTTCCGGAAGTGCAGACAGCGGGTGTTTTATATTCCCAGGATAACCAGGAGGCGGATGAGATTCTGGCAGAATACAGAGACGCCCTGGCAGAGTACGGAATCTCTCTGGTGGAGGAGACCATTGAGGAGCCGGTGGATATTGACCTGGCCGCTTCTGTGCTGGTAGGAGAAGCTGACTGTATTATTTACATAGAGGATGATGTGATCGAAGAGCTGTTAAATACAGTGGTGGCCTATGCCAATGAGACCGGTATTCCGGTGATCGGCACGTCCCAGACGCATACGGCGGCAGGCTGTGTAGTGGCTTTGGAGGATCAGACGCTTTATGTGAACCAGGAGGAAGCGCAGTCCCTTGGCTTCCAGGTGCCGGATTCCTATACAGGTCAGGTAGAAGAAATTACAGAAGAACAGTAAGGGACAGCAAGGGAGAGAAGATGGAAAAAGAACTGCTAAACTGCAGGGAAGCGGCTTTGGGGCTTTTGGAATTTATTTCCGAAAGCCCAAGTCCGTTTCATGCGGCAGCTTCAATTGAAAAACGGCTGAGACAGGCAGGGTTTGTTTTGCTGCCTGAATATGAGAGATGGAACTTAGAAAGAGGCGGAAAATATTATGTAATGCGGGGCGGATCTTCTATAGCGGCCTTTCTGATTCCGGAAATGGAAGAAGAAATCCGGGGATTTCAGATGATCTGCAGCCATACCGATTCTCCGGCCTTTAAGATCAAGGAATCCTTTGAGCTGAAGGGAGATCCTTATTATAGAAAACTGAACGTGGAAAAGTATGGGGGCATGATCTGTTCCTCCTGGTTTGACCGGCCGCTGTCTGTGGCAGGGAGAGTGATGGTTTCCCAGGAAGGAAGAATTGTTCCCAAACTGGTCCATATAGACCGGAATCTTTTGATGATTCCCAACCTGGCGATTCATATGAACCGGGAGATCAATGATGGCTTCCGTTATCAGATCCAGCAGGATCTCTGTCCTGTCCTGGGGGAGGCCGGTGAGAAAGGCGGCTTTTTAGAGCTTCTGGCAGAAGCGGCTCAGGTGCCGGAGGAAGAGATCCTGGGAACCGATCTTTATCTGTACAATCGTCAGAAGGGTACCTTCTGGGGACAGGAGCAGGAGTTTATTGCCAGTCCCAGACTGGATGACCTTCAGTGTGTGTACGGTTCTCTGATGGGATTTCTGAAGGCCGTTCCGGGCAGGCATGTACCGGTATTCTGCGCTTTCAATAACGAAGAGACAGGGAGTCTTTCCAGGCAGGGAGCCGCTTCCACGTTTCTGCAGGATTTGCTGAAGAGGATCAGCCGGAGTCTTGGGGGAGATGAGGAAGATTATATCCGAAGAGTGGCCAACAGCTTTATGCTCTCAGCGGACAATGCCCACGCGGTACATCCCAATCATCCGGAGAAAGCGGATCCAGTAAACCGTCCAGTTATGAACGGAGGGATTGTAATAAAGTATCAGGCAGAACAGAAATATACGACGGATGCCAGAAGCGGCGCGGTTGTGAAGCTCTTATGCAGAAAGGCAGGGGTACCCTGGCAGGTTTATACAAATCATTCCAATCAGCCGGGCGGTTCTACCCTGGGAAATCTTTCCAATATGCAGGTCTCCCAGAGCAGCGCGGATATCGGCCTTGCCCAGCTTGCCATGCATTCTGCCTATGAAATGGCAGGCGCCGAAGATGTATATTATCTTCAGCGCCTGGCAGAAGTTTTTTATAATACGGATCTGAACACAGAGGAAGATGAGTCTGTCATACTGGCATAGGAGATTATGCCTGCAGAGAATGCAGATCCTGATAGAATTCCGGATAGCTGATTTTCACACAGTCGGCATCCGGAATTTCTGTTTCTCCGTCCGCCGCAAGGGCCGCGATGGAGAAGCTCATGGCGATCCGGTGATCCAGTCCGGTTTCGATGACCGCGCCCTGCAGAGGTTTGCCTCCGTGAATCACCATACCGTCTTCCGTTGGGGTGACGTCGGCTCCCATCCGCTTTAAATTCTCTGATACGGAAGCGATTCGATCCGATTCTTTTACTTTCAGTTCAGCGGCGTCGCGGATCACCGTGGTTCCCTGGGCAAACGCACCTAAAACGGCCAGCATGGGAAGCTCGTCAATCAGTGTGGGGATGAGGCTGCCTTCAATGACTGTGCCCTTAAGACTGCTGGTTCTTACCAGGAGGTCCGCCATTGGCTCAGGCCCGGAATGATCTTCATTTAGCAGAGTCAGGTCCGCTCCCATGGCCTGGCAGACCTTCAGCATCCCGCTGCGGGTGGGATTGATTCCCACATTTTTCAGAAGAATCTCCGAATTCGGGACCAGAAGGCCAGCCGCGATAAAATAAGCGGCGGAAGAAATATCGCCGGGAATCCGTATCTTTTTCCCGGACAGCCTGGGCTCCGGCTCTATGGAGGCGGTCAGGCCGCTGCTGGAAACGGAAGCACCCAGATAGCGGAGCATCCGCTCTGTGTGGTCTCTGGACAGGGCGGGCTCTGTCACGCTTGTATTTCCTTTTGCGTACATGCCTGCAAGAAGGATGCAGGATTTTACCTGGGCAGAGGCCACAGGGGAGAGATAGTGAATCCCCTGAAGCTTCTGCCCCTGTATTTTCAGGGGGGCGCAGCCGTTTCCTTTTACAGAGGAGATGGAAGCGTTCATCTCAGTCAGGGGGGTAATGATTCTTTTCATGGGACGCTTCTGGATAGAGGCGTCTCCTGTGATCATGCTGGAAAAAGGCTGCCCGGCCAGTATTCCGGACATAAGCCGCACGGTGGTTCCGCTGTTCCCTGCGTCCAGAATGTTATCAGGAGATTTCAGCCCGTGAAGGCCGGCGCCCTGGATCAGAACCCGGCTCCCTTCCTGATGGATCTGAATTCCCATCTGCCGGAAACAGGAGATGGTGGAGAGACAGTCGGCCCCTGCCAGGAACCCTTCCGCCTCAGTGACCCCTTCCGCCAGGGCTCCAAGCATGACGGCTCTGTGGGAAATGGATTTATCTCCGGGAACAGTCAGCTCCCCGGAGAGTTTTTTTGCTCTTGTGATTTTCATATTGGCTCCTCCTTACATGGGCGGTCAGCGAATCCAGACCTTATATCTGTGCTGCTTTAATACTTCTGCCGCTTTCAGGGAAGGAGCCTCTTCATAAAATTCAATGCGCAGCGCGCCTTCCTCAAATTCACGGTTATGGACAATGCCGATGTTTTTAATGCTGATATTGTTGACGGCCAGCACCGTGGCGATGGTTGCGATGGCTCCTGATTCATCCACAATGTCGCAGTAAATCCGGTACGTTTTTTTGATGGAGCCCAGGGGAGACGAAGAAAAGGAATCCCGGTAGTCCCTGGATCGCTCAAAAGCTTTGTAAATTTCCGGACCTCTTCCCTGGAGCATGGCGGCTCTTGACTGTTCAAGAAGCTGGATAAAGGTATCCATAATCTGAGAGATATTTCCGGCATTTTCCAGGCAGATCTGCTCCCACATCTCCGGAGAGGAGGAGGCGATTCTTGTGATGTCCTTAAATCCGCCTGCCGCCAGCAGCTTCATATACTCATCCTTGGAATCCAGATCGTGTACGGTGTTCACGAGGGAGGCCGCGATCACATGGGGAAGGTGGCTCACCGCCGCAGTGATAAAATCGTGCTGCCGGTAATCTATGACAACAGGAAGAGCGCCCAGAGACGATACCAGCTCCTTATACTCCTGAACCCGCGCCGGGTCTGTACCCGCAGTGGGAGTGATCACATAGTAGGAGTTCTCAAAAAGATGCGCCTGGGAATTCGCAAGACCGGATTTCTCAGAGCCGGTCATGGGATGCCCGCCTATAAAGCGTCCGTCCAGCCCCATGCGGGAGGCGGCCTCATGAATTTCTGTCTTAACGCTTCCCACATCCGTCAGAACACAGGAGGAAGAAACGCTGTCCTTCAGCTGCTCCAGCGCCCGAATATTCGTGCTTACAGGGGCGCAGAGAAACACGTATCCGCATTCCTGAAATTTTGAATCCCCGGGGGAAGCGCAGATGTCGTCTATAATCCCCTGACTGAGAGCTGCTTTCAGCGTATCAGAGGAACGGGTATATGCAAGAATACGGCAGTCCGGCTGACTGCGCTTTAAAGCCTTCGCCAGAGATCCCCCGATCAGGCCAAGGCCAATCAATCCATACGTTTTCTGTTCCATTTTAATCTCCTTTTTCGGGATATTCGGCGGATCTTCCGCACAGCCACCATTTTACTCTGAAAAGGCAGGACTGTCAAACCGGCTTTGCGGAGGGAGAATAAAGTTTCCGGTACTGAGCCGGAGAGATCCCGTATTTTTTGCGGAATAAAAGATAAAAGTTCTGCCGTGAGTTGATTCCTACCAGTTCATCGATTTCGCCGATGGGAATACCCAGCTGTGCAACATAATAGGCCGCTTTTTCCATGCGGATATCGTTTAAATAACTCCATACGCTGGTGCCGGTTTCCTGCTTGAAAACACGTTCCATATAAATTTTATTAAGAGAAAGGTGTTCAGCGATATCTTCCAGATTTCCAATTTCAAAATAATGGTAGCGTATATAAGTTTTAATCTGTTCTGTGTAAATCCGGGAAGGCGTCTGATAATAGGCGGCATTCATACTGTCAATGAGTAATTTGTTGATCAGAAGGTTTAAATGCCATTCCGTGCCGCCTGCCTGAAAAACATCGTTGATTTCCCTTACGGAAGCAAAAAGGTTTCCGGCGTTTTTGATGACAATTCCCTGATCCAGGCGATGGAAAAAGCTGGTCATATAGGGGAAATTGGTCAGAATCGTCTGAAAAGAACCGGCCTCCGGAATCTTTTTTTGTGTACATAAAATGCTCATATTCAGGCAAGATTCCGGTACGAAGTAATCGTGGGAGTTTTCGCCGTTATGAATCAAAAGGGATCGGCGGGGCAGAGTAACCTCCCTCCCGCCGAAGCGGTATCTGCAG
>DVGK01000104.1 GCA_018712785.1 Candidatus Choladousia intestinavium | reverse complement strand
AGAATAAAATATAAAATAAAGAAAAAATATACAATATAAAATAAAATAAGAAAAAATGTCAAAATAATATTGACAAATGGTGAAGGAATGGTTATAATTACTTTATCAAAGAAGCAAAGAAAAGATGAGATTTCAGAGCTCCCAAATGCTTCAGAGGATCATCGGACTCTATAATTTTTCCTGAAAGAAAAAGAAATGGGTCAGATGAGGGAGGCTCAATTTAAGAAAAGGAGGTACGGACCACCGAAAACAGCAGAATAGAAGTCAAAGAGCAGAAAGGAAGGTATTGTCCCATGGACATCATACAGTAAAAGAGCGGTATTGATGGAATGTCAGTATCGCTCTTTTTATGCGTCTGATTCAAGAATATTTCGCCAGGCTGGCCCATATACTGAACTAACCAGAAGCGGTGGATTGACCCGCTGGGGGAAGGAGAGGGGCAGGCCATGGCAGATGAGAAGGTTTTCCGGATTTTCGCAGGAAAGATAAAAGAGATTCTGAGGGAGACCCGCCTGGATACAGATAAGCTGCAGGAAGTTAGGATGCGGGCTGGCAGTCCTCTTTTTTTAAAGTATCAGGGACGTGAATGGGCGGTCGGTGAAAACGGAGAATTGTCAGCTGACTGGAAAAAAGGATACCGGATAAAAAAGGAGGAGCTGAGGGAAACTCTGGAATATCTCTCAGGGTATTCCATGTATGCTTACGATGAAGACATGAAGCAGGGATACCTTACGCTCCCGGGGGGACACAGAGTGGGCCTTGCGGGGAAAATTGTCACGGAAGATGGTAAGGTGCAGTGTATACGGCATATTTCTTTTCTGAACGTCCGTTTTTCCCATGAGGTCAAAGGCTGCGGGGAGAGGGTTCTGCCCTATCTGACTGTAAACGGACAAGTATGCCATACCTTGATTATTTCTCCGCCGGGGGCTGGAAAAACCACACTGCTGAGAGATCTGATCCGACTGATCTCCGACGGAAGTCCGTGGCTGCCGGGACAAAATGTGGGAGTAGCAGACGAGCGGTCCGAGCTGGGAGGGGCTTACCTTGGGGTTCCCCAGAATGACCTGGGCATGAGGACTGATCTCTTGGATGGATGTCCAAAGGGGCTTGGGATGAGGATGCTTCTGCGTTCCATGGCTCCTCAGGTGATTGCCGTGGATGAGATTGGAAGCGAAACAGATTTTGAAGCTCTGGAAAGCGTATTTTACTGCGGCTGTAAGCTGCTGGCCACTGTACATGGAAACAACCTGGAAGATGTGAAAAAAAAGCCGCTGATCAGCCGGCTGATACATGAACGTATGTTCGAGAGATATGTGATTCTGGGATGCGCAATAGGACCCGGCAAGGTTATGCAGATTCTGAATGAACAGGAAAGCCCGCTTTTCTGTGAAGAGGCATGACTCTTTTAGTTGTCCGGCTGGCTGGAGGCGCTTTGATCCTGACTGCCTGCACGTATACCGGCATCATGGCGGAGGGACGGCTGAAAAGAAGATGGATGTTTTTTGAAGAACTCTGTGAGCTTTTTGGTTATCTGGAAAGAGAGACTGTATATCACAGGACCCCGCTGGATGAAGCCCTTTCGCTGGCTGCGGAAAGATGCAGAACAGAGTTGAAAAAGGTGCTTCTTGACGCGGCAGAAGGCGTTAAAAAAAAGACGGGAGGAGAATTCTCAGAAATATGGGAAAAAGCAGTCCGCCGGGAGCTGGACCGAGGAATTTTCGCAGAGGAAACGATTCAGGTGATTTTGCTTTCTTCAAAGGCTTTATGCAACCCGGACGTTGTGCTGCAAAAGGAACTTATTTCCCAGTATGCCAGGCGTTTTGCACAGATGGAGGCGGATGCGGAGGAAGATTACCGGAGTAAAGGAGGCTTATTCAGAAAGCTTGGAACTGCCGCCGGGATTTTTTTGATTCTGCTTCTTATGTAAATCACTGATGAATGTGAGGACGGGAAATGAGCGTAAACCTGATATTCAAAATCGCGGCAGTCGGGATTCTGATTTCGATACTGACTCAGATTCTTAAGCAAAGCGGGAGAGAAGAACATGCATTCATAACAGGAATAGCAGGTCTGATTCTAGTGCTGTTCTGGCTGGTTCCATACATCAGTCAGCTTTTTGAAACTGTGAAATCCCTGTTTGCTCTGTGAGGTCTTATCATGGACATGATCAAAATCGCCTGCCTGGGGCTTTCGGGCGTTATGATGGGACTTTTGCTACGCCAGGTAAAATCTCCCTTAACAGAGGTAGTCAGTCTGTGTACCTGTCTTCTGATTATTTTTTACAGCGTGACAAGGCTGGAGTTTGTTCTGGATTTGATTGAGACGGCAGGAGATTACCTGTCCCTGGAAGAAAGCTATTTCAGAATTTTAATGAAGATTGTGGGCATTACGTATATAGCCGATTTTTCCGCCGCCCTCTGCCGGGATGCCGGATATTCAGCCGTAGCATCCCAGATTGAGATTTTCGGGAAGATTTCCATACTGGCTGTCAGTTCGCCTATTCTTATGGCTCTTCTTGAAACCGTATTTTCTTTTCTGGAAGGATGAGAGCTATGAAAAAGATCTTCTTCTTCCTGCTTTTCCTTTTTTTCCTGCCGGGCCTTAACAAAACGGCGCATGCTTCCGAAGAGCCTTTGACAGATTCCGCCCAGGAGTCCTTGCTGGATTCCATCGATCTCCAGGAAATCGAAGATACGCTGCGGGAATTATCCGCAGTGGAATCTTTTTCTTTCCGGGACGCTGTTGCCAGCTTCCTAAAGGGGGAGACTCCTTTTACCCTTGAAGAGATCGGCCTTCTCTGCCGGAAACTGCTTTTTTCGGAGCTGTCCCGGCAGAAGCAGCTTGCCTTTCAGGTCATTCTTCTGGTGATCGCCTCAGCTGTTTTTTCAAATTTTGTTAAGATCTTTGAAAACAGTCAGATCGCGGACATCGGCTTTTATATGATTTATCTGCTGATCTCGACCCTGCTGCTTCAGGCTTTCGTATCAATGAATGAAATCGTAGGGGAGGCTTTTTCCGCACTCCTTTCGTTTATGAAGGTTCTGCTGCCCTCGTATCTGCTGACGATTGTTTTTTCTTCAGGTACCGTGGCGGCGCTGGGGTTTTATGAGGCCACTCTCTTTGGAATGTTCCTGCTGGAAACGGCTATGATGAAAATTATGATTCCCGCTGTAAATTATTATCTGGTTCTTTTGATTTTAAACCAGCTCTCCAAGGAGGACTATTTTTCAAAGCTGGCAGAGCTTCTGGAGCTTCTCATCAGCTGGGGAATCAAGACCGTTATGGGCGTGGTAATTGGCCTGCAGACGGTACAATGCCTGATTGCGCCGGCGGTGGATTCTATGCAAAATTCCGTGCTTCACCGTCTGGCCAAGTCCATTCCGGGAATCGGCAACGCTTTTGACGCAGTGTCAGAGACGGTCACAGGCTCCGCCGTCATTCTGAAGAATGCCGTGGGAGTAGCGGGAATGCTGGCAGTTCTCGCGATCTGCCTTCTGCCGGTTCTGAAGCTCCTGGTATCTGTACTGCTGTTTAGGTTCCTCTGCGCCGTGATACAGCCAGTCTGCGAAAAACGTATGGTGGAATGCATCGGGAGTATTTCCAGAGGCTCCTACCTTCTGATGAAGATTCTTCTTTCAGGGGTAGCTGTCTTCCTGATCTCTCTGGCCATGATTACCGCTGCGCTGAAAGGATAGGGGGGAGTGAAATGACCGAGTGGATTCAGTCTGTAATTGCCTGCGTCTGCATTGTGACAATGCTGCTGCACTTAATACCGGAAGGAAAATTTCTCAAATATGTAAAGTTCTATTCCGGGCTTCTTCTGCTGCTGGTAGCGATACGTCCCCTGCTGCAGTTTCTTGGAAAGGAGGATCAGCTTTCCAGACTCATTAAGCTGGAAGTGATAAAAGAAGATTACTATGATATGGAGACTTCTGTTGAAGGTATGGCAGAGCTGAAAAACGACGCCTTCGCCGCTGCCTACCGGCAGGAAATCCGCCGTCAGATAGAGGAAATTGCCGCTGCCTGGGGAGCAGAGGCAGAGGAGATTCAGGTTCTGTTTGATCCGGAGCAGGAATATCAAATCCGGTCTGTTTCTTTTTCGCTGAAGGATGCGGAGACTTTGGCGGCTTCGGTTCCTGAGAGAATCCGGGAGGAGATTGCCGGATTATATATGCTGGAAAGAGATCATATCATTTTGAATGTGTAGAGGCGGGGTAAAATGAACCGATGGACGGATTGGGCGAAAAAATTAAAAAAAGAGCAGGTTTTAATTCTTCTGCTGGCAGGAGTTCTCCTGCTGGTTATCTCCATTCCCACGGAACAGGATGCAGGAGCAGGTGAAACCGAAAATACCATCCAGGAAACAGTACAGGAAAAAACAGACAGGGAAATCCTGGAAGAACGGCTGACGAAGGCCCTTTCACAGGTAGAAGGAGTAGGTAAGACAGAAGTTATGATTACACTGAAATCCGATGGAAGAAGGATTGTTGAAAAGGATACGGAGCGCTCGGAAGGGAGGGATGAAAGCGGCCAGGAAGGAACCGCATCTGTGAATACCACCGCGGAAGAGCGGGAAAGCACGGTTTACGCAAGCGACGGGCAGGGCGGGGAGGTCCCTTATGTAACGGAGACGCTGGAGCCGGAAATAGCAGGGGTACTGATCGTGGCCCAGGGAGGAGGCGATATGGCGCTGGTCCAGGAGATTACAGAGGCCGTGATGGCATTATTTGGGGTAGAGGCGCATAAAATCAAAGTAATGAAGATGGAATGAGGAGGATAAGGTGAAACGCATCTTAAAGAAAAACCAGATCATCATTACTACACTGGCGATTATGGTCGCTGTGGCCGGGTATCTGAATTACTCCGGAAGGATTCTTGAAGATGAGGTAAGCTCAGACGAAAACACAGTGCTTTTATCAGAGGACGCCTCCGGAGAAGCTGTGGAGGATACGTACACGGATATCGTAAGCTTGGATGGAGACGGGACAGAGGAGGCGGCAAATGAGCCGGCAGACGACGCGCAGGTGGGAGAAGCTGTACTGGCAAGCGCCGGAGGAGACAGCGGCATTGTGGCGGCAGCCAAGCTGAATCGGGAGCAGGTAAGGGCCAAAAGCAAAGAAGAGCTTCTGGAGGTGGTAAACAACCAGAATCTTGGAGATGAAGAGAAGCAGGAGGCGGCTGCCATGATAACAAGTATGGCGCAGATCGCGGAACAGGAGGCGGCAGCAGAGCTGCTTCTTGAGACAAAGGGCTTTGAGGAGTGTATTGTCAGCATTACAGACGGAAAGGCCGATGTGGTGGTGAATGAGGCTCAGCTCAGCGATGCCCAGAGAGCGCAAATCGAAGATATCGTAAAGCGCAAGACCGATATTCCGGGAGAAAACATCGTAATTACCCCTGCGTCCCAGGAGGAGACAGAGACGGAAACAGAATTGCAGGCAGAATAGAGAAGAAGGCAGCTGTTGGAAAAAGACAGTTGCCTTCTTTTTTCGATTTCTATGTGGATTTTTTCAGAATATTATGCTAAAATAACAATATGACTATTTACATTTCAAAAGGAGGAAAGCAACTATGAAAAAGAAATGCTTGTCTTTACTGCTTACAGGCGCTATGGTACTTTCTGCGATTTCTTTCGGCATGGTGGCCTCAGCAGAGGAAGACACCATTAAGGTAGGTATGGTTACAGATGTCGGGGGTGTAAATGACGGATCCTTTAACCAGTCTTCATGGGAAGGTCTTCAGAGAGCCAGCGAAGAGCTGGGGATTGAGGTGGATTATCTGGAATCCTCTACAGACGCGGATTACGCGACGAACATTGAGACCTTCATCGATGGAGAGTATGATCTGATCATCTGTGTAGGATACATGCTGGCAGACGCAACGAGAGCTGCGGCAGAGGATTATCCGGAGCAGAAATTCGCAATCATTGACGATGCAACCTGTTCAGATCTTGAGAACGTTACCTGCCTGATGTTTGAGCAGGCCCAAGCTTCTTATCTGGTAGGATATGTTGCCGGCCTGACCACAGAGTCCAACACCGTCGGCTTTGTCCTGGGCATGTCTACAGACACTATGAATCAGTTTGGTTACGGATATCTGGCGGGCGTGCTGGACGCGAATCCGGAAGCTACGGTTCTTCAGCAGAACGCAAACTCCTTCAGTGATACGGCAACCGGAAAATCCATGGCTACCGCCGAGATCACAGGCGGAGCGGACGTTATCTTCCATGCCGCGGGTGCAACTGGTCTTGGCGTAATCGAGGCTTGTACAGAGAACGGCATCTGGGCCATCGGCGTTGACTCTGACCAGAGCTCCATCGCTCCTGAGACGATCCTGACCTCTGCTATGAAGCGCGTGGACAACGCGTGCTATGATGTAGCGCAGCAGTGTCTGGAGGGCACGCTGGAGTCTGGCGTTATCACATATGACCTGGCGTCAGAGGGTGTTGACATTGCTCCCACCACGGACAACCTTTCCGACGATGTTCTGGAGGCAGTTAACGAAGTGAAGGAACAGATTATCAACGGCGATATCGTTGTCCCCTCTACACAGGAAGATTTCGAAGCTGCATACGGAGATATATATGAGCTTGACTGATGAACGGAAATGAAGCTGAAAAGGGCTGCGGCCTGGACGGCAGCGCAGTTCACAGATAAGCGGGAATGGGGGCGTTGACAACAATGCCCCATTCTGCTGTTAGGAGGAGAACACTTGGGCAGAGTTGGACATATGGATAAAGACAATGTCGTCATTGCCATGCGGGACATTGTAAAAAAATTTGGAGACTTTGTGGCAAATGACCATATCAACCTTACCGTGCATAAGGGAGAGGTTCATGCCATCCTGGGCGAAAACGGTGCGGGAAAAAGTACCTTAATGAATGTCCTTTACGGATTATACCGTCCCACATCCGGACAGATTGAGGTAAAAGGGAAGCCGGTAAGCATTAACAGTCCCGGCCATGCCATTGAACTTGGCATTGGTATGGTACACCAGCACTTTATGCTGGTACAGCCTTTTACAGTAACGGAAAACATTGTCCTTGGGATGGAACCGAAAAAAGGATTGACCGTGGACTTAAAAGAGGCCAGAAGAAAGGTGGTGGAGCTTTCAGAGCGATACCACATGAAAGTGGACCCGGACGCCAAGATTGAAGACATTTCCGTTGGAATGCAGCAGCGAGTGGAAATTCTGAAGGTTCTCTACCGGGGAGCGGATATTCTGATTCTGGATGAGCCTACGGCTTCTCTGACTCCGCAGGAGATCAGCGAACTCATTGATATCATCGGCCATCTGACGGCGGATGGGAAATCCATTATTCTGATTACCCATAAGCTGAAAGAGATTAAGGCGGCCGCGGATACGTGTACGATCATCCGTCAGGGAAAGTATATCAGCACAGTGGATGTTGAGAAGGTCAATGAAAATGAGCTGGCCTCCATGATGGTAGGCCGGGATGTTACTTTTAAAGTAGAAAAGAAGCCGATCACACCTGGCGAAGTAGTCCTGGAGGTAAAAGATCTGAAGGGAAAGGACTACCGAGGCGTTCAGATTCTGAAGGGTCTGAATCTGAAGGTACGTCAGGGAGAGATCGTCGGACTGGCCGGAGTCGATGGAAACGGACAGACCGAGTTTGTGGAGATTCTAACCGGACTTCGTAAGGCTGACTCCGGAGAGGTTCATCTTCATGGAAAGAACGTGTTTAATGCCACGCCGAAAGAATGCTTTGACAGCGGAATCACCAGCATTCCGGCAGACCGGCAGAAATACGGCCTGGTGCTTGATTTCACGGTGGCGGAGAATCTGATCCTGCAGAATTTTAATACAGAGGAATTTTCCAGTCATGGAATTCTGAAAAAGGATAAGATCGAAAGCCATGCTAAAGAGCTGGTTCGTAAATTCGATGTCCGTCCCGCGGACTGTGAGAACCGTCCGGCGGGGACCCTTTCAGGAGGAAATCAGCAGAAGGTAATCATCGCCAGAGAGATCACAAACGACTCTGAGCTGCTGATCGCGGTGAATCCTACCAGAGGTCTTGATGTAGGGGCCATTGAGTTTGTACACCGCTATCTAGTGGAGCAGCGGAATAAAAATAAAGCGGTTCTTCTGGTTTCTTTTGAGCTGGATGAGATTATGAGTCTTTCGGACCGGATCGAAGTTATTTTCGACGGGCATATCAGCGGAAGTGTGGTAGGCAGTGAGGCAGATGAAAACGAGCTCGGACTAATGATGGCAGGGGGTGCGGTACATGGATAAGAAAAAAGGAATCCTTCATGGCAATGCCTTTTATACGCTGCTGTCCATTCTGATTGGTTTTATTATAGGCGCAATCCTTCTGTTTTTTGCCGGAATCAGTCCGGGGGCGGCATATGGGCAGCTGTTTGAAGGCGTTTTTGGAAATCTGAAAAACATTATATGGGCGTTTATCTATGCCAGCCCTCTGATTTTCACAGGGTTAAGCGTTGCCTTTTCCTTTAAGACCGGTGTATTTAACATCGGGGCTGAGGGACAGTTTGTTGTGGGTTCTCTCGCGGCCTGCACGGTGGGGATCCTGGTAGATCTCCCGCCGGTTCTTCATGTACCTCTCTGTATGCTGGCGGCTGTGGCAGCCGGTGCTGTCTGGGGAAGCATAGTGGGGCTTCTGAAGGTGAAGCGGGGAATCAACGAGGTCCTTTCCTTTATTATGTTTAACTGGATTGCGTACTATTTTTCCAACTATGCGGTAAATCTTCCCATTCTCCACAAGGAAGGAGGCGGCGAGGCCACTAAGGATATCCTGGATTCGGCGTCGATTGTCTTTCCTGATGTAATCCGGGATGTGCTGGGTAAAAACAGAAATGCCAATTTTGGTTTCATTTTGGCTGTAATTGCCGCTGTTCTGATCTGGTTTATCATTAAGAAAACAACCCTGGGATATAAGCTGAGAGCCGTTGGCTACAATAATTTTGCGGCTCAGTACGGAGGAATCAACTCCAACCGGGCGGTTATGACGGCTATGGCTATTTCCGGCGGCCTGGCAGGGCTTGGTGGCGCTGTGCAGCTGATGGGTATGTCCATGAGAATCAGCCAGTTCGCGTCCCAGGAAAATTATGGGTTTCAGGGAATTACCGTAGCTCTGATCGCAGGTTCCAACCCCATCGGATGTATATTTTCAGGACTTTTCTATGGAGCCATGAAATATGGAGGAACGAAGCTGAGTCTGGTGGATGCTCCCTCCGAAGTGGTGGATATTATTATGGGAACGATTATTCTGTTTATCGCCGTTTCTCATGTACTTCGAAATCTGATTTTGAACCGGAAGGGAGGAAAAGCTTAATGGAAACGATTATTTCTGACCTTGGATTAATCATTAATGCAACCCTGATCGCCATGCCGCCTCTGCTCTATGCTGCTTTGGGCTCCTGCTTTTCAGAACGGAGCGGGGTTATCAATATCGGAATCGAGGGAATGATGACTATTGGAGCTTTTGTAGGCGTTGTTGTGGCATATTTTACAGGGAATCCCTGGTTTTCCTTCCTGTGCGGCGGTCTGGCCGGAGCGGCATTCGGACTTCTTCACGCCATCGCCTGCGTCAGCTTCGGGGCGGATCAGACCATCTCAGGAACGGCTATTAACTTCCTGGCTCCCGGTTTGGCAATTTTCCTGTGCAAGGCCATGTTCGACGGTTCCTCGGATTCTCCGTCCATTGACACGGCCAGCAAGCTTCCAAGGCTTCTGGACGGCGTATTTCCGGTAGGTTCCTTCTGGAACAACGTGCTGAATACGTATTCAGCGGCTTATCTGGCCTTTATTGCAGTGATCGTCGTCTGGTTTGTCTTTTATAAAACAAGATTCGGAATGCGGCTGCGGGCGGTAGGAGAACATCCGGAAGCCTGCGCAACCCTTGGAATCAATGTTTTCAGAATCCGCTATATCTGTGTGATTCTTTCTGGATTCCTGGCAGGTCTGGGAGGCGCTTACGTTACGCTGGCGACAGTCAGCCAGTTCCGTCCGGCGATCATTGTGGGACAGGGCTTTATTGCCATTGCTGCCGTTATTTTCGGTAAATTCACCCCTCATGGGGCCATGCTTGCCTGTCTTCTGTTCGGGCTGTGTACCGGTCTTCGGACCATCGCCAGCCAGGGAAACTGGATTTCTCCGAACCTGATATCCATGATTCCCTATGTGGTCACAGTCATCACCCTGGTGCTTTTCGTAGGCCATGCCAGAGTGCCTGCAGCCAACGGTAAGCCCTTTGAGAGATCAAAATAACAGAAGACTGCGGTATATTTTTCTTCATAAAAAACCTCCCTTGCGGGAGGTTCAGCCTGTAGAAAAACCTGCTCCGGCAATTAAGCCAGAGCAGGTTTTTTGCTTGGAAACGAAAGCGGAAACGGAAAAAGCATCAAAACAACAGCTACACTTTTCCCCCATCCTGTTCGTTTTCCGCCATC
>DVGK01000103.1 GCA_018712785.1 Candidatus Choladousia intestinavium | reverse complement strand
GGGAGCTGCATGAGCAATACAAGCCCATTGTACTTGCCGCTGTTATGGAAGATGTGCCATATCGCAATGCCTGCGGTCACAGTGACCATGAGAACGCCGTGATCGAGGGCAATGCCGCGATTCGCCGTGCTGTCCTGGGATCTGGCAACATGGAGCTGCTCCGCCTCTATTCCGACACGCCGGAGTTCCGCCAGCGCCTTCATCGAGAAATCATCGACGAGACCTATCCCAAGCTCCACGAGCTGCTGCGCCCTCTCTCGGACAATGACATCGACAAGGCTATCCAGGATTGGAACGGCAAGGATAATATGGGTAGAAAACAGATTGCCGCAAAGGAGTGAGCATAGATGAAAACCTTTGAAAAAGTGTTAGAGATGTTTCAGGATTATCTGGACTGCGATTTAGAGGAAGAAGTTCTCCCTTGCAGGAATGGGTATCTGCGCGTAACCTGGAACGGGGATTCTCCCTACTGCGTGGACGGACTTCTCAGCCGGACGCCGGATGAGCTGTTTGAGGTGCTGTTATCCGATTACAGCAGCTACGAGGTGATGAAGCGGACCAAAGGTCGCCGGGAAGCAACAGAAGAAGATGAAAGACAGGCGGAAATTCTCTGCCAGAGCTTTCGGAAACAATGGGAGGAGGAAGAAACATGAGGGTAATCGGTTTTATTTTGAAACTGCTGTTGAAGATCGTGGTGGCTCCGGTGATTCTGGCGCTGACTTTATTTGTCTGGCTCTGTGCGGGGCTGGTCTATCTCTCCGGCCTGGTGCTGGGGCTTGTCAGTACATTTTTTGCCCTTTGCGGGGTATTCATGCTGATTGTTGGTCCTCACCAGAATGGGATCATCGCTTTAATACTGGCTTTTCTGATTTCTCCCTGTGGATTGCCGATGGCTGCTATCTGGCTGCTGGGCAAGGTACAGGATTTGAAATTTGTCATTCAGGATTTGGTTTATGAATAAAAACAGGGTGTCGGTATTTCCGACACCCTATTTACTCTATCTCATAATCTTCGCTGTCATCTGCTTCACCTGTTGCGCAGGTAAAGCAAAGGTTACTACCAGTGATAGCACTTCCGGCCGCCCAAATCGGCGCACCACAGACCGTACATCGTGCACCGTTTTTCTTGGCAGTAAGCGTTTCTCTCAATGTTTTTACAAGTTCCTTTTTATGATACCCATTGTTGTTTTTCATTACCATATCGGCAAATTTTTCTACGGAGATCGGCTGCATAATTAGCACCCCCTTTTAGAAATTACGGTTGATTTTTTGGAGTGAGCCTATCATATTGGACGGTAATCTCTCCAGTAACCATGTTTCTCTTTTCTTTATAAAGCATGGTGTAGCGCGGTTGTCCTTCTGTGTAGTCCTTCTTCTCTTTCGGGAAGAAAGATCGGCAGAAATATTTTCCTGTGTTTTTGTGTTCGGCAATAAAAATGTAAATATCGCTGTTTTCCAACGGAGTTGATAATAAATAGTCCGCTTCAATTAAAGAGAACTGATTCAATTTTGCATTGTACCGGAACACCAGACGATTATCTCCAAGAGCTGTTCAATCAATGCCAATGGCTCAAACCGGTTCTCAATTTGAGCCAGGTAACGGCTTTTCGTTAAAGTTTCATAGGTGGTGTTTCCGGTTATGATTTCATCAAATACAGAACCACGATTTTGTTTTGCGATCCGCAAATCTTTCAGTTTTCCAAGACCCATCAAATGATGAAAGTCCAGTTTGGAGAAGCCAATCACCAACTCTACGGTTTTTCCCTTTCGGCCAATAATGATCCGATATTGTATCTCCAACAAATTTTCAAATGCTTTTGCACACTTTTGTAATTTATCCATAAAACCTCTCTGTCCATAAAGAAAGCCGCCCTGCAATGCAAGGCGGCTTTGAGCATTTTCTTTTGGCTTTGCAGCCTACTCCGGTTTGAGGTTACTGCACAACCCCTACTGAAAGCTCTGCATAACAAGACATCCCGGTACGCTATTATGCTTCAACGCTTTGGCAGACACACGCCGTTGCCTACCTTGTACTATTATTATATGCAACTTTAGAAAATATGTCAATCCCCATGAAAAATCAAAAAAATATCTTCTCTGCTTATGAGAAAGGAGGCTCCATCTATGGCAACCACACGCATCATGCCCCTGCATATCGGCAAGGGGCGCACGGAGAGCCGAGCAATCAGCGATATTATTGATTATGTGGCAAATCCGCAAAAGACCGACAACGGAAAACTGATTACCGGCTATGGCTGTGACAGCCGGACCGCCGACGCGGAGTTTCTGCTGGCGAAGCGGCAGTACATCGCCGCCACCGGACGGGTGCGCGGTGCGGACGATGTGATTGCCTACCATGTGCGCCAGTCATTCAAACCCGGTGAAATCACACCGGAGGAAGCCAACCGCCTGGGCGTAGAATTTGCCAAGCGGTTTACCAAGGGCAATCACGCCTTTGTCCAGAGGATCTTCGCTGGAATCCGGCTATATAATGCAGGTCTTACAGACGAATAACTGCAAGATTATCACGCCATCCAAAATCTATGACCTTCAAAACGAATCGGACGAGCAGTTTACGGACATGAAGTTCATGTTTAGCCGATACGAACTGAAAACTATCACCAAGCGTCTGGTCAGAGGCCGTAACCAATCAGCATCTGAGGGAAAATTCCTTGGCTCTATGGCTCCTTATGGGTATCGATCTTATAAGTTACCCGGTACTAAGGGTAGCAGCCTGCAAATCGAACTAGGCGAGGCAGAGATTGTGCGGTTGATTTTTGATATGTATGGAAAGCAAGGTATCGGCTACAATACCATTGCATATCAGTTGAACCAGATGCATATTCCTTCTCGCACTGGCACATGGGGACAAACCTCAATCGCAAACATTTTGAACAATGAGGTCTACTTGGGAATGATACGCTGGCGGCATGAACCTACAAAACGTGTCGTAAAAGACGGTATGCTTGTAAAAAAGCGGGTAAAGTCTCACGATTATGAGTTATATGAAGGCTTGCATGATCCAATCGTTACTCAAGAACAGTGGGACGCCGTAAAGGCCAAGCAGAGAGAAAGAGGCCATGTTTCGGTTAATACAAACAGGAAGTTGGCTAATCCTTTTGCTTCTATTTTATATTGTGAAAAATGCGGTGCGCTTATGAAGCGAAATGTCCCTAGCAAAAAGCAGAGTACATTGCCTTGGTATCGCTGCCCAACCAGGGGGTGTAACTGCCGGGCAATCAAATGTGATTTTGCAGAGGAAGCGATTTTGGATGCAATGAGAAGTTGGTTGGCAGAATATACGATCAGGGTAAAATCAGATGATCTTCCTCAAACAGATCCTATTGATACAGCCTTATCTGTTGTTCAAGGTCAACTGGCTCAACTTCGCACACAACAGGACAATATTTGCGAATACTTAGAGAAAGGCGTTTATACCGTTGAAATGTTCACAAAACGCAATGAGACATTGATGAAAGAGCTTCGAAAGCTGCAAGCCTCAGAGGATGACCTGCTGAAGCAGAAGGAATCCAAGAGCAGTACGAAAAGCATTGAAGCAGAGGTAATACCTACAACACAGCAAATTCTGGACAGTTATCCCCACCTATCGGTAGAAGAAAAAAATCGGTTGTGGAAAATTGTCATGAAGAAAATCACAATGTATCGAACGCCAGAAGGAGACTTTACCCTACATATTTATCCAAAGCTCCCTATGGGAAACACGCCGTAGGCTGTAGGCGATTTCAAATCTATATCTCGACGCTGTCCTCCTCTTGTGATATACTAATTTATAGTATGTCTTTACGAGAGGAGGATTTTTTATGGGCCGACAGGCCGACGAAACGAAGCCGATCAAACATATTTGTGCGGGTCTGTTGGCCCATGTAGACGCGGGGAAAACGACCCTGGCTGAAAGTATTTTGTACCGCAGCGGCGCCATCCGCAGGATGGGGCGGGTGGATCACGGAGATGCTTTTCTGGATACGTACGCCCTGGAGAAGGCCAGAGGAATTACCATATTTTCCAAGCAGGCAGAGGTCTTACTGGGGGATCTTAAGGTTACTCTTCTGGACACACCAGGACATGTGGATTTTTCGGCGGAGATGGAGCGGACACTGCAGGTGCTGGACTATGCTATTCTGGTAATCAGCGGCGCGGACGGCGTCCAGGCGCATGTGGAGACTCTGTGGCGGCTTCTGAAGAGGTATGAGATCCCGGTCTTTCTTTGGGTGAATAAAATGGATCAGGAGGGGACTGACCGGGGGAAGATTTTGGAAGAGCTGAAAGAGAAACTGGATGACCGGTGTGTTGCTTTTGATCAGGAGGAAGAGAAGTTCCAGGAAGAGCTGGCTATGTGCGGCGATGAACTGCTGGAACAGTATATGGAAGGAAGAACGATTGAAGAAGCACAGATCCGGGATCTGATCCGGGAGCGGGGAGTGTTTCCCTGCTATTTTGGCTCTGCTCTTAAGATGCAGGGCGTGGATGAATTCCTGCAGGGTCTTAAGCAGTATATGGCTCTTCCGGCCTATCCGGAGGAGTTTGCGGCCAGAATTTATAAAATCAGCAGAGACGCTCAGGGCAGCCGTCTGACCTATATGAAGATTACAGGAGGAAGCCTGAAGGTGAAGACCCTTCTGTCAGGCCGGAGGGAAGGCATCTCCGAAGAAAATGAGAGCTGGGAAGAAAAGGCAGATCAGATCAGGATTTATTCCGGGGCGGGCTATGAGAGCGTTCAGGAAGTCTTCCCGGGCCAGATCTGTGCAGTGACTGGACTGAGTTATACCAGAGCCGGGCAGGGACTTGGAGAGGAGGGGGAAGAGAACGTTCCGCTCCTGACGCCCCTTCTGACCTACCAAGTAATTCTGCCGCTCCAGTGCGATGTACACCAGATGTATCTGAAGCTTCGCCAGCTTGAAGAGGAGGAGCCGGAGCTTCATATGGTGTGGGAGAAAAACACGGGCACTATACACATGCAGCTGATGGGAGAAGTCCAGACGGAGATTTTGAAGAGCATGATTCAGGAGCGCTTCGGAGTAAAGGCGGAGTTTGGGAAGGGAAGCATTATTTATAAGGAGACGATTGCCTCTGTGGCAGAGGGGGTCGGACATTTTGAGCCGCTTCGGCATTATGCGGAGGTGCATCTGATTCTGGAGCCGGGCGAGCCGGGGAGCGGCCTGCAGTTTGATACCTGCTGCAGTGAGGATGAACTGGACCGGAACTGGCAGAGACTGATTTTGACCCATCTGGAGGAAAAGCAGCACAAGGGCGTGCTGACCGGCGGAGAGATTACGGATATGAAGATTACACTGGCAGCTGGCCGGGCTCACACCAAGCATACCGAGGGAGGAGATTTCCGGCAGGCTACGTACCGGGCTGTGCGCCAGGGCCTTATGCAGGCCAGATCCGTTCTGCTGGAACCGTACTATGCCTTCAGAATCCAGCTTCCGGATGAAAATGTGGGAAGGGCCATGTCAGATATACAAAAAAAGTACGGAACCTTTGAACAGCCGTGGATTGAAAATGGCAGGGCTGTACTTACAGGAGAAGTCCCTGTGTCGGAAATGAGAGATTACCAGACAGAGCTGCTCTCCTACACGAAAGGGCTTGGGAGACTGTCCTGCACCTTTGAGGGCTACCGTCCGTGTCACAATGCGGAGGAAGTTATTTTGAATTCCGGCTATGATCCGGAGGCGGACACAGAGAATCCCCCCGGTTCTGTCTTTTGCTCTCACGGCGCCGGTTTTACAGTAGGATGGCAGGAGGTACACCGATACATGCATCTGGAGCCTGTGCTGAAGGAGGAACGGGAGTCTGCACCAGAGGAGCCGGAGGAGCTTCAGCCCGTGAAAAAGTCCAAAGCTCCAGGCCCTTCCCTGGCTGATGACAAGGAACTGCAGGAAATTTTTGAAAGAACCTACGGCGCGGTAAAGCAGGGGCGGGCCGGATGGAACAGAAGTGTCGGAGCCAGAAAGAGACAGGGGGAAAACCGGGAGCTGCCCGGGCAGAGGGAGAACAGCAGCACCGG
Source organism: Candidatus Choladousia intestinavium (assembly GCA_018712785.1). GTDB lineage: Bacteria > Bacillota > Clostridia > Lachnospirales > Lachnospiraceae > Choladousia > Choladousia intestinavium. The sequence continues at coordinate 4,964 of DVGK01000103.1, read as the reverse complement.
CGCTGGAAGAAGAAGCAGGCGAAACAGAGAAAAAGAATATCTTCTGGTGGACGGCTACAATATTATCTTTGCCTGGGAGGAGCTGCGGGAACTGGCAGCAGTCAATATTGACAGCGCCAGGGACAAGCTGATGGATATTCTTTCAAACTATCAGGGCTACTGCAGGAACATCCTGATTCTTGTTTTTGACGCCTATAAGGTAAAGGGCGGACTGGGAGAGGTTCAGAAGTATCATAATATCTATGTGGTCTATACAAAAGAGGCGGAGACGGCAGACCAGTATATCGAGAAGACGGTTCACGAGATCAGCCGGAACTATCCGGTGACAGTGGCTACCTCTGACGCTCTGGAGCAGGTGATCATCCTGGGAGGAGGCGCCAGCCGCCTGTCAGCTGCCGGGCTGAAGGAAGAGATCGAAGCAGCCAGCCTGGAAATGCGCGCTTTTTTCCAGGATTCCATTCCTGGCAGAAAAAATTACTTGTTTGAGTGCCTGCCGCAGGAGATGGCGAGACTTCTGGAAGAAGTGCGCCTGGGCAAAAAGGAGCTGGAAAGTTAAGAAAGAATGAAGATTTGGTGTCTTTGTAGAAAAGCGGGAAAAATCGTGTTATAATCTGTCCCCATAAAGCGGCGCTGCTTTACAGAGCGTTCAAAAAAGAACAAAAGTAAGGCGGCAGCAGAAAGGAAGGTGCGGATGAATGAGAAAAAAATTGTATATCTTATCAGGAATTTTGGCCTGCGGTTTTATGACAGTGACACCGGTATTTGCTCAGGAGACAGAGAATTCGTCAGAGAATGTGCAGATGAGCGAGTCTGAAGAAACGCAGGATGATATTTTAAGCCAGATGGAAGCGGCCAATACACTGGAAGCTGTTTTAGAAAAAAACGGAGAGATAGGAATTCACACGATTTATTACGACAATCAGGGGGCGGAGACATATTCCGATTACGTGTATCTGGGAGAAAATACTTTTGTCTATGAGAATAGCGATGGAGATGTCGACATCATACAAGATGGGGAAGGATATGGATTCAGCTCAGAAAGTAACCTTCCTTATCGGTACTGTTTTATAGATGATGCTTCCTATGAGGAGTTTTTGAAACAGAATCAGTCCAATTATATAAGCTCTGATTTTTCAGGGGAAACTCTTGTCTCTGAGGAAGCGGAGGATGGAGTCGTGGTGGTGACGACAGAGGTTTCGGGAGATCAGGTCAAGGACTCCTATGCGAGCCTTCTTTATCAGGAAGGAGACGGCCTGCGGTTTATCTATACAGTGGATGAGGCCACTCACATTCTTCAGAGTCAGGAGTGCTATGAAGTTTCAGAGGATGGAACAGAGTTTCTGCTGAGCAGCACCACTGTGGATACAGAACCGGACGTCTATGAAGCATCGCAGGATTTGATGGATCAGCTGGACAATGAGGATTCCAGAACCGTGACTTTTGTGATTGATCCTGGAACGGATCAGGAGCGGACGCTGGAGATGTCTGTAGGAAAAGGATGCGCAGTGACTCTGGTGCAGCCGGAGGGCTATACCGGGCTGTACACGGATGAAGCGTGTACCCAGGAGTATGAGGGAGGCGACTATACGGAGGACGTGACGCTCTATATGGAGGAGGGAAAGTGACGGTGAGATCTAAAGCCTGTGTTCCTTCATCGGATACGTTATATCAATAACAGGAAAGGGAAAACGGCTGCCAACTATGCAAGGTAAGAAGAGAGGCGGCTGTTTTCCCTATTATTATTTATTCTGTTGTGCCTCCTCATACCGCCCAATCAGAGACTCATTTATATCTTCAAAGTCTGTAAAGGATAGAGCTTGTAGAGATGATAAGATAATGATAAAATTAAGATAAAAAATAAGAAGAAAATGAAATATGCGGTGAAAGGAGAGAACATAATGATACAGATCAGACCTGTTTCAGATTTGAGAAATAAATTTCCCGAGATTGAAAGGACTATCAAGGAGGGACAACCGGTATATTTGACTAAAAACGGATATGGAGCAATGGTTGTGCTGAGTTTGGAGGAATATGCCAGGCTTACAGAGAATGTTGAGATGAAACTGGATGAGGCGGATAAAATAGCAGAAACTACGGAAGAGAGATTAAGCCATGATGATGTATTCCGAAACGTAAGGAGTGTGATTCGTGGAAAATAAAAAGTATAAACTCTGTTACTTGCCTCTGTTTGAGAAGGATTTGATGCGGACGGTGAGTTACATTACAAATGTGCTAAAAAATCCGGACGCAGCAGAAAAGCTTGCGAATGATGTAGAGACGGCAATATTGGAACGTTTGAATTATCCATTGGCGTTCGAACCCTATTCATCTGCAAAAAAGCGAAAATATCCGTATTATCGGATTTACGTGCGGAATTATGTAGTTTATTATGTTGTCATAGGAGATATAATGGAGGTTCGGCGATTTCTCTACAAAGCGAGAGACGCAGACAGGTATTTATAAAATAAAAACGGGTATGAGACATTGGAAGGCCATTTGACGCGGAAGAGGTGCATAAGCTGGTTTATGTAGTATTTAAAGGGAAAGCTGATCCACTGAGGCGTGGCCAAGCAGAGCGGGCATAAAGCCCGCACTCTGAGCTACTGGCCTTGCGGATAGGGACAGACTTAGTGCTTCCGCCATGTATCTCTGGTAAAGAGCAGCAGCAGAGGGAAGATTTCCAGTCTTCCGGCCAGCATATCAACGGTCAGCACCGCTGTGGAAAAATCCGAGAACACAGAGAAATTTCCCATGGGTCCAACCAGCTCCAGGCCAGGACCGATATTGTTAAGTGTGGCTGCCACACTGGTGAAGTTGGTTACAAGATCCAGGTTGTCAATTCCCACCAGCAGGACAGAAAAAGAAAAAATCAGGATGTAAGCCACAAAAAATGTGCCTGTGGACCGGATCACATCCTGCTCCAGAACATGCCCGTCCATCTTCAGCTTTTTTATGCTGCGGGGATGGAGGATGAGATGGAGATCTCTGCGGATGGCCTTTGCTAAGATGAGCAATCTGGATACTTTAATGCCGCCGCCGGTACTTCCGGCACAGGCGCCTACGAACATGAGCATCACCAGGATCGTCCTGGGAATAGCAGGCCATAGGTTAAAGTCAGTAGTGGTGTAGCCGGTGGTGGTAATAATGGAACCCACCTGGAAGGCAGAGTGGCGCAGGGCCTCCCAGAAGGAGGAATACATATTTGTTACCATAACGGCAGTCGTCATAATGGACACAAAGATGATCAGCAGATACCACCGTACTTCTTCCATAGAAAAAGCCTGCTTGAATTTCTTGCGCAGGATCAGGAAGTAGGCGGAAAAATTTACACCGAACAGAATCATAAATACGGTTACCACTACCTGAAGGTAGGGGGAATAGCCTGCCATACTGTCATTTTTAATTCCGAAACCGCCTGTTCCGGCCGTACCGAAAGTGATGGTCAGCGCGTCAAAAAGAGGCATCCTGCCAAGGAGCAGAAAAAGAATCTGCAGCAGGGTTAGAAATATGTAAATAATGTACAGAATCTTCGCGGTGGCTCTCACGGTAGGCACTAGCTTGCTTACCGAGGGGCCGGGACTTTCCGCCTTCATCAGATTCATATGCGAACCGCCTTTGATTGGCAGAAAGGCCAGAAGAAGCACCAGGACGCCCATACCGCCAAGCCAGTGGGTAAAGCTCCGCCAGAAAATCATGCATCTTGGAAGAGATTCCACATCTGTTAAGATACTGGATCCGGTGGTGGTAAAGCCTGATACAGTTTCAAAAAGGGCGTCAATGGGGTTGGGGATGGTTCCGGTAATAACAAAAGGAACACTCCCCATGACACTTAAAAGAATCCGGGAGATAGCCACGGTAACGAAGGCTTCTCTTGAATAAATCACGGCTCCTTCCGCCTTTTTTCTGGAAAGAAGGAAGCCGATGAGGAGACAGAGAAGGCCGGTGAAGCCAAAGGACCACCCCTCAGGCTCCCGGTAAATCAAAGCCGTTATGAGGGGAAACACCATAAAAGCGCCTTCAATATTTAAAACTTGTCCAAGAATATATTTTACAATCGTATAGTTCATTTTCTCACCTGCTCCGCGTTTATAAGCGGATAAAATTTTCTAAACGTTTATTCTTATCTTTTCTTCAGTACATCCTTCAAATCCTTCAGACCCTTTATTGTGGTGACAACGATAACCGTATCGCCCGGCTGGATTGTGTCCTGACCTCTGGGAATCATAATCTGCCGACTGCGGTTTATACAGGCAATCAGAAGATTATCCTTCAGATCCAGCTGGGAAAGCGGGACTCCGGTAACATTGGGTGTTTCCTTAACTGCGAATTCCAGGGCTTCCGCCTGGCCATCCAGAATATGATACAGAGTTTCCACGTTGCTGCCAAGAGAATTTCCCATAGCTCGGACGTACCGGAGAATATAGTCCGCGGTGATATACCGGGGATAAATAACACTTCCCAGATCCAGCCCCTCTACGATATCGTCAAAGGAAATGCGGTTTACTTTGGTAATAAGCTTTGCGGAAGATACCTTTTTTGCAAACAGACTCAGAAGAATGTTTTCTTCGTCAAAATTTGTAAGGGTAACGAAAGCCTCGGCATTAACAAGCCCCTCTTCCAGAAGCAATTTTTTGTCTGTGGCATCACCGCAGACAATGTTGGCTTCAGGGAGAAGTTCGCTTAATTCCTCACAGCGTTCCTCATTGATTTCAATAATACTCACTTTAATCCTCATACGAAGAAGGGAAGAGGCCAGGTAATAGCTCAGTGTTCCTCCGCCGATGATCAGGGCGCTTTTAACCTGTTGTGTATGTATTCCCACTTTGCTGAAAAATTTAGAAGAGTTTTCGGGGGAGGCGATAATAGAAATCCGGTCCTGATCCTTCAGAACAAAATTTCCGGAAGGAATGTACACCTTTTCTTCCCGTTCCACGCCGCAGACCAGAATATCGCAGCGAAGCTTT
>DVGK01000011.1 GCA_018712785.1 Candidatus Choladousia intestinavium | reverse complement strand
CCCAGCATTTTTACATAATCCGACAGGCTGACCCTGTGGGTAATGACCATTCTTCTTTCAATACGGCGCATAACAGTTGTCCGTTTATAATTAGTAAAATCAATGCCGCTGGCTTTTTTTAAAATCGCATAAATCTGAGAGAATGTCTCCTCATCCGAAAGAAATACTTCATGGTCTTCAAACCGGATCAGATCGGGATAATTGGAAAAATTCAGGATCTCATCCACAATCTCATCCGGTGAAAGAATAAAATCCGCAAGTCCCGTATTTATCACGCTGCGGGGCATTCCGTCAAACTTCGCCGTTCCCGGAGACTGTACGATCACCAGTCCTCCATGCTCTTTCACTGTCTTTATACCGCTTGTCCCGTCTGAACCGGTGCCTGAAAGCACGACTGCAATCGCCTTTCCTCCCTTTTCTTCCGCCAGAGAAGCAAAGAACACATCGATCGGATGATTCAGTGTCCCATGTATATATTCTGTCAACATCAGCTTTCCGTTTTTCAGTGTCAGATTCTTCTTGGGAGGGATCAGATAAACTGTGTTCGGCTCAACTGCCATTTCATTTTCTGCCTGTCTGACGTCCATCTCTGTATATTTCCCCAGAATATCTGCCATCAGGCTTTTATAATCAGGAGAAAGATGCTGGATCACAACAAAGCTCAGACCGCTGTTGGCAGGCATCTGCTGAAAAAATTGCTGCAGGGCTTCCAGCCCTCCTGCCGATGCCCCCAGGCCAACTATGAATGAAGCTTTCGCATCTTTCTTCTGTATGGTATCCATACTTCTTTTCTTTGCCATCTTAGATTTCCTCCATCTGTTACTGACTTAAATAAATCTCTTCAAATTTTTGAGGCGGTAACGGTTTGTTATAGTAATAGCCCTGTCCGTAAACACATCCCGCTTTTAACAATGCCTCTTCCTGCCGATGTGTTTCCACTCCTTCCGCCACACAGCGCATCCCTACATTACGGCAGATTTTGATGATATTTTCCACCAACATACAGCTGATCTCATTGTCCGGCAGATCAGCTACCAGACTCCGGTCCAGCTTCACCGTATCAAATTTAATATTGCTGAAAACGGTCATATTGGCATAATGCGATCCAAAATCATCCAATTCGAACCGGATGCCGTATTCTCCGAAATTATTTACGATGCCGGACAGGGGCGCCGTTTCCACATCGCCTGCCGTTTCTGTAATTTCCAGCTCGATCTGATCTGCTGCAATTTCCGGATAATGACTCTGTATCGCAAGTACGGAAGCAAGTATCGTGGGGTTAAACAGCGTAACGCGGGACATATTCACCGAGACACGGACAGGCTCCAGCCCCTTCTTCTTCCATTCGCTCATCTGGTGAAGGACACTTTCCAGCATAAACAGATCCAGATCCCGGATCTTTCCGCTATTTTCCAGCTCCTCAATAAACTGCCCCGGAGCAATAATGTTTCCTTCTGCATCCACTCCGCGCACCAGTGCCTCGGCGCCGGCCAGCTTTCCGTTTCTCATATCGATTTTCGGCTGGAAATAGGGGATATATCTTCTTTGCATCTCTCCTGTCCGCTCTTCCTGTTCCCCAAAGAAATCTCTTCCGTCTCCCCCTGCATTCTCAACCGTTTCGCATCTCATGATGGACCGTGCCTCGCGCACCAGATTTTTTGCTGTAAAAGCCCCATCTGACCAGGTATATCCGATACGGATCTCGCCCGGATAGCGCCGCTGGACACGGGATCTAAGCCTGCTGCATCTTCCCACAAAAACTTCCAGGATCGTATTGGGATACAGGATAACAAACTCTGCATCCCAGGTACGAAAGATAAAACACTGCCCGAATACGCCTATCAAAGCCTCCACGATATAGGCCAGCATCTCCCTTCCGTAATGGAATCCCAGACTGTTGTTTATATCAGATATATTCGGGATATCGATTGCCAGAGCCCCCATGGAGCTGTAATTTGCAGAATCAATACTGTTGATCATCTCTTTGCAGGCCCGAAGATTAGGAAGGCCTGAAACCATATCCTGTACTGCCCCGCTTCTGATCTGTGGACGGAACCGAAACCGGCTTTCCTCTTTTTGCAGATACGGCACCACTTCTTTCAGTAAAGAGGACTGGCGCGAATGTCTCTTGGGATTCTCCACACAAAGGAAGCCTGTTATTTTTTGTCTTTCTTCTGTAGGGAATACGATAAAATTCCAGGAGTCCTCTTCGTCCCTTTCTTTACTCAGCGGGAGCTTATGCTTTGAGAATACCGGCCGGTTTTCCTCAAGACATTTCTTAAGCAGGGGAATCTTCTCTACCTGAACCCCTGACATCACATGACGGATACTGGGCTTCCCGGGCTTCTTCCACTCATACTGGATCGTTACCGTCTGCCTGTCTTCCGCCAGTGCAAGGATATAAACTCTGGCTGCCCGGTAGTAATCGCCAATACAGCTCATGGAGCTTTTGACAGACTGCTCCAGCGAATCCGCCCGCAGCATGGAAGTATAACAGCGCAGAGCCGCCTTCTGCTCTTTGACGGACAATTCCTCTTCTGCCTCTTCTGTCTGAAATTCTTCCTCTTCTTTTCCATTTCCTCCCACCCAGGACCAGTTTTCTGCTCCTGTAGGCAAAGCCACTGTATCTGTCGCTGAGTTTTTCCACATTTCGCACAGATACTGGGCATGAAGGACCATTACGTCGTAATCCGCCTGTTCTGTTGTTTCCGTGACGACTCCCGCCACCAAACGCATGGCGTCTATTCCGCTTATGCTGCTCATAGCTGCCCGGATATAAGCAAAAGCGTCCTCCAGCCGCGTTTTAATCTCATACCTGGACCCGACGTCCGGATAAAATACAAGGATAGAGTCTTGATTATACTGCCCAATGATACAGTCGGTTCCGATC
>DVGK01000102.1 GCA_018712785.1 Candidatus Choladousia intestinavium | reverse complement strand
TCTGTTCGCGTCTTCCAGACTGAAGTAATAAAAATCCAGGAACGCCTTTCCGGAATTCTTCTTCCAGTTTTCTTCCAAAAGCAGTCCTGCTTTTTGGGCAGGAACGCAGATGCTCTGCCACTCATACTCCTCCATCCCCTGTTCAATTCTCTCAAAATACAGGGCACCCTGTGTGATCAGCTCTTCTCTGCGCATTCCCTGCTCCTTTCTACTTCAGGAGAACTTCCTCCCATTCCTTTTCCTTAAAACCCACAAGCACGAAATCATCTCCCACAATCAGCGGGCGCTTTACCAGCATCCCATCCGAAGAGAGAAGCTCGAATTTTTCCTGGTCAGACATCTGGGGCAGCCGGTCTTTCAGCGCCATTTCCTTATACAGACGGCCGCTTGTATTGAAGAAGCGCTTCAACTCCAGTCCGCTTCTCTTCTGCCACTCTTTCAGCTCCTCTGCCGTTGGATTTTCCTGTACGATATGTCTGTCAGTATAAGAAATCTGGCGCTGATCCAGCCATTTCTTCGCTTTCTGGCAGGTAGAACATTTTGGATATTCAATGAACAGCATTTTTCTTTCCTCCTCTTTATAAATCTGTTTCCATTACTCCGCGGCTCGTTGCTCGCGGAAATAAACCGCTTCTTTCACTACTATATCTCAAATAAAGGCGTTCGTCAAAAGGTTGTTGTCTGTTTCCGCTGATGATATAATAGAGGCAGCAGAATACTGCCGAAAGGAGGTTTCTATGCGGCTGATTTTTCATATAGATGTAAATTCCGCATTCTTAAGCTGGACGGCTCAGAAGCTGCTGGAGGAGGATCCCGAATCCGTGGATTTAAGGACAATCCCCGCCATTATCGGCGGTGATGAAAAGACCCGCCACGGAATTGTGCTGGCCAAATCGGTTCCCGCTAAAAAATTCGGCATCCACACGGCTGAGCCTGTGGCCTCTGCCCTGCGGAAATGCCCCGGGCTTGTCATGGTTCCTCCCGACCGCCCTCTATATAAAAAGCGGAGCCAGGAGCTGATGGAGCTTCTTCGCTCCTACACCCCTGATATCCAGCAGATTTCCATAGACGAATGCTTTCTGGATTTCACCCCGATCCGCCATCTTTTCCCATCTCCTGAGACAGGAGCCAGAAGGATCGCGGACCGCATCCGGGATGAGCTTGGATTTACCGTCAATGTGGGAATTGCTCCTAATAAGCTTCTGGCAAAAATGGCCAGTGATTTTGAAAAGCCTGACAAGGTGCATACTCTCTATCCGGAAGAAATTCCTTCCAAAATGTGGCCCCTTCCTGTAAGTGATCTTTATATGGTGGGACATGCCAGCGCCGAACGCCTTACGCAGCTTGGCATCCGCACCATCGGCGATCTGGCTCACGCGGATCCGGCCTTCCTTCAGCTTCATTTTAAAAGCCACGGGAAAACCATGTGGGAATACGCCAACGGCATTGACACCTCTCCTCTGGATCCGGAAATCCATGAACTAAAAGGAATCGGAAACTCAACTACATTAAGTCAGGATGTCCTGACCGCTGAGGAGGCAAAGCAGGTGCTTCTGGAGCTCGCGGAGCAGGTTTCTTCCAGACTGCGGAAGGCTCACCAGATTGCCACCACTGTCACGGTGGAAATCAAGTACAGCACCTTCCGTTCCTGCTCCCGTCAGACGCAGCTTTACACTCCCTCCGCTCAGTCCAACACCCTGTATGAATGCGCCTGCCGGCTCTTTGACCAGCTCTGGAACGGCTCTCCCATTCGTCTTCTGGGAATCCGGACTTCAAAGCTTCTTGCGGAGGACGCGCCGGTACAGCTTTCCCTTTTCAGCTTCGGTCTGAGCACTGAGGAAAAGAGTTCCCAGGATCCCGCGCCCATGCAGCCGGATCCCGAAAAGCAGAAGAGGCTGGATGCGGCCATGGACCAGATCCGCAGGCGATTCGGTTCTGACGCCGTAATGAGAGGCACTTTTTTAAAGGCCCCTCCCCCTAAAAAAGACAAAAACCATTGATTTTTCTGTACTTTAACTTGACACCGCTTTAAAGCAGCGGTAAACTACTACTAATTTGAAAGGAAAGGGATGTTGATTATGGAAAAGAAAAACATCGACTGGGCGAACTTAGGTTTCGGCTATGTGGAAACTGACAAACGGTTCGTTTCTAACTATAAAAACGGCGCGTGGGATGAGGGCGCTCTGATTTCGGATTCCAATGTGGTGATCAGCGAATGCGCCGGGGTTCTCCAGTACGCGCAGACCTGTTTTGAAGGCATGAAGGCTTATACCACAGAAGACGGTCACATCGTTACCTTCCGTCCGGATCTGAACGCGCAGCGTATGGAGGATTCCTGCAAACGCCTGGAAATGCCGGTATTTCCCAAAGAACGCTTCGTAGAGGCTGTATGCCAGACTGTGGCGGCCAACGAAGCATATGTGCCTCCCTACGGCTCCGGGGCTACTTTATACGTCCGTCCCTACATGTTCGGAAGCGACGCGGTAATCGGGGTAAGCCCTGCTTCTGAGTATCAGTTCCGCGTATTCACCACTCCTGTGGGACCTTATTTTAAAGGCGGCGTAAGACCGCTGACCATCCGGATCAGCGACTATGACCGGGCGGCTCCTCACGGAACCGGCCATATTAAGGCAGGACTGAACTATGCCATGAGCCTGTACCCAATTATGGAGGCCCATCGTCAGGGATTCGACGAAAATCTGTACCTGGATCCCGCTACCAGAACGAAAGTGGAGGAAACCGGCGGCGCCAATTTCCTGTTTGTCACAAAGGACAATAAGGTGGTAACACCAAAATCCGGCAGCATTCTCCCCTCCATCACCCGCCGCTCTCTGGTAACCGTGGCCCAGGATTATCTCGGCCTTGAAGTAGAAGAACGTGAAGTTTATCTGAACGAGTTAAAGGATTTTGCCGAGTGCGGTCTGTGCGGTACCGCTGCCGTAATCTCCCCCGTAGGCAAGATCAACGACCACGGCAAGGAGATCTGCTTCCCCAGCGGAATGGAGAAAATGGGGCCTGTCACCCAGAAGCTTTACGATACTCTCACCGGCATTCAGATGGGACGTATCAAAGCTCCTGAGGGCTGGATTCAGGTCATTAAATAAAACACAGATACACATAAAAAAGATCGCTTCCCGGCGATCTTTTTTATGTTCCTTTTACTCAGCTTCCATTTTCAGACTTCCTCCAACGATCAGGCATTTAGAATCTTTCCCGTGGCCGATTTCTCCTGTCACCGCCACCGGAAGTCCCCCCGGCGCCGCTGAAAGAATGATTTCTTCAAGATCCGGGCTGCAGCCGGACTCCTGAAGCTTCGTAAAAGTGCCCAGGAGGAGGCCCCGAATCTTTTCAAAGGCTCCCATCAGCCTGAGCTGACCAAAAAGCGACGCGGTCAGCCAGCTGCCCCCGCCCAAACTCTCCAGAAAGAGAATCTTATCGCTTAAATCCGGGAAATAGGGAGTTCCCGCCAGCTTCAACAGGCAGCGGAGGTTTCCTCCCACTACGGTTCCTTCCATAGAATCCCCCTGCAGAAACACGGCCGAAAAACCATTCAGCGCATCCTCTCCCTGAAAAACCGTCCTGTAAAAATCCGCCCTCTGCTTTTCCTGCGTCTGTTTTTCACCCGAGACCAGATTCCGGAGCTGATAAAGACAGCCGTACTGGCCGGTCTTCGCATAGATGGCATTGAGCAGCGCCGTCAAATCGCTGTAGCCCCAGAATGGTTTAGGATGAGCGGCCACTGTCTTCCAGTCTATGTAAGGAAGAGTCGTGTTGGCCAGATCTCCTCCTGAGAGGTCAAAAATCGCTTTCACCTCTGCATCCCCATAGAAGTCTGTTAGCTCCCGTCCTCTCTTTTCTCCCTGCCACCATCCATGCTTCAGGGAAGCGGCCATCCGGACCTTCAGTCCCCAGCCCTCCAGAATTTTTCTGCATTCCTCCGCCTGAAGGCGGTGACTCTCGCCTATGGGATCCGAACAGCCGATTACGGCTACCGTGTCGCCGGGATTCAGGACAAAATTCTTTCCAGGCGCTGCAGTCCGTACCTTCACTTTTCTTCCGCCGTCAACTCTTCTCTGACACATTTATATTCCCGCCTTCACTGTCTCGCCGGACGGTATATGCAGATCCTGCCCCTGAATTCTGAGCCACACGTCCGTGGCGGAAGGATTATACAGATATGAACCGTCCGCTGAATATTTCAGGGCTCTGGCCGCCTGGACGTAGCTGCAGATCTCTCCATTGGAGGCGTACCACACGTCTCCGTGACCAAAGATTCTCTTCAGGAACTCCTCCATCCGTTCCCAGGTATCTGTCACATCAAACTCATAGGAATGGCCCCAGATATAGAACAGCCTGGATTCTTCCTTTTCGTCCATCTCCTCCAGAAACTGATCTGCCAGGGAGAAGAGTCTGGGATCCTCATGATGGCAGGTGGGGTGCCAACAGAGAAAATCCTTCGGAATCCGGAAATCATAAGTAGAATGAATCGTTCTGGAATAATCAATGCCGCAGCTTTTCAGAACTTTCTTCGTCTCTTCTGTGTACGTTCCAAAAGGATATGCCATGCCTGTCACAGGTCTTTTTACCATCTCCTCGATCTGCTGTCGGTCTGCCGTGATCTCATAGGCCGCAGTCCCGGCAGGCACTGCCGGAAGCTCCAGGTGCGTTCTCCCGTGTACAGCCAGCTCATGCCCTGCATAAACACGCAGGATCTCTTCCGGCTTCAGTTTATTATGCGATACCGTCTTTCCGTTCTGGGTATGCAGGGATTCCTGTCCCAGCAGCCCTGTATTAATATTAAAGGTTCCTTTCAGTCCATAGCGGTTTAAAAGCCCTACAAAGCGTACATCCTGGGTAACCGCGTCATCGTAGCTGAAAGTAACTGTCTTTCTTTTCCCTTCCGGGAAAAGAAGCAAATCTCTTCTTAATGCCATCTTTTTGTCCTCCTCTTAATCTTTACTCCCAAAACAGATCATCCAAAGTCCGGTTCAGCGCTCTGCATATGGCAATACAGAGGCGAATGGTAGGGTTATAATCTCCCTTTTCAATGGCATTGATGGTCTGTCTGGAGACCCCTACCAGATCAGCCAGCTGCTGCTGGGAGAGGTCCAAGGCCGCGCGCGCCGCCTTCATTCGAAGATTCTTCATTCATTTTGTACCCCCCCCCGCGAAATTTGGAGACCCGGCTTACCTGCACTCATCATTCATCTTCCTCCAAGTGTCTCCTCTCGCTCCGGTATCTGAAGAGCATGGCAGCAGCCAGCACTCCCATCATCAGGCCGCAGATCGGATTCAAAACAGAGATGCTGAGAACTCCGTCCTCCACCAGACTGCCCTGTGCCAGATGGTAGACGCCAATCCCTAGGTTCATCAGAGCTACCAGAAAAAAAGATACCATAATCCGTACGGGCTTTTCATTTAACGCCAGATACGCGTCATGCCGAATACAGTAGCAGGCATATACAGACACAGAAAGACAGATGCCCGCGAACATAGCTGCAGAGGCAGAAATCACCCGAATCTCCATAACATCATGGAGAATCCCATACAAAATACAGTAACACAGGAAAGTAAAAAAACCGGCCTTATAACCTCTGCCCCGGAACAGCTCCTGCCTTTCATCATAGCGGCACTTCAGTGATCCATCGTTTTTCGTCACGAAAAGAATGATAGCCAGCAGTACTACTCCAAAGGCAGCCCCTGCTGCAGCTCCCCATATATACGCCTGCCTCATCCGAAACCCTCCTCATCAAAAATTTCTGTTACTGTAAGGCTACATCAAAAAGCCGCATTCTGTCAAGTATATCTTACATTCTTCCTTTGTGCATTGTGACCTCTCAGACAGCCTCTATGGATTTTGACCAGCCGCTGTGGAATGCTAATCCTCCTCCACAGTAAAGACCTCCTCAATCGGCACGCCGAACACCTTCGCAATCCTCCAGGCAAGTACCAGAGAAGGATTGTATCTTCCCTTTTCAAGGTTTCCTATGGTCTCCCTTCGGACTCCCACTCTCTTTGCCAGTTCTTCCTGCTTCAGATCGTACCTGGCCCGGAACTCCTTAATCCTGTTCTTTATCATCATGTCTCAGCCCCCAGCTTTCCCGAAATCCATAATAGGCGGAGGACAAGGCATAGACCACTACGGAAACCGCCCAGCCTCCGGCGATCCCTTCCAGCAGCGCCTCAGAACTGCTTCTGCCCCAGACGAAGAAAAGAAAAGCCGTTATAAAAGCTACGGACGCCATTCCAAAGTAGAAGGCTCTGGAAGCGGAACGGTTCATATTGTATTCCATCATCTCATCAGAAGAGATAAAAAAATATT
>DVGK01000010.1 GCA_018712785.1 Candidatus Choladousia intestinavium | reverse complement strand
GTGACTTTCGATCTGCCGCGGCTTCATCAGATCCGCCGGGAGCTTCCGGTTCTGAACCAGCGGCGGGGTGATCTGTATTCTCTGCTGCCAGCCACCCGGATATCCGGGTGATCGCAGCCGGTCAGAGGCTGACCGGCATAAAAGCAGAGGGATTGTCATGAAAAAAGAAGCGCCGGAACTCTTTTCTCAGACGCTGGGTCTGAAAAAGGCGGTTCCAGCGCTCCCCTGCCTGTTTGAATTTTATTTGCCGTCTATGATTTATAAAACCGCTGCCGCAGGATCTCATAGGCCAGAACTCCCGCCGCGACGGAAGCATTCAGGGAATCAATGTCTCCCCGCATGGGAATGGCAGCCTTCATGTCGCATTTCTCTTTCACCAGGCGGCTGACGCCGCTTCCCTCATTGCCGATTACCAGACCGATGGGGCCTGTAAGATTCATCTGATACATATTCTCTCCCGACATATCGGCACAGACAAACCACAGCCCTTCTTTTTTCAGCTGGTCAATGGTATTGCCCAGGTTCGTCACCCTGGCTACCGGCGTATAGTTCAAAGCTCCCGCGGAAGCCCTTGCCGCCGAAGGGGTGATGCCTGCCGCTCTTCTTTTTGGAATAATGACTCCGTGGGCCCCTGCCAGATTCGCGGTACGGATAATGGCTCCCAGATTATGGGGATCCTCAATATCATCCAGAAGAATCAGAAAAGGATCCTCCCCTTTCTCTCTGGCAAGCTCCAGCAATTCCTCCACCTGGGCGTACCGGTGAGCCGCTACATAGGCAATCACTCCCTGATGATGTCCGGTAAGAGAAAGCTGATCCAGCCGCTCCTTCTTTACGTAGTCCACAGGCGTATTCTTCCTGGCCGCCTCCCTGCGGATCGTGAGTATGGGACCGTCCTGGCATCCATCCAGAAGAAAGAGGCGCTCCACCTCTCTTCCGGAGCGGTAAGCCTCCAGAACCGCGTTCCGTCCTTCCAGAATCCGGTCCTCTTCCGGCCTCTCACTCTTCTGTACTGTTCCCGCCTTTCCGGCGTTTTTTTCTCTCCGGGAATCCCAAGATGCTTTTCGCTCTTTTCTTTCCATTCTCTGTTTTCCTCTTTCTTTTGCCTGTCAAGGTTCCAGGCTTTCTTCTGCTCTCTCTGTTCTCAGGCTTCCGATTCCCCAGCGGATCAGCTGATTCATCCGCTCAAACTCCTTCTGCAGATAAAGATACCCGATCAGCGCCTCAAACCCGGTGGCGTCCAGATATTCCCGCATGGTTGCATGCTTTGCCTTTGTGTAGGGCTTGGCATTCTTGCCCCGGCGGAATACAGACTCTTCCTCCCTGGTCAGCTCCGGAAGCAGGGCATGTATCATTCTGGCCTGGGTTTTGGCGTTCACCAGGGCGGTTACCTTCTGGTGAATCTTCTGGGTCTGGCAGTTGGCCCCCTTTACATAGATCGTGCGGATAACCAGATCATATACAGCGTCTCCCAGATAGGCCAGCGTCAGAGGGGAGTACTGCCTCCAGTCCTTCTCCTCCAGCCTGAATACATCGTCCAGAGCGCCTGAGAAGGTGTTTACGCTCTCTTCCATTTGACACCTTCTCTTGTATCCAGAAGGGTAATGCCCTTCTCAAGAAGCTGGGCCCGGATCTCGTCCGCTCTGGCAAAATTCTTCGCCTTCCTTGCTTCCTGTCTCTCCTGAATCAGCTGCTCGATCTCCTCATCCAGAAGCTCTTCTTTTTTCTCAGCGATAATTCCCAGAATATCACACAGGCCAAGGATCTCCTCCTTTACGCGGAGAATCCAGGCTTTTGAGTTGGACGCTGTCACATGGCTGTTGGCGTACTTCACCAGCTCAAAGACGGCAGATACAGCGTCGGCTGTATTAAAGTCGTCATCCATAGCCTCTTCAAACTTCTCCCTGTATACTCCCAGGGCTGAAAGCTCCTGCTGCTCTTCTTCTGTCAAATCCTCCCCTGAAGCATTTTCAGAAAGATACTGAAGATTCGATACCGCGTTGCGGATTCTCTCCAGCCCGTTTCCTGCCGCCTCCATCAGCTCCGCGCTGAAATTCAGGGGACTGCGGTAATGAGCGCTGAGCATAAAGAATCTGAGTACCTGGAGATCGTATTTCTCAGATATATCTCTCACAGTAAAGAAGTTTCCCAGGGACTTGGACATTTTTTTATTGTCAATATTCAGGAAGCCATTGTGCATCCAGTAGTGGGCAAAGGGCTTCCCGTTGCAGCATTCGCTCTGGGCAATCTCATTTTCATGGTGGGGGAAAATCAGGTCCTCTCCTCCGGCGTGAATATCGATTTCTTCCCCCAGATATTTCTTGGCCATCTCAGAGCACTCGATGTGCCATCCGGGTCTTCCCTGGCTCCAGGGAGATTCCCAGTAGGGCTCTCCTTCTTTCTTCGGCTTCCACAGGACAAAATCCAGGGGGTCTTCCTTCTGATCCTCTCCGGTCACCAGAAGGGAACGGTTTCCGGAGCGGAGATCCTCCAGATTCTTGTGGGAAAGCTTTCCGTATTCCTTGAATTTTCTGGTACGGAAATAAACCGTGCCGTCCACATTGTAGGCGTAGCCTTTCTCAATCAGAGACGCGATCATGTCGATCATGCCCCCGATCTCCTGAGTGGCCAGAGGATGAACGGTGGCCGGGCGGACGTTCATAGCGTCCATATCCTTTTTGCACTCCTCAATGTATCTCTGAGAGATCTCAGAAGCGCTAACCCCTTCCTCCTGAGCCTTGGCAATAATCTTGTCATCCACATCTGTAAAGTTGGAGACAAAATTCACCTGATATCCTTTGTACTCCATATATCTTCTTACCGTGTCAAATACGATCATGGGCCTGGCATTTCCGATATGAATCAGATTGTATACCGTAGGACCGCATACGTACATTCTCACCTTTCCAGGTTCCAGCGGCACAAATTCTTCTTTTTTCTTGCTCTGTGTATTGTATATTTTCATAGAAACTTCCTTTCTTTTGGAACAAGTACTTTTCTATAAGTCTATGCAAATTTTCTCTCTTTGTCAATAAGCAGCCTCATACCCCTTGATTTCCGGAAGCAGCGTCACACCACTTCGTTCACAAACCAGTCTTCCCCAAGCTCAGCCGCCGAAACCTCTGAAATTCCGCCGCCGGGCGTTTTGCCCATATAGAGCGGCTTTCGTCTCTCCTCTGTCAAAGCTACATCCGGGACGCATCCCCGCACCCGGCAGACTCCCTGCCCGGACACAAAATCCTCCAGAGCTTCCCGGACTCCTTTTGCCTCTTCCCTTCGGCATATAATTTCCCGAATCTCCACAGGGGAAGACTTTTCTCCTGTCTTCTCCGTACAAAATGAACCCAGAAGCCTTTCCGCTTCATAGATTCCCCATACGCTTCCTCCCTGGCACGCCTGCTCCCTAGCCATCCGGGTATAATATTCCGTATCCCTCCAGACAAAAGCCCGGTAGCTCTCCTTCAGAACCTCATTGACAAATCCAGCCAGCTCTCCGTAATTTTCTTCTTTTACAGGACGGCAGCTTAGGGAGAGTCCTTCTCTTTTCCTTCCCTGTATAGTTCCCTGCCGCTGGCAGCAGAAAAACCGGTAGCCAAAGGGTCTGTAAATTTCCTCCTTAGCCGGCATAAGAAAGGTAAAAGTCTCCCCCTGCTCCTTCATCCAGTCCTCCGACAAAGACAAGAGCCGGCGCATAACGCCCCGATGCCGGTACTCTTTTCTGGTAGCTACCGCCACAATATAATGAAGCTTCTCCAGCTCTCCTTCCCTCCAGAGCATTACCGGGTTTAAATGAACCATGCCGCAGATTTTTTCCCCGTCCAAAGCCGCGAAAATCTCATTGTCCCTGGTCTTCCATTCATAGTAATAATCTGTAAAGGCTCTGCCGTCTTCCGGAAAAGCAGCCTCGTACAGCTCTCTTGTTCTCCCGTGCTCTCTCCGGTTCAGTTTCCGAAATTCCATCTTCCTTCTCCTGTAAACTCATTCTTCCCCTTCCCCGGCGCACCCCTGACAGCCCCGGCACCCGCTGTCTGGCTGCATCCGGTCGTCTGCCGCCAGATCCAAAAGGGGCTGCAGAAGGCACACCGCCTGGGAAGAGATGCCTTCTCCTGTGCCGGTAAAGCCCAGCCCCTCTTCCGTAGTTGCCTTTACATTCACACGGTCCAGATCCAGCTTCAGAACCTTCGCGATATTCTCCCGCATCTCTTCTATATAAGGACGCATTTTCGGACGCTGGGCAATGATCGTTGCGTCAATGTTCTCA
Organism: Candidatus Choladousia intestinavium; assembly: GCA_018712785.1. Lineage (GTDB taxonomy): Bacteria > Bacillota > Clostridia > Lachnospirales > Lachnospiraceae > Choladousia > Choladousia intestinavium. The sequence continues at coordinate 16,008 of DVGK01000010.1, read as the reverse complement.
ATGATAAAGCACTGTTCATCCAGCAGCTCTCCCACATGCTCCAAAAGAAGCAGGCTGGAGATTCCGGAATATCTTGGGTCTGTATCAGGAAAATGCTTCCCGATATCTCCCAGGGCCGCCGCTCCTAAAAGAGCGTCCATAATCGCATGGAGAAGCACATCCGCGTCAGAATGTCCCAGAAGCCCCTTTTCATAAGGAATCTCAACGCCTCCCAAAATCAGTTTCCTTCCCTCTGTCAGACGATGCACATCATAGCCCATACCAATCCGCATATTCGATTTCCCTCCTGAAAAATAATCTGTTAAGCAGCTGCAACACAATACCGTTATTATACCGTTGTTTTTCCATTTTGTATACGTGGGACAGAAGAAAAGCGCATGAAAAATTGACAGAACCACAAGAAAATTTTATACTGAATCTATACTTCAGCGCGAGAGGATTATGTAGTATGGAACTTACAGATTATACAGATTACCTTCCCTTTTGGAAGCAGTTAACCCCTATACAGCAGCAGCAGATTCAAAAAGAAACCACTTTCCGGCAGGCGCCGAAAGGCACGCTGCTCTATGGCGGCTTGGAAGAATGCCTGGGGCTGATTCTGATCCGTTCCGGGCAGCTCCGGGCTTTCCTGCTTTCGCAGGACGGGCGTGAGATCACCCTGTATCGTCTTTTAGATCGGGACGTCTGCCTTTTCTCCGCTTCCTGCATTCTGCACAGCATCCAGTTTGACATTACCATAGAGGCGGAAAAGGATACGGAATTCTGGCTCATCCCTCCCGGACTTTATAAAAAAATCACAGAGGAGTCCGCCGCTGCCGCCAACTACACGAACGAGCTTATGAGCAGCCGCTTTTCTGAAGTGATGTGGCTGATGGAGCAGATTATGTGGAAAAGCTTCGATAAAAGGCTGGCGGAGTTCCTTCTCTCAGAATGCGATCTGGAAGGAAGCTCCCTCCTTGCCGTCACCCATGAAAAAATCGCGAACCATCTGGGGACAGCCAGAGAAGTAGTCACCAGAATGCTGCGGTATTTTCAAAGTGAGGGCTTCGTAAAGCTTTCCAGAGGAACGGTGGAGGTTACAGATTCTAAGAGCCTAAAAAAGCTTACCGAAACGTAACTGAGTCTAAAAAATCCTGAATTCTCAAATTATTATGAGAATTCAGGATTTTTAAACAGATTTTGATTTACAGCATAGCCAGAATCTTTGCCTTGGGCTGTGCCCCTACTGACTTGTTTACCACCTGGCCATCTTTCAGGACCAGCAGTGTGGGAATACTCATAACCTGGAACTGAGCCGCCAACTCCTGCTGCTCATCCACATTTACTTTCCCTACCTTAATGTCTGAGCGTTCTCCGGCGATTTCATCGATCACAGGGCTTACCATCCGGCAGGGGCCGCACCAGCTTGCCCAGAAATCTAAAAGTACCGGTTTGTCGCTTTTCAGAACTTCTTCCTGAAAATTTTCGGATGTAATATTTATAACTGACATATGAATTCCTCCTTGGTTTTTCTGATTCAATTCTATCCGAAAATCGGGAACCGTTTTCATCATCGGCCGCCCTTTCGGATATCTTGGATTTATTATAACCAGAATTATAGCATTCTTCCGTGATCTTGTCACATACTTTTGAAAACAGACTGCCAAAGGAATCCTGCGGAGGAATGTCCGCTCCGCTTCTTATACGCACTTCTTCAGGTCTTCTTTTTCTCCCACCAGAATCTGGCACTTTGCTTTGGGGTCATCCATAATGATCTCATCCACCGCCGGCACCTGGATGCATCCTGAGGCGGGATTCTTAATGCTGATCACAGGCGTTGTAACGTCAGCCTCTACCTGGGATTTCTCAAAAGCAAGATCGGCCGCCTCCATCTGGCAGTTGATCAGCCGGAGATTTTTGCAGTAGCACAGAGGCTGCGTACCGATAATCTTACAGTTAATCAATGTAAGCCCATCGGAATACCAGGAAAAATACTCGCCCTTTATGACGCTGTCTCTCACTGTAACATTTTTGGCATGCCAGAAAGCATCCTTCGTATTGAATTCGCAGTTTTCAAATTCTCCGTTTTCGATATACTGGAAAGAGTATTTTCCATCCAGCTTTACGTTCTTAAATGTAAGATTTTCAGAACGCATCATAAAATACTCGCTCTGTGCGCTGGTGTCTGTCATCTCTATATTGTTTACAGACCATCCGAATTCCGGAGAAATAATGTGGCAGTTCTGAATTTTTACATCCTGACATTCCCGAAGCGCCTTGATTCCGTGAAGCTTGGAATCGGTGATTTCAATATGATCTGAATACCACAGCGCCGCCCTGCACAGCTCGGTGAGCTCTGTATTCTTGATCTTTAAGCCGTGATCATGCCAAAACGGATAACGAAGATTCCAGAAGCAGTCCTCCACTTCCACATGGCTGCTCTCCTTCAGGGCGCTTTCCCCATCTGCCGGTCCGTCAAAAACACAGTTTTTCACCAATATATCCTGGCTTCCGTAGAGAGCCCTCTCCATATCTAATTTCTGATTTTCAACAACCTTCATTTTATTTTCCTCCCTGTCTTCTATATCATATGAATTCTCTTTTATCTTTTTTCCGAAGACAGTTTAACACCAATTATTCCGAATAGCAAATACTTCCTCTGAATGAATCTCTATAGATTTAAGTTATGAAACCAAATCATTTCTACCTTTCTGCCTTTCTGCCTTTCTGCCTCTTTCAAATGCGGCCGCCTATACATTCCGGGCTCTCTTTCTTGCCTGCTGAATCCTTCTCACCAGCGCAAGCACCAGCAGTCCCCCGGCCGCGCTCCAGATACATACAGCCCCGTACATGGCGTTCAGGCCAAAGTGCTCCTGGAGCATTCCGCCTGCCACATTGCCGAAAGTCGCGCCGATTCCGTTGACAAAAATGGTGACGCTGGTATGTCCCAGAATCTGCTCCTCGCTTTGCAGAGTCTCTGCCACGTAATAGGCGATCACCGCAATCAAAAGCCCGTAGGAAACTCCCTGCAGCAGCTCCCCTGCCATGAGAATTCCCAGATTTGGAGCCAGACAGATCAGGAAATTTCGGACGATAAAGGCCGCGGCCGACACTCCCAGAAGCTGGATGCTCTTATAGCGCCGAAGCAAAAGGGGCGTAAGGGCCATCATGACTCCTTCGCTGGCCGCTGCGCTGAAAATTCCGATTCCAAAAAAGAAGTCTCCTCCTCCCAGATGATTCACGATATGAATCAGATACGTCTCCAGAGCCGTGGTAGCTGCAAAGGCCAGGGCAAAGCCCGTGAGAATCCCAAGGAAGCTCTTATATTTCCCCATAGTTTTAAAGTACTTCCCTTTCATGGACTCCGGCTGTTCTTTCCGTTCCACAGGAAGCTCCGGCATATTGACAAGAAGCAGCAGGCCCAGTATCCCCGCCCCAAGGCAGGCGTACAAAACAACATCCCCTCCGGCGCTTTCTGTAAAGTACCCGAAAAGAGCGGCGCTTACCGCATAGGAAAAGGACCCCATCCCCCTGGCCACGCCGTAGTTTACCTTCTCTCCCGCCTGCATATACGCCATTCCCATATTCGACATAAGGGGCATCATAGCCAGTATCAGAAAATTAATCAGGGTACTCAGCGCCATGAGAAGCAGCAGAGGCAGATTTCTCAGGCAGAGAACCCCGCACATACCGAGTATAAGAAGCATCATGCCGCCCATCATTTTCCGGAGGCCAAGTCCCGGAATTTTCAGGATAGCCGTAGAGAAATAGGGAGACAAAATAATCATCAGAACGCAGGCGCCTCCCTTCACAAGCCCGATCTGTCCGGAGGCCAGTCCTCTGTCCTGAAGAAAAATCGTCGCGTAACCGTACATGGCGCAGCACATCATCCAGAAAATAAGATTCAGCAGAATATATTTTATTTGTAAGCGGCTCATTTTTTCCTCCTGTCCCGTCATGGCTCTATGGCGTCGCTTCTGTGTTTTCTTTTATTTTATTGAACTTTCAGGTGGTTTTCTATATGCTTTTTTAATATTTTTTTGGCTGATATTGACCTTCTGCCGTTCCTGTGCTATTTTGGTCTTACGAGACCGGAATATCCATAAGTTTTTTCCATAGGAGGCTCTCATATGTCCACGCCAGCTCATGAGCTCATAAAAGAAACGGAACATCTCCCTGTCTATTTCGATGTGGGGGTCTGTGGAGATACCGCCATTCCGGCTCACTGGCATAACTATCTGGAGATTGTCTATCTGCTGAAGGGCCGTATGACAGCCGTAATTCAGGCTGAAAAGTATTCCCTGCATCCGGGAGATCTTTTAGTCATTAACTGCAAAGATCTGCATATGACCCGTAAAGAGGATCCTGATACAGATTATATGCTTCTGCAGATATCCAGGCAGCAGCTTCTGCAGTTTTTCTCTGACTTCGATTCCATACGTTTTTCATCTTTTATTGCGAAGGAAACTTTAGCCTCTGAAAATGCTCTGAAAGATTTTCTCACGGGGCTGATTCAGATTTTTTCTGAAAAAGAAGACGGGTATCCGCTTTTATTTACTGCCCGTCTGTACGATTTGCTGTATGTGCTTTACCGAAAATACTCCTTCCGCCAGCCGGCCGAGGCAGTTTCCCGGGCTTCCCGGGATATGAGCCGCATGGCCCGGATCATTGACTGGCTCCAGGAAAACTACCGTCAGCCGCTGACGCTTTCCCAGGCTGCCCATTATCTGGGATTATCAAAAGAATATTTCTGCCGTATTTTTAAGCAGTACACCGGTCAGACCTTTCTGGAATATTTAAACATGCTCCGGATCATCAGCTTTTATCAAGATCTTTATTCCTCTGACCTGAGTATTCCCCTGCTGATGGAGAAGAACGGTATTACAAACTATAAACTGTTTCTGCGCCTTTTCAGAAAAATCTACGGAACCACTCCTCAGAAGGCAAGAAAAGAGCGGATATAGAAGAGGGCCTGCCGCCATCGCCTCTATGGCACGATAAAAGCCGGGAATCCCGCCGCTTCCAGCTCCTCCATCCTTTTTCTGGCGTTCTCTTCTTTTTCAAAAGCCCCGGCCTGGATCTTATACTGTCCGTTTTCTTCCTTTATGAATGCCTCAAAGCCGGCCCGGCGGAGTTTTTCGCGCCAAGCGTCGGCATTTTCTTTTTCTTCATAGGCTCCGGCCTGTACCAGATAGATCTTTCTGGAATTTCCCTCCAGGGCCGCCTTCACCTCTCTTCTGAAATCATCCATGGTCTTCCCGATCTTGGGCCATATATGAGTGGGATCAACATGGGATGAGGATAATCCTGCCCTGCGCCCCTCATCATGACTGGATATAAGATAAAGCCCGGAGGAAAGCCGGGTCTGAGGATCCCAGCCGTAACGTCTGCAGATATCCGCGCAGAGTTCTATGGCTGTACGATATCCTCTCAGCAGATCTGCCCTGAATTTTCCCTCATCCAGCACGATGTAGTCCGCGCCTCCTGTATAGCGCATAGCATCCGACTCACAGATCTCAAAGGTGATCAGATACTTATTCCCATATCCGGCGTCCGCCCAGGTCCGCACATCCTCCGGCAGCGTCTGAAGGACTTTTCCTTCTGTATCACAATCTACAATATAGGTTACACAGGCAGATACGGAACTCTGGTTCCAGTAATCCGCCACACTCTGGGCCGTCCCCTGAGCCGTGCCAATGGTATGGAGCTGAATGCCGACAGGAATCCGCTTCACATTCTGCTGATAGCAGCGGTTTCTTGTCAGATAGTTTTTGATAATTTTCATCTCGAACACCTACTCCCCCTTGCCTATCTGTTTAAAAATCTGGTTCAAATAATTGGACAGGCCGGCAACTATAACCCCCTGGACAATGGCGGTAAAGACCGCCATTGCAATCTGGCTTGCCGTTCCGAGAGGGCAGGAGGCCAGCACCCATACCGTACACAGTACAATCCCAGTCCCGCCCAGAATCAGGGGAATATATTTGTCTTTCACTGCCTGGGCTTTCTTCAGCCCCGCCCCTATAAAATACAGCACCACAGTCACCGCGAGAAGCTCCGGCTTTACATAATTTAAAATCTGTTCCATAACTCTCCTTTCTCTGCCGAGAATTTTCCAGAATTGATTCTCAATATATAGTTATGGAAGCAGAAGCAAAAACGTGACAAAAAGGCATATTTGCCATTTCTTATTTACTTCTCATTATTATCGAAATTTTTCTTAAAATTGAGAATGACTACTTTTTTTAAAGTATTTATTCTGATATAATTTTTTCTGTAAGCAAGGAGGAATCTCCATGGAAAAAAACAGTTTTTTAATCTACAATGACATAATCTGCAGTCTCTACACCTGTCAGAAGAAAGAAGATTTAAAGACCCGCTTTCTCGTTCCTCTTGGAATGCTGATTCCTTACAGCTACTCCAGTCTTCTGTTTTCTGCCTCCTCCCACGAAAAGAAAAGGAACCCTCAGAATCCCTCAGAGCTTTATGAATCGCCGCCCCTTTGCGTTCCGGAAGATTTTACGGAGGCTGAGGAAACGTATATAAGGAACTGCAGGGAGGATCCCATGCTCTGGATGATTCACGGCCGTGAATCCATTCTGGTCCGGGAAGGAGATCTTCTGCCGGAGGAACACCGCCTTCACTCTCCTCTCTATCTGCGCTGCTATGAAAAGTATAATATCTTTGACACTCTGCAGTACAGCATTGTAAAAGACCAGCAGTTTCTAGGCATCCTCACCCTTTTCCGCACAAAGGATGACAAGCCCTTTACGGATAACGAAATGTTCTTTCTGCGGTCCCTGGGAATCCATCTGAATGCGGTCTTAGAGCACCTTCAAAAGCTGGCTGGGGAACCGGATGGAGCCGGGAAACTGTCTCCCGCTTCCGCAGCCTCCCGCTTCCGTTTAACTCCAAGGGAAGAAGAGATCCTTTCACTTCTTCTGCAGTATAAAAATAACGATGAGATCGCCCGGTCTCTCACCATAAAGGAGACCACTCTGCAGAAACATATCCAGAACATTTTCCGCAAATGTCAGGTTTCCTCCAAATGGGAGCTGCTTCGGCTCCTGTCCTAAATTCAGATACAGCAAGTCGCCCCCACCCGTAAAACGGGTGGCTCGGGACGCGGGCTCTAAGCCCGCCCTACTTGGCTGCGCCTCAAGACGCTGGCTTTCTCTTTAAATGCTATGGGAAGTATGCTACGCATTCTTCCCATAGCTCCGTTCAAGCCACATTGCTTTTGACTCGTCGCTGCCCCTAAAGGGGCGTTGTTACTACTTAGCCTTGACCCTTAAAAGGGTCTTCATATTCTTTCACGCTGAGCTTATCCTGCATGATATCCGCTTTTTCCTGGTCTTGTATATATTTTTTTATTGTGGCTTCATTTAGTCCTACTGTGCTCACATAATATCCTTCTGACCAAAAATGTCGGTTTCCAAATTTATATTTTAAATTTGCGTGCCGGTCAAACATCATCAGAGCACTTTTTCCTTTTAGGTACCCCATAAATGACGATACACTGATTTTGGGTGGTATACTTACCAGCATATGCACATGATCCGGCATCAAATGACCTTCCAAAATCTCCACTCCTTTATACTTGCATAATTGTTTTAATATATCACGCAGATCAGCTTTGTATTGATTATAAACAATTTTTCTTCTATACTTAGGGGTGAAGATGATGTGATATTTACACATCCACTTCGTATGTGCGAGCGAATTCGTTTGCTTTGCCATAAAATCACCTTTCCTCTCTTTAATAGTGGCCTGAACAACCCTATTATAACGGAAAGGTGATTTTTGTATAACAAACGTCGCGCACCCGCATAGCGGGTGGTTTATATTTCGCACGTTTCCGTTTCTCTGCTGAGAAACTCCAACGTACTCAACTGGGTCTATCCGACCCACAATAAAAAGGCTGCTGCACAGCTCTCTAGAGTATGCAGCAGCCTTTCCGCAAAGCTTAAATTACATCTGCATTGTGCCGGAGCCGGGCATCTGACTTGTTCCAGACATCTGACGCTCCTGAGCCTCAATCATTTTCTTCACCATATAACCTCCTACAGACCCGTTCTGTCTGGAAGTCAGGTTTCCATTGTAGCCGTCTGTGAGAGGAACTCCCAGCTCATTGGCTACCTCAAACTTAAAACGATCCATTGCGCTCTTAGCTTCCGGTACCGCGGTTGTGTTAGATGAACGATTTGACATATAAAACGCCTCCTTTGTTTTTCTTCTTTCTGGTTTTCGTTTGTCATCTTATGCAGTTCCTTACTGCACTCCTAGTATGTGCAGACTGACACTTAATAAACTGGAAATTGCTGTATCAGAAAAACAAAGGAGTCTTCTTAGATTTTCTCCTTACATCTCAACGCTTCCGGTTACGTCTCCGTTAATTACGTAGTAAGCCTTATTTTCTTCCGGCTTCAGATAGAGGGTTACAGTCTTCATGTCTCCCACTTTCTTTTTCATCTGCTTTGTCCAGATGTCTTTTACCTGCTTCATAAGATCGTCCTTGGAAATCTCTTTTCCCATATACTGCAGATATACAGTCTCTTTTACCGCCTTCTTCTCCGCGGCCTTCGCCACCGTCTTCTTAGCCTCGGTTGTCACTTCCTCAACCTTCTTTGCTGCTTCCTTTACGGTTTTCTCCGCGGCCTTCGCCGTTCTCCCTGCGGCTTTCGCCACTGTCTTGACTGTCTCGTTTTTCTCTACTGCTGCTGCCGCTTCCTTAGCCGCTGTCTTTACTGACGGCTTTTCCGTTTCTTTCACTGCTCTTTTCATAATAATTCCTCCTTAACACACAAAATCTTCTTTTTGTCTTTGCAAGTCTATTCTATTTCAGTCAGATGCATCATATAACAAAATTACCGATTATGCAAGTGTTTAATTCAGCCTACGCCTTTGGCCCCCCCGCGTCCTGTCCTCTAAAGATTCACAGACTCAGACTGTTTTCGCACAATTCCTTCAAACTTGCGCTTAAGCTCCCGGTGCTCTTCCTTTTCCAGCTCCGGGTCCTCCTCCAAAAGCTCACCCACCGCCTGATTTGCCTGCTGAAGCAGGCCCGCGTCCGCGTATATATCCGCAAGGACAAATTCCATCATTCCGCTCTGGCGCACCCCGAACAGATCGCCGGGTCCCCGAAGCTTCAGATCCCGGTTGGCGATCTCAAAGCCGTCGTTTGATTCCCGCAGAACGGCGAGCCGCTCCTGTATCTGCTTTCCCTCTGTTCCGTATATCAGGATACAGTAAGAGGCGTCTTTTCCTCTGCCCACTCTCCCCCGAAGCTGATGAAGCTGTGCCAGGCCGAAGCGCTCGGCATTTTCGATCAGAATGACCGTGGCGTTCGGCACATTTACCCCCACCTCAATCACGGTGGTCGAGACCAGCACCTGTATCTCATTTCTCAGGAAGCGTTCCATCCGCTCATTTTTTTCTGCCGGCTTCATTTTACCGTGAAGGTAATCAATCTGAATCCAATCCGGAAGTTCTTCCCTCAATCTTCTGCTGTAATCCAGAACATTTTCTCCCTCCATAGCCTCGCTCTCTTCCACCATAGGACAGATTACGTATGCCTGATGGCCCATGCGGATCTCCTTTTCCAGAAACTGATACGCTTTTTTTCTGTAGCCTGTATTGACCACGCAGGTTCGTATGGGAATGCGGTTGGCCGGCATCTCGTCAATAACAGAGATATCCAGATCTCCGTAGAGAATCACCGCCAGGGTCCGCGGGATAGGCGTCGCGCTCATGACAATGGTGTGCGGCATTCTGCCCTTCTGTGAAAGGGCTTCTCTCTGCCTGACGCCAAAACGATGCTGCTCATCCGTTATCACAACGGCCAGATTTTTATAAGAGACCTTCTCCTGAATCAGCGCGTGGGTTCCTACCACCACAGATACCTCACCGGAGGCGATTTTTTCATAAGCCTCTCTTCTCTCCTTTGCCTTCATGGAACCGGTAAGCAGAACCGCCTGATAGGGCAGCCCGTTGTCCTCAATGAGCTGCTTTAGACTTTGAAAATGCTGTCTCGCCAGCACCTCCGTGGGAACCATCAAAGCCCCCTGCATCCCCGCCTCCGCCGCTGACAGAAGCGCCAAAAGGGCAAGAATGGTCTTTCCTGAACCTACATCCCCCTGAATCAGCCTGGCCATTACGCTCCCCCCCTGAAGCTCTCTTTCAATTGTATTCCACACCTTTTTCTGGGCTCCTGTCAGCTCATAGGGAAGGGCGTCCAGAACCTTCTTTACGCAGGAGGCCGGCCCGATTCTGAAAACGCTTTTTTCTTTTTCCCTGCGGCTTTTCAGCTGGCGAAGCTGAAGCAGAAAAAAGAAAAATTCATCAAAAACCAGGCGGTTTCTTGCCAGCAGAAGCTTTCTGGAATCCTCCGGGAAATGAATCTGTTCCAAAGCGAAATTATATTCAGCCAGATGATATTCTTTTCTGATTCGGTCCGGGAGATATTCCCGTACAAGCTCTCTCCGATCCAGAGCCTGACGTACCGCTTTTGAGACCATTTTATTCGTAAGATTTCCGGATAAAGCATAAACCGGTGACAGACGCCTGGTCAGTTCTCCGTATGCCTCTTCTTCATAAAGAGCCGGCTGCTCCAGGATCAGACGGCCTCCCCTGCTTTTTATCCTTCCTCTGAATATGCGCTTCTTCCCCGGCAGTATGGTATTTTTCAAATAGACCATATTAAACCAGGTAGCAGGAATCTTTCCGCTTTCATCCTGCAGAAGCCCTGAAAGAATGGAGAGTCCCCTTACGTAACGTCCGCTTAAAGGTGCAGTGAGACAGCCGCACACCGCTGCTGTCTCACCTTCTCTCAATTCAGAAATTTTCTTAGGCTCTTCAAAAGAATCATAAGCCCTTGGATAATATGCCAGAAGCTGATCCAGAGTCAGAATCCCTGCCTTTTCAAAAATCAGCCTGGTTTTTTCGCCAATCCCCTTCAGGGTGTCTAAAGTATATTCTCCTCTCATTCTGTCACTCCACAGAGATAATATAATAGTAGATGGGCTGTCCGCCATAATTCAGCTCCACATCGCACTCCGGATAGAGCTCCTCAATCTGGTCTCTGAGCTTTTCAGCCTCATCCTCTTTCATATCTTCTCCGTAATAAATGCTGATCAGCTCCGAAGAATCATCTACCATCAGGCGCACGGTTTCCATGGCTACCGGATCGATCTCCTTGCCGACAGCCAGGATCTTGTGGTCTCCCACGCCCATAATATCTCCTGCCTGGATCACCTTGTCCTCAATATGTGTATCCCGCACCGCATACGTCAGCTGTCCAGTCTTTACTCGGCTGATCTCTTCCTCCATGACAGCCGCGTTCTCTTCTGGAGACTTATCCGAAACGTAATTTACAATAGCGGTAATCCCCTGGGGTACCGTCTTAGTAGGAATCACGATAATGTTTTTATCTTTGGTCATGGACTTGGCCTGGTTTGCCGCCAAGATAATATTTTTATTATTTGGGAAGATAAAGATATTTTTTGCGTTTACCGCGTCAATAGCCTTCAGCATATCCTCCGTACTAGGATTCATCGTCTGTCCACCTTCTATGAGATAGTCTACTCCCAGATCATGGAATACCTCGCCGATGCCGGCTCCTATGGAAACCGCGATAAATCCGGTCTCTTTAGGCGGCTCCTGGCGCTTTGTCTCCTGGGCCTTCTTCTCCGCTTCCCGGATCACCTTCTCCTGATGCTCTTCTCTCATATTGTCAATCTTAATCTTCGTCAGAGAACCGTAGGTCAGCGCTTTCTGAATAGCAAGCCCGGGGTCATTGGTATGGACGTGAACCTTCACAAGCTCCTCATCTGACACCACTACAATAGAGTCTCCCAGGGATTCCAGGTAGCCTTTAAATTCCTGCTCATCCTCCCGGCTGTAGTTCTTCTCCAGCATAATAATAAATTCTGTGCAGTAGCCGAACTTTATCTCCGCCTGCGAAGCCTCTTTTCCCGTCCCTGCGCTTTCGCCCGAAGAAGCGTCCTCTATAGAATAGTCGATCTCTTTTCCCAGATAGCCGTCGTAAGCGCCTTTCAGCACCTGAACAAGTCCCTGCCCGCCGGAATCCACAACACCAGCTTCCTTCAGAACCGGAAGCATCTCCGGTGTCATAGCCAGCACCTCTTCCGCCTTGGCGATGATTCCCTGAAGCATGGAATCCAGATCTATGTCCGGATTCTCCTCCAGCATATCAACCGCTTCCTGGGCCGCCCCCTTAGCAACAGTAAGAATCGTGCCTTCCTTAGGCTTCATAACCGCCTTATAGGCTGTCTCCACCGCTTTCTGAAGGCAGGCGGCCAGCACCGGCGCCGTAATCTCTTTTTCACTGCGGATCACCTTGCAGAAACCGCGAAAAAGCTGAGAAAGAATCACACCGGAGTTTCCTCTGGCCCCTCTGAGGGAACCGGAAGAAATAGCTTTCGAAAGAGACTCCATGTTCATGTCCTGGATAGCTGCCACCTCCTTGGCCGCTGACATGATGGTCATGGTCATATTCGTTCCTGTATCTCCATCCGGAACGGGGAACACATTCAGCTCATTGATCCATTCCTTTTTTGCTTCTAGATTTTTCGCTCCTGCCAGAAACATTTTTGCGCAAAGAGATGCGTCTATTGTATTTGTATTCACCGGTAGCTCCTCCTTAATCAATCACTCTTACGCCTTCGACAAACATGTTGATCTTCTCTACTTCCATGCCTGTGAATTCTTCCACCCGGTATTTCACATTACCGAACAGATTATCCGCAACAGCCGAAATGCTGACCCCGTAAGATACAATCACATGAAAATCTATGGTTATCTTATTATCCTCAATGCGGATGCTGAGGCCCCTTTCCAGACTGTCCTTCTTCAGGAGACGTACCAGTCCGTCTTTTACATTTACAATGGCCATTCCCACAATGCCGAAGCATTCTACCGCAACGCTTCCCGCATAAGTGGCAATTACGTTCGGGTCAATGACAATCGACCCCAATTCATTCGTCATGCGTCCTTTCATACCAGAACCTCCATCTATTCTATCATTATCTTTTCGGCAGACTGCCGTTTTCGTCCTCGCTCACCGAAAACTGCACTCTCTGTAAAATCCCAGAACAGTGCAGTCTCCTGGGATTATTCTAACAGAAAACCCTCTTTTTGGAAAGAGTCTTTTTCTTTTTTTACAAAAATTTTTCCTGCTATATTGCAAAAAACACTTGCAAAAAAGCACCTTGTCTGCTAGAATAGATTTGCTGTGAGTCTATATGTGCAAAAGTAGACTTAATAATTTTCAAGGAGGTGCGGTCATGGCAAAATGTGCTATTTGCGATAAAGCAGTTCATTTCGGCAACAATGTGAGTCATTCTCATAGAAGAAGCAATAAAATCTGGAAAGCCAACGTTAAACACGTAAAGGTGAAAGTAAATGGAGCTGCTAAAAGGATGTATGTTTGTACTTCCTGCCTCAGATCCGGTAAAGTAGAGAGAGCTTAATGAGAATTTGATTTTAAGAGACAGGCGCATAGCTTGTCTCTTTTTTATTCATGACAATAGAAAACTCGCGGAGCGTGTTTTCTATTGTTCATAACCACAGAAAGTCCGCCACGGGCGTTTTCTATGGTTTATTACAACAGAAAATCCGGATCAGCACATAAACAGATTATAGCCCAGCAGGACCAAAACAAACGTCAGCACAATACTGAAAAAAAGATTTCCTATAAAGATCCCTATGAGGATTCCTATGGCAATCCAGAATAAGGTATATCCAATCAGCCGCCGCATAAGCACACCTGCAACATGTTTACTTTATCTTATGCAGCTTCTGACTGATTATGCAGGGAGAAATTTCACCTCTCCCTTAAAAGTCCTCTTTTTCCTCCGCGGCATCATGGATGGCCTCATCCACCTTCTGCTCCTGAGCGGATTTCTTCTCCTGTCCCACCGACCTGCCCGGCGCAAACCGGCTAATCAGATCCGGAACCATATCCAGAACCTTCGTAACCCCATCCTGGTTCTTTACATTTACAAGCTTTGTAGTTCCGTTGGAAATAACCAGAACAGCGCTGGGAGAAATCCTTCCTCCCATTCCGCCTCCGCCGCTGTTTTTTCTGTCCTCGGCCTTGGCGCTGGCCGCTACGCCAAAGGAAACGTCCACTAGTGGGAGGATAATGGTATCTCCTACTGTAATCGCATCTCCCACGACTGTTTTCGTTGTAAGGAAGCTGTCCATTCCTTTAAATAAAGATTCCAGGGTTCCCCGAAAATTTTCTGCCATTTTGATTAGTCTCCTTTCTCTCTTTCATCCCTTTCCCGCAGCCGCAGATTTTATCTGCTCCGCAGTCTGCGAAGAATTTTCTTCATATTTTTATCTCCGAAAATCTTTACGGCTGTTATAAGAAGGTGTACAAGCCGCGCATGTCCTTCCGCCTCCAGATCTGTTTCAAGTGCCGTGTCATGAAAATCCGGCTCAAGAGAAAACTTCTCTGCTCTGGCCGGCAGAAAAAGATAAATGAGTCCTGTAAGCTCTCCTGTGGAAGCAGGATCTCCTGTTCCGAAACGCAGAAAGCCTTTTATCCGCCTGAATCCAAAATGTCTGGCCAGGTATCTAATATGCTCCCAAAGAACCTTGGACGTTTTGCCTGCCTCATATTCCTTCAGCAGTTCCAGAAAAGAATACAGTTTTTTCTTCATCCTTTCCAGATTTCTTCTTTTTTGCTTCAATTTATGAAGCAGTCTCTCCGGAAATTTTTTCAAAGACAGAAGCTTTTCTCTGAGACGGTGAGGTTTTCCAGTCACTCTGCCCAAATTCGCCTCGTCCTCCCATCTCCCGGCATCCGCCTCTTTTTCCTCCTCCGAAGTCCCGGTCCCCGACTCTTCATCCTCTTCAAAAGTCGCAATTTCCGGTTTCTTTTCCCCCTCCAAATTCTCAAGCCCCGGCTCTTCTTTCTCCTCTAAATTCTCAAGCTCCGGCTCTTCTTCCTCCTCCAAAGTCTCAAGTCCCGGCCCTTCCTTCTCCTCAGGAGTCCCGGCATCCGTGCCCTCTTCCTCCTCCGGAATCTTGCCTTCCGGATCCTCTTTCTTCTTTTTTATGAAACGCTTCAGGGAAATTCCCAGAATCCGGATCTCAAATAACGGCCTCTTCCATCCGTAACGATACTCGCAGGAGAAGGAGGCCAAATGCAGCAGCCAGGAGACAAAAGCACGTCCGCCAAAATCTTTTTCATCCTTTTTAACAGAGACTTTATATCTGATCGGCACAAACAGCAGACTTCCAAGGAGAAGCAATAAGAGAACCACCAGCGTCAGTAAAAGGATTCCTATGATCTTCAGTATAACCAGAATCATATGTAGCATATTCTTTTTAGCTAACTCCTCTCCCCAAAATAGGACCGAAGGTCCGGCTTTCCTGTTTTTTCCATAACATCTTCTACAATTTCAAGAAGAACCTCCTCTGCCTCTCTTCTGCCTATGGCGATTCCTACAATCATAGGGCAGGACTGTTCCCGGTATCGGATCTTTAAAAACAGGGCAGATATAATCTCAAGCTGATTTTTAGGATTCACAGGCAGTGTCAGAAGATATACATTCACCGGACCTGCATTATCATCTATCTCCCGTATCAGCTTTTCCTTATCCTTTTTTGCATTTTTCCCAATATACAGACTATGATACCATTTCATAAAAATTTCCCTGCAGTTCGATCTCCTTCTCTTTAGACTACATCATTTTCCGCTCCCTGTCCAGCAAAATGTTCGCGGCAGCGAGCGCTCATGAACGGCTGCTGGTCATGAATGACAATAATCCGAACCAGTATTCCCGGTCCGGATTATATCTCCTGCTTTAATAGTATTTCCTGTTTCCCCAAAGGTTGTTTTTCTTCATATTCAGGTATTCATTATAAGCCTTTTCCAGGATCATCTTCTCATTGGAAAACTTAAGCAGATGATACGCCTCATGATACTTATAATATCCTGAATCTATGAAGTACTCCTCGCGCTGTGGTTTGCTGTAATAACTGTCTGCCATCATCAAA
>DVGK01000101.1 GCA_018712785.1 Candidatus Choladousia intestinavium | reverse complement strand
TGATTATACAGAATCTAAAATTTGTGTCAAGAGATTTGCAGAAAATTTTCCCCCAATTTGCTTAACAAATCCCCGCAACTATGGTAAGATGGCTATAATAGTGAAAAACAGGAGGGCTACACGATGGCAGGTCAGGAAAAATACGTTGCTTATGTAGGGACCTATACGCATGGAAGCAGTATTGGCATTCACGTTTATGATCTTAATATAGAAGAGGGAGTCATGGAAGAGCGGACGGTGATTCCGGTAAATAATGCTTCCCATATGACCAAGTCCTACAATGGAAAGTATCTCTATTCCATCGCGGATGAGGGAGTGGAAGTGCTGAGGATCCTTCCGGACGGCGGCCTAACACCTATCAACCAGGTAGGGATTGACGGAATGCGCGGCTGCTACCTTTCTACGGACAAGAGCGGTAAGTTTCTCTTTGTGGGAGGTTACCATGACGGCAAGGTGACAGTGGTTCATACCCACAGGAACGGACGCCTTGGCTCTGTGATGGACGGGATTTTTCACAAAGGGCTGGGAAGCGTGGCGGAGCGGAATTTCCGTCCTCATGTGAGCTGTGTAATTCCCACGCCGGATGACAAATATCTCTGCGCGGTAGACAACGGCATCGATCAGGTGAAGCTTTACAAGGTGAATCCCAAAAACGGGAAGCTGAAGCTGTTTGACATTCTCAGGTGCAAGCTGGAATCTGGCCCCAGGCTCCTTACTTTCAGCAAGGACGGTCGATTTGCTTATATTAACTGTGAGCTGACCAATGAGATCTGCGTCTATACGTATGACGGAAGCGGGAAGGGGCCGGAATTTGAAAAGATCCAGGAAATTTCCACTCTCCGGGATCCTGAGTCCATTGGAAGCGCCTGCTGCGGTATGAAGATTTCACCCAGCGGTAAATACCTGTATGCCTCTACGGCCGGTGAGAATACGGCGGCAGTCTTTCAGATTGACCAGGATACGGGACTCCTTACAAGGCTCTGCTGCCTGCCTATCAGCGGTGAATATCCCAAGGATATTGATGTGTTCCCTGGAGAGAAGACTCTGGTGGTGCTGAATCATGAGACCAATGAGATCCGCTTCTTCACCATAGATTATGAGAGGGGTCTTCTTGTGATGAAAGGACGGCCCATCAGTGTGGAGACACCGAACTGTATTCTGATCTCTCAGGTGGACGAGACTTTAGAACCGTAAAGCTTCCGAATAGCCAGGGGGAGACATGCCCTCTGCGTCAGGAGAGGAAAGGCGGTCTTGGTCTGCTGCCTGCGAAAACAATAGAAAACACGCTCCACGAGTTTTCTATTCTCATGAATAAAACCGGACAGGAATTTCCCAAAAAGAGAAACCTGTCCGGTTTTTTCTGAAGATAAGCCGGGGGTTCAGACGTCTGATAAAGCGTCGGCCTGGCCGCCTATGCAAGGGGAGGCTGGTAAATCTGCTGTAAATATTTCATCTGAGAGGACATATTCAGCAGCAGCAGGTCGATCAGGGTTAAGGCTGTCATTGCCTCCACCACCACCACAGCTCTGGGGACGATCAGAGGATCGTGGCGGCCGTGAATGGACACGTTTTCATGGAGCTTTCCGTCACGGCCCAGCATAGGCTGGGGAGCGGCGATGGATGAGGTTGGCTTAAAGGATACTTTTACCAGAAGAGGGCTTCCATCACTGATCCCTCCCAGAATGCCTCCGGAATGGTTGGTAGATTTATAGGGGATGCCTTCATCGTCTAAGGCGTACCAGTCGTTATTTTCTGAGCCTTTTGCCAGAGATGCTTTTGTACCGTCGCCGATCTCCACCGCCTTTACGGCGCCGATGGACATAAGGGCCTTGGCAAGATTGGCGTCCAGCTTTTCAAATACAGGCTCTCCAAGTCCGGCCGGGAGCCCCAGAGCCTGGCAGGTCACAGTGCCGCCGCTGGAATCCAGGCTTTTGATACATGTTTTTACGTATTCAAGGGCTTTTCCTTCCGCCTCACGGTCCGGCATACGGATTGGGCTTTCATAAGTGTGGGAAAAATCCAGCCTGGCGGGATCCACGCAGACAGGGCCGATGGAGCTTGCGTAGGCATGGAGGGTAATTCCCAGGGAATTCAGTATTTTTGCAGCCACAGCGCCCGCCGCCACCCGGGCAGTGGTTTCGCGGCCGGAAGAGCGCCCGCCGCCCCGATAGTCGCGGAATCCGTATTTTTGATCAAAGCAGTAATCCGCGTGACCGGGACGGTACAGTTCAGAGATGGAACCGTAATCTCTAGAGCGCTGGTCCTCGTTCCGAACCAGAAGAGAGATGGGAGTTCCGGTGGTCTTTCCTTCAAAGACGCCGGAGAGAATCTCAGCCGTATCGGATTCTTTTCGCTTTGTCGTATATCTATTCTGTCCCGGCCTTCTTAAATCCAGGTATTTCTGAATATCAGCTTCATCCAGGGGCAGACCGGCGGGGCAGCCGTCGATGACAACGCCCACTCCCTTTCCGTGGGATTCTCCCCAGGTACTGATACGGAAAATCGTTCCAAATGTAGAACCTGCCATAAACATTCCTTCTTTCCTATATAGATTGGCGTATGCGTCTGGTTCAGTATAGTATGAAAGAGCGCTCTTTGGCAAGAAAAATATTGTATAGAAAAAAGAAGAACAATGTGGTAAACTGTTCTCGTTGAGAATTTTGACCGTTTGACTTTAAAGGTCTGAACGGCTGAGAATTTACATTGGCATAGGAGGAATTTCAGTGGGCGGTATTTTCGGAGTGGCTTCCAGGGGAAGCTGTACACAGGAATTATTTTACGGAGTAGATTATCATTCACATCTAGGAACCCGCAGAGGCGGAATGGCTGTCTATGGGGAGCAGGGCTTTCAGCGGGCCATTCACAATATAGAGAATTCACCCTTCAGAACCAAATTTGAGCGTGATGTGGAAGAGATGGAGGGGTATCTGGGAATCGGCTGTATTTCAGACTACGAACCTCAGCCGCTTCTCGTTCAGTCCCATCTGGGGAGTTTCGCCATTACGACGGTTGGAAAGATTAACAACATGGCGGAGCTGCTGAAATACGTGTATGAAAACGGAAACACACATTTTCAGGAGATGAGCGGCGGACAGATTAATGCCACAGAGCTTGTAGCGGCTCTGATCTGCAAAAAGGAAAGCATTGCGGAGGGAATCAGGTTCGTTCAGGAGACGATCGACGGTTCTATGACGCTTCTGTTAATGACAAAGGAGGGGCTGTATGCGGCCAGAGACCGGATGGGAAGAACCCCGTTGGTAATCGGGCAGAAGGAAGGGGCCTTCTGTGTCTCCTTTGAAAGTTTTGCCTATATAAATCTGGGTTACACAGACTACCGGGAGCTGGGACCGGGAGAGATTGATTTTATTACGCCGGAAGGGGTAAAGATGCTGGCGGAACCTGGAAAAGATATGCGTATCTGCTCTTTCCTGTGGGTCTATTACGGGTATCCCACTTCCTCCTATGAGGGCGTGAACGTGGAGGAGATGCGGTATAAATGCGGAAGTATGCTGGCTAAGAGAGACCGGGGAAATGTGTCGCCGGATTTGGTGGCAGGGGTTCCGGATTCCGGTACGGCCCACGCCATCGGGTACGCTAATGAATCAAAGATCGCATATGCCAGGCCGTTCATCAAGTATACGCCTACCTGGCCCAGATCCTTTATGCCTACCAGACAGAGCCAGAGGAATCTCATTGCCAGGATGAAGCTGATCCCTGTGAAGGCTTTGATTCAGAACAAAAAGCTGCTGCTGATCGATGATTCCATTGTAAGGGGAACACAGCTTCGGGAGACTACGGAATTTCTGTATCAGAGCGGCGCCAAGGAAGTGCATGTGCGTCCTGCGTGTCCGCCTCTCCTGTATGGCTGCAAGTATCTGAACTTCTCCAGATCCAAATCAGAGATGGATTTGATTACAAGGAGAGTGATCCGGGAGCGGGAAGGAGAGGTGTCCCAGGAAGTTCTGGATGAATATGCCAATCCCTGCAGCAAAAGATATGAGGAGATGCTGGAGGCGATCCGGAAGGAACAGAATTTTACGACCCTGAGATATCACCGGCTGGATGATTTGGAAGCATCCATCGGTATCTCCCCCTGCCGGCTCTGTACGTACTGCTTCAGCGGGAAAGAATAAACTTTGCGGCCTTGCGCGCATATGATAAAGAGAAGAGAAAGAAGAGGAGAGTCATATGCAGCAGGAACCGTGCATGGGGTTTATCCATATCGTGCAGAAGGGAGAGAACCTCTACAGGATCGGAAAGCAATACCAGGTCAGTGTATCCGCGCTTATTTACGCGAACCCCTTTGTGGATGTATACAGTCTTCAGATCGGGGATGAGCTTTGCATTCCGAAGCTCA
>DVGK01000100.1 GCA_018712785.1 Candidatus Choladousia intestinavium | reverse complement strand
TAGAAAATAGATACTTTGTCCATATTTATCCATAGGAGAAACGAAAATCCGAGGTGATAGAATAAATGCGAAAAAGGCGATTGCTGACAGCCGTTCTATGCTGTACACTTGCGGCGGCTGTCCCAGTGGGAGCTTCTGAAACAATTCCATCAGAAGTGACGAAAACAGAAAGTACGCAGACGAGCCTGGAAGCGTCATCAGACGGAGGCTCTGAGACGCCGGCTACAACGGCACAGACGAGTCCGCCGCAAACGGACCCGCCCCAGACGGACCCGCCGCAGACGAGTCCGCCTCAAACAAATCCGCCGGAGACGAATCCACCTCAAACGGATCCGCCTCAGACAAGCGCGCCGGCAACGGATCCGCCTCAGACAAGCGCACCGGCAACGGATTCGCCTGAGACAAGCGCGCCGGAAACCAGCGCACCTGCTACAGAAGCACCCGCTACAGAAGCGCCGGCTACAGAAAGCCCGGAGACGACGCCGGGGGAGACTGTGCCGGAAACAGGAAGCCAGACGGAGACGGCTGGGGGGCAAACAGAGTCTGAGACAGCCGGCGGGACGGAAAGCCAGACAGAAACGGCACAGGCTTCTGAAAGCGGCACAGAGTCTGAGAGCAGTACGGAGTCTGAAAGCGGAACAGAATCTGAAAGCGAAACAGAATCAGAGACAGATCCTGAGGAAGAGTCAGAGATGGAGTCTGAAACCTCGGAGTACGGCTCCAATGAGGAGCTGATTGCTCATCAGAATATTGTGACGCCGCCGGATATCTCCCTGGAATATCGGTTTACTCAGGTAGAAAAAGATTACGCAGTGGTATCGAATCCGGAAGGCTGCAGTGTATACGAAGAAAAGTCTCAGGATTCCCGGGAAGTAGGAAAGCTGGAGTATTACGGAATCTGCTATATCCTGGCAGACGAGGAGAGCGACTGGGTATACATAGAGTCAGGAAATGTCAGAGGATTTGTGGAGGCAGAAAACCTGGCATCAGGGGAAGTGGCGGATCGCATCGTAAAGGTTAAAGGTGAGGAAGAACTTCCCGCTGCCCGGCTGACTGTGGCCAGGACTGAGAATGAAGCTTTTGCTTACACCCATACTACAGTACAGGACGTTATGGCGGATAAGGTCTATGCCATAGCCGCCAGAGATCTCCAGATCTATGAGCAGAAGAAAGCCTCATCAAGAGTGATCGGTACTTTGGAGGAAGGCGGGCTCTGTTATATTCTGGCGGATTCCGGTTCGGACTGGGTGTATGTAGAATCCGGTGATTCCAGAGGATTTGTACAGGCAGCCTCCCTGCAGACGGGAAGCGCGGCTTCCGCAGTTGTCTCAGAAGCAGGAGAAAATAATCTGGCGCAGGCTGTGACTCAGGTGGAGCCGGAAAATAATAAGGCATGCTACTACACGGTAACCTCTGTGAAGGAAGCTTCACAGGCAGCCAAGACAAGGGAAGCCCTGGTAAATTACGCGCTTCAGTTTGTGGGAAATCCTTATGTGTGGGGCGGCACAAGCCTTACCAATGGAGCCGACTGTTCAGGGTTTGTTCAGACGCTGTACGCAACCTTTGGCTATTCACTTCCGAGAGTGGCGGACGCCCAGTCTGTCACCGGCATGCAGATCCCCATAAGCTCGGCAGAACCGGGAGATCTGATCTTTTACGCGAAGAACGGATATGTGTACCATGTAAGTATGTACATAGGAAACGGGCAGGTCATCCACGCGGCAGGCAGATCCCAGGGGATTATTGTCAGTGGCATCAGCGGAAACGCAGTGTGGGCCACCAGGCTGATACAGGATTAAAATATAGGGAAGAGCTTCTTCTCTGTGGTGAAAACACCTCTGTGAGAACCGGAGAAATCAGATTCCGGAAAATCTCACGGAGGTGTTTTTTGCTTCTTTTTACTTGCTCCAGGTATATATGAGCTGTCTTCCTACATATAATATTTCATGACAGAGCAGGTTCTGCCTGACAGAGAAAGCAAATGGGGGTATTTGGTATGGACAGATGGGTAGAAAAAAGAAAAGCAGCTTCAATTCTTGGAAAGGCAGTGCTTCTTACATACGTGATTACAGCGCTGCTGCTTCTCCTGTTTGCCTTTCTGAGTCTGCAGTTTCAGCTGGATGCAGGACAGATCGGGATTGGGATTCTGTGTATATATGGAATTGCCTGCCTTGCGGGAGGATGGTATGGGGCTGGAAAGGCTGGAAAAAGGCGTCTGTTTTGGGGACTGGGCGTGGGAGTTCTCTATTTTCTGATACTTGTTTTGATTTCCGGGATGGGTGACAGAAGCCTCAGGGGAGATTGGGTACAGATTCTGTCCGCCCTGTTTCTCTGCGGCGCGTCCGGCACGGCTGGAGGCATTGCGGCGGGCTGGAGAGGATAGCCTGCCGCCTTCCATCAAAAAATGCTTTCCTTTTTCAGAACGTTATGTTATATTAATTAAATAACAGATGATAAGTTTTGTAGCGTTTCTGTCGTTTCAGACAAACATCCCAAAAGCAAAACATATTTGATTCCATTGATAATAAAGGATAAAACAGAAAAACGAGGTGTATATGAGAGAAAAATATGAGTCTCTTTCCCTGGTTGCATTGAAAGAATTGGCTAAGGCAAGGGGAATGAAAGGTATATCTGCGCTGAAAAAAAGTCAGCTGATTGAGGCGATGCTGGCGCTGGATGAAAAAGAGAAGGCTGAGAGCCAGGCACAGGAAGGAAAAGAGCCCTCTTCGGAAGGGCAGAAGGAAAAAAAGGAAGATATCCAGCAGGAGCATCCGATAAAAGAATCCATCCGGCAGGATGACGAGGAAAATTCCCAGCAGAAAGCGGAGCGTCAGGAGAAGGAAGCCGGCGGCTCTCACTTGTCGGAGAGAAAGACTTATACGCAAAACAGGCAGAAAAAAGAAAATATTCATATTTCCCAACACAGGGAGCAGGGAAACGGCTACAGCAGCAGAAGAGAAAGTTCTTCTGTAAGCGAGCAGAAGGAAGGCTATCACGGAAGTGAACGAGCAGAAGGAAACGGCCAGGAGCGCAGAGAGAATCACAGAAGCGCAGAGGCGCATGAGAACTCCCAGCCCCCTGAGAAGCTGGAAGGCTTCGGGGAGGGACGTCAGGAGAAGCCGCCTACAGAGCTTTCCCAGCTGGACAGCGGTATTGTGGCCAGCGGGATTCTGGAAGTGATGCCGGATGGGTATGGATTTATCCGAAGTGACAATTATCTTCCGGGAGAGAACGATGTCTACGTCTCCCCTTCCCAGATTCGAAAATTTAATTTAAAGACAGGGGATATTATTTCCGGAAATACCCGGATCAAATCCCAGCAGGAGAAATTCAGCGCTCTTCTGTTTTTGAAGACCATTAACGGGCGCTATCCCTCAGAAGCCATGCGGCGATACAATTTTGAGGACATGACGCCTGTTTTTCCGGATGAAAGAATGCGGATGGAGAGAGGCTCCAGAGCCATTGCCATGCGGATCGTGGATCTTTTTTCACCCATTGGGAAAGGGCAGAGAGGAATGATCGTCTCTCCGCCAAAAGCCGGAAAAACCACTCTGCTGAAAGATGTGGCCAGATCCATTCTGCAGAATGATCCCAAGATGCGTCTGCTGATCCTGCTGATCGATGAGCGGCCGGAGGAAGTAACGGACATTAAGGAAGCCATCTGCGGAGAGAACGTAGAGGTTATCTACTCTACCTTTGACGAGCTTCCGGAACACCATAAAAGGGTGTCGGAGATGGTGATCGAGCGTGCAAAGCGCCTGGTAGAGCACAAAGAAAACGTAACCATTCTTCTGGACAGTATTACGCGTCTTGCCCGGGCCTACAACCTGACAGTGCCCCCCAGCGGACGTACCCTTTCCGGAGGTTTGGATCCCACGGCCCTGTATATGCCGAAACGCTTTTTCGGTGCTGCCCGCAAGATGAGAGAAGGGGGCAGCCTTACCATCCTGGCTACAGCACTGGTAGATACGGGAAGCAAGATGGACGATGTAGTGTATGAGGAGTTCAAGGGAACCGGAAATATGGAGCTGGTATTGGATCGGAAGCTTTCTGAGAAGAGAGTTTTTCCGGCCATAGATATTCCTAAATCCGGTACTCGGAGAGAGGATCTTCTTCTGGATAAGGACGAGCAGGAAGCAGTCTATATTATGCGCCGGGCGCTGAACGGCATGAAGTCTGAGGAAGCGGTGGAAAATATTTTGAACATGTTTGTACACACCAAGGACAACCGGGAGCTGGTGCAGAGAGTGAAAAGACAGAAATTTATTTAACAGATCAGGACAGAAAGAGTCGGAATATGCTTCCGGCTTTTTCTTTTGCCCAAATTACGGTTTTGCCTGCAGGAAAATACAGTGCAGTCGTCCTTCTGAAGAACTGCATTCAGTCGCTGGTGTAGATATAACCCTGCAAGCTTTTAATTTGATATCTGCTTCTGACGCATTGTGAAAAAGATCCGGCATAAGATCACAAACAACTACCCTGACTCATGAAGAGGCCAGGGTAGTTGTCATTTATCTTTATCCTGCAGACCGGAAAGAGCAATCCTATCATATGCACCATTCTTTTTATCTTCGGGATGCGGCTCCAGCCCGATAATCGTAATATCTTTCTGACCCGGACCATACACCCAGAACATTCTCATTGCACCGCTAGTTTTATTCTCTAAATAAGACTGCCACACTTTCATTCCGTAACGTCTGGATAACACCTCTATTTCATGAGTTTGAAGGCTTGGATACATCGGATCAGCCGCTAATAGTTTTAAGGATTTCCCCCATTTTTTATACAACTGCTCTTCTTTCTTTTTGATTTTACCGGAGCGGTATTTCTCTTGCAAAACCAGCCATAGTTCCTGCATTTCAGGAATCCCCATTCGTATCTTGAAATTCATCTCTTTTCTTATTCCTTTTAAAAATCTGACAAGTCAATAGAAGGAGAAACATCGCCTTTTTTTAGGTTGCTTACAGCCCGGTCCATATCTGCCAATGTTTTGGCTGAAATTCCCTCCGGTACGGTTAGTTCCCGAGGCTCCAGAATAATGCAGCCGTTTCCATATACTTTTACATTATAAAATTGATGGGTTGCCCCTCTTAGAGTAATCCGTTTTTTATTATCTA
>DVGK01000099.1 GCA_018712785.1 Candidatus Choladousia intestinavium | reverse complement strand
CGTATAAACCGTATCCGTGGTGCTGTCCCCGGTACGGGCCTTCACATACCCATTGGCCAAGGGTGCCGCCGTAATGGCCAGTGTTTCCGTCTGTACCTCTATCTCCTCCTCATTGGTTGTGGACTCAATGTTTGGCCTGGCTGCCGAACAGTTATACAGCACATGGCGGATCTTCTTCACATCCCCGTCAAACTCAAAGAGCAGGGCGAAGTTTGCCGTCTCCACGTTGGCGCTCTCCACCAGCACACTGTTGTCATCCAGGGATTCTTTCAGCACATCTGTCCGGAAACTCTCCGGCACCATGGCCAGTTCCAGATCCCCTTCATAGCCCATGTTATTGGAGATCGTATAATAGGCGTACCCATCCGCATAAAAATTGGACGGCTCGCCGTTTGGCTCCAGAGACAGGGATACCGCACCCGGCATAGCCACAGGTGTCCCGAAGGTCGCCTCTCCGTCATCGTCCACCGTAATCAGTGCGTAATGCACGTTGCAGATATTAAATTTGACTTTATTTTTCTTCGTAGACATTTTCAGCCTCCTTCATTTCATTCCCGGTTTTCCCAGTACTATCTCCGTCTGTCGGCATTTCAAAAGCATACAGAACTTCATACAGCTTCTCGCTGTCAATCCAGGTTTCCGACTTGTTATAAAAAATCCCCGCTGCGTCCAGAACATCTTCCACGTTCTGCTCCGCTTCAAGGTCTTTAAGATCCGTATACAGTTCCAGCCGAACTTCCGTAAACTTTCGGTACACCTTCCCGTCTGCGGAAAAGTTATCGCTCCCCGGAAGCAGATAACAAAGGAAAGGCGGATCCGGTGCTTCCCCTTCTGCAAAATGGTCATAAGCATAAGGAACCCCTATATTGTTTAAAATTGATAGCAACCTATCCATTCCTAAGACTCCTTTCAATCTCTTCTTCCAACTGTTGGATTCCCTTTTCTTCTGCCGGAGCAATATGACTCTTTCCAGCCACCCGGCCTCCATTTCGTTTGGCATGACCAAATTCCAGCAAATGGGCCAGGTAGTAACGATTCCGGGAATACACCGTCATCGTTATACTGTTGGAAGTCTCTTTCGATTTCTTCACCGCCCAGCTTTTCGCATAATCCCCGGTATCCTTCGGGGCATTGGCACGAATCTCTTTCTTTACTGTCTCCCCGGCGTCTTTTACTGCCTGTTTCACATTATCTGCAGCCAGATCCGCATATTCCTCCAAAGTCTCCATAATAGCGTCTGCCAGCTCCACGATCTGTACATTTTGTCCCATGTTTACCGCCTCGCTTTCTCACACCGGAACTTCAGCGCTTTCTTTCTATAGTTCATGTGATCCACGGCCACGATGTTGTAGATCTCCCCGCCAAACAGAATACGGAAACCGTCCGCCGTCACCTCCGCCGCCCGTTTGCAAAAGCGGATGGTAAACGCAATGTCAGAATCCACAACCGTCAATCCGGCGGCGGCCTTTTCATTCCCGCCCTCACCACTGACTGTGGCGTGGCAGGTATAATAATCCTCCCAGACATTCCTGCGGTTTCCGATATCGTCCGCAACTACGGAGTTTTTCTGGAAGGTCACTTTTACATTCAGAAGGGAAATCTCCATCAGAACGCCTCCTTCCGGCCTCCAAAGAGCAGGGAGCGCAGCGTCAGGGTCAGGGCATGGTGGTCAGCTTCCTCCCGGTGTTCATACAGATAAGCCACGGTATACATCACTGCCGATTTTCCATTTTCCACTTCCTGCAGACCGCTTTCCTCGTCTATGCGCAGGATATCCATGCACATCCGCTCCGCTGACGCCAAAAGCGTGATGATCAGCCCATCGTCTTCATCATCATCCACCCGGAGGTAATTCTTCATTTCTTCCAGTGTCACCAGCATCCCATTGCCCTCCTTCACTATCGGCAGTGCCTCTGTAACTAAAGGCACCGCCTTTTTCTCACATCAATCCATCAGGCGCTGGCCTTCTGCGCCAGTACCTTCACTGCCTCGGAAAGCACCAGCTTGCCGTCCACCCTCTGAGAACCAAGGAATCCCACCTGGCCGTTGGCGGCATACAGTTCATTCAGCCGCTTAAAGGAACGCCCCTGCCGGTCTGCGATCCAGTAATAGCTGAAATCACCGAAGGCAATGGTCTTCGCCCCCGCCGCGATTACCGGCATATAGGCAGAGGTCTTCACCGGCCTGCCAAGGAGGGTATCCGGCGTACCGGCCACAAGGGAAGGCTGCCACAGATACTGTCCGGTAGAATCCTTCAGTTTCCGAACGGCCTTGATCGTAGAATCGTTCAGCACCCACACTGCCTTCTTCCGGTACGGAGATTTCAGGGAATAGAACAGATCCATCAGTTCATCTGCTGTCACCGCCGTGGAAGATGCGGCGGTCACCCCGGTCTCTGCACCACCGGTAGCCGCAAGGACACCCAAAGGCTTCCCGGAACCGTCTCCGGTAAAAAACGCTTCTTCCTCTTTCGCCCCGATCCGGCGGGCAAATTCCTTCGCGATATAAGATTCCAGGTCAAAGACGCTGTCATTGAGAAGTTCCTCAGATACCTTGATCATGGTACCCACTTTGTAGGCACCGATAGATACCTGCCCAAAGGAATCATCGCTCTCCGTATACGCCCCTTCCTCATCGATCCAGGACGCTGTTCCCTTCGTTGCCACTACCGGGATCTTCCGATCCCCGCTGGAAGTGCGGATCACTTTAGCCATCTGGCGGAACACGTTTTCCTCTTCCAGGGCTTCCACCAGGGTACGCTCATACTCATCCGGCACCAGATAACCACCCTCGGAATCCGTCCCTTCCTCCAAAGCATTGACCACACTGGGAAGCGGCACCTTAGAGCGCATGGCATTCCAGAAATTGGCCTTGTATTCCTCCGAAGCACGCCCGGTCTTTTCCTTTCCCGCGCCGCCGGATGCCGGACGTCCGGTCAGGGGCTGATTCACCGGCTGGGACAGTTCCCGTTCAAAGGCTTCCTGCCGCTCCAGCCTGGCGATTTCTTTCCCCAGATCTGTGATCTCCTGTTCCATACGGGTGTAGGCAGCGTCATCCTCAGCAGACAGCACACCTTTTTCATTCCTGTGGGAATCCAGGAAAGCCTTCGCTGCCTCCCATGCCTTCGCCCTCTTTTCTCTCAATTCTAAAATCGTCATCGTCATGTCCTCCTAATTTTTCAATAAATTAAGCCGCTCGTAGAGACTGTCTACGCTGCGGCCTGCAGGTTCGGTTTTCTGTTTTGTCATGCATTTCGCCGCAATCTTATCCATCAGGGAATTGACTACGGCAGCTTTGGAATACAGCATGGACATTGTGATCGGTTCCACATCCTCCGTCAGTTCTGCCCTGGCAAGAATCCCATCGGCAAAACCAAGTTCCACCGCTTTTCCGGCGTCCATCCATGTCTCCGCATCCATCATGTGGGATAACTTTGTACGGGACAGGCCGGTCTTGATTTCATAAGCGTTGATAATGGAATCCTTCACACTTCCCAGCATCTCAATGGCTTTTTGCATTTCCCCGGAATCTCCCCATGCAAGGGTTGCCGGATTATGGATCATCAGCATGCCTACCGGGGAGATCAGCACTTTTGTGCCTGCCATGGCAATCACCGAAGCGGCACTGGCCGCGATCCCATCGATTTTAACGGTCACATTTCCGGGATAATCCATCAGCATGTTATAGATCTGCGCTGCGGCCACACAGTCACCACCGGGGCTGTTGATCCAGACCGTAATATCTCCATTTCCTGCCATCAACTCCTCTTTAAAAAGAGCCGGTGTGACTTCATCGTCATACCAGCTCTCTTCCGCAATGGTTCCGTTCAGAAACAGCGTCCGTTCCTGTGTTCCCGCCTGATTCTTCCACTTCCAAAACTTTTTCATTGGACGGATCCTCCTTTCCTGCCGGAGCCGCTGCAAACAGACCAGCGTCCTCCAACTTTGTCATATTTCCATTAATTAAATACAAATCTCCTCCTTGCTCCGCCGGAATCCGGTCCAGATTTTCCAATTCCCGGATGTCATTGGCACTCATCCATCCATTCTGTCTTGCCGTGGCATATCCGTTCATCCGGCTCTGATAATCCCCACGCAGCAGGCCGTCCACGTTGAACTTGATAAAATACTGCTTTTTTTCTTCCCTGGAAAGTAAAGACCGCACCATGGACTGTTCCCATCGGGACACCCAGGGATCCAGTGTATATTTCACAAATTCCATAGACTGCTGCTCGATATTATTAAATGAGGATTTTTCCAGATCCCCAATCATGTGGGGCGGCACCCGGAAGATCCGGGCAATTTCATCCAGCTGAAACTTTCTTGTTTCCAAAAACTGTGCCTGCTCCGGCGAAATGGAGATCGGAGTATATTTCATTCCTTCTTCCAATACCGCCACCTTATTGGCGTTACCGGAGCCCCCAAATGTCCTCTGCCAGCTTTCCCGCACCCGGCTGGGATCCTTAATGGTTCCAGGATGTTCCAACACCCCGGATGGTGCAGCACCATTGGCAAAAAATTTCGCCCCATATTCTTCACAGGCCATGGCCATGCCGATCGCATTCTTTGCCATAGCGATCGGCGAATATCCCACCAATCCGTCAAAACCCAGCCCCGGAATATGCAGCACCTCATAAGGAGAAAGCCGCACAACAGAACCTTTCATGGTCGGTGCGTCATCAGAACTCAACGTGTACTCATAATACAGCTGCCCTTTATCGTCCCGATCCACATACATCCGGTCTGCCATTAAAGGATATAAGGCGATTACCTCGCCCCTCCCGTTCCGGATAATCTGGGCATAGGCATTGCCCCATAAAAGCAGATGCGTCATCAGTGTCTCCCGGAATATGAAAGACGTCATCTCCGGGTTCGGCTCGTCATGAAGCAGGAAATAGAGGGGATGATTTACCGCCTTCTCTTTCCCGCCATCATCCGTATACCGGTAAAATTGCAGGGGCAGACTGGCCACCGCCTCCGACAGGATCCTTACACAGGAATACACCGCCGTCATCTGCATGGCCGTCCGCTCATTCACCCGCTTTCCGGATGTACTTCCTCCCATAAAGAAACTATAACTGCTGCCGGATGTCCGGTCAGACGGCTTATCCCTTGACCGGAATAAACTTGATAAGATTCCCATAACACTCATACCCCTTTCTAAATAAAGAGAATGCCTCTTGTATCATAAACACTGCTTGGCGGTGAACTACGAATACAGCGATCCAGTCCCATAATTAATGCCACTATCCCATCGATTTTTTCCACAGATTTTTCTTTATCCGGCTTAATATTGCCCGCCGGATCCTGCCGCATCACCACATTCTGGGCCATCCATTTGAGAACCGGATTACCGCCGTGGATAATATTCCCTTCCATCAGCAGCTTGTACAGTTCTTTTGATGGTGGGGACATATCTTTAAATCCCTGTCCAAAGGGAACCATGGTAAATCCCATATCTTCTAAGTTCTGCACCATCTGTGTAGCATTCCATCGGTCATAAGCAATTTCAATGATGTGATACTTCTCCCCCAGCTGCTCGATGAACCGTTCAATAAATCCGTAATGGATCACGTTCCCTTCCGTGGTGAGGATGTACCCCTGCCGCTCCCACACATCATAGAGGACATGATCCCGGCGGCAGCGCAGTTCCAATGTTTCCTCCGGCAACCAGAAGAAAGGCAGGACAATATATTTCTCCTCTTCCGTCCTCGGAGGAAAGACCAGCACCAACGCTGTAATATCTGAGGTGGAAGAAAGGTCAAGCCCCGCAAAGCAGTCCCGTCCCAAGAGTGAAGCGTAATCAATCTTCTGATTACCCCGGTCGTAGATATGCTCCGGTATCCACACCACCGCTGAGTTTGTCCAAATATTCAGGCGAAGCTGCTTAAATACATTTTCCTCTGCTGGGTTATCCAGAGCCTCCCGGTAAGCGTCCCGGACACGGTCGATGCTGATGGTGTATCCCAGAGATGGGTTCGCCTTATACCAGTTCTTCTCATCGTTCCAGTCATCCTCGTCACTCAGCCCATAGATCACTGGATAAAAGGAGTGGTCTGCTTTCCGACCGTTCATGATATCCAGCGCCTTGGTATGCAGTTCATAACAGATACTTTCCTTATCCGTCCCGGCCGTGGTAATGATAAA
The DNA here is from genome assembly GCA_018712785.1 of Candidatus Choladousia intestinavium. Lineage (GTDB taxonomy): Bacteria > Bacillota > Clostridia > Lachnospirales > Lachnospiraceae > Choladousia > Choladousia intestinavium. The sequence continues at coordinate 8,490 of DVGK01000099.1, read as the reverse complement.
AAACAGCGGCTGCTCACGGGCGTCACCGGAGCCTTTGGTCATAACGTCATAAAGTTTCCGGTTCGGCTGGGCATGGATCTCATCAAAAACCAGTCCGGAAATATTCAGGCCATGTTTTGTTCCTGTTTCAGCGGACAGCACCTGATAGAACCCGGCGTTCCGGTAATTGACGATCCGCTTCGTGGCCGCTGCAATCTTCGACCGCTTTAAAAGCGCCGGACATTTTTCCACCATCCGCTTCGCCACATCAAAAACGATGGACGCCTGACTCCGGTCATTGGCGCAGCCATATACCTCTGCACTTGCCTCTCCATCCCCATAGAGAAGATACAGTGCGATGGCCGCTGCCAGTTCTGACTTCCCGTTCTTCTTTGGTATCTCTATATAAGCACTCCGAAATTGACGCTTTCCATCGGCTTTTACGATTCCAAAAAGATCCCGGACAATCTGCTCCTGCCACGGGAGCAGAAGAAATGGTTTCCCATCCCATTTCCCTTTTGTATGTTTCAGGTTCTGGATAAAGGCAACCGCATGATCCGCCCGCTTCGCATCATAATGGGAAGTAGAGAGCATGAAGGGAGAAGGTGTGTATTGAAAATCCATCAACATCCGCCTCCTTCCAACAGTTTCTCCATTTCATCTTCCTCATCGCTGTTCTCTCCGCCAACAATCCTGGTCCTGGCCGATGGCGTCAGACCGAACTGCTCACAAAATTTCAGCATAATCTTCATATTAGTCTGGGCGATGGATACCTGCGGCACCTGCTGCAAATAACCATTTGGCGTCCGCACCATAGAGCCGTGCTGCGTCAGGAATTCCTCTGCTTCCTTCCAACGGGCATATGCCTGACAGTACCCGGCAAAAGCCGCCATATCCATTTCTGTCAGAAGCCCCATGTTCTCCAGCACTTTCGCCATACGCTTCCACTCTTTTTTCGCCTCATCTTCCAGCCAGGAAGGGCAGCGTGGAGCCTTCTTCTCTGGCCTTGGTTCTTTTGTATTTAACGGCCGTCCGCCCGGATTCCCCTCCAGCATCTTTAGTGCTGTCGGCTTCGGCTTCCTGCCTCTCTGCGCCATCGCTCCCACCTCCAATTCACGGCACAAAAATAGGAGCCTTGCGGCTCCCATTCAATTTAATATATTTAGCAAAATTCAATCGTTAATTTCTCTCCTTTGCCGATGAATAATCGCTAGAATCTCTTCCTGTTCCTGACGATCCACATCAATGCTCTCCAACGCCTCTCTGGTCCCACAGTCTGGGCAGATCAGTGTTTGATTATCTATTCTGGAAAGAGCAGGAGGCTCGTGGTAGACCTTTCCGCATCGTGGGCAAATTTTAATCTGAGTAACGTTTGTTTCTTTCATGACCCCTTCTCCTCCTGTTACACGACATAATCCCATACTTTTTCTCCAGCCAGTTTCCGATAGGCTTTCCCATTCGGAAGGTCTTTCGTGTAACGGCGCATCTGCCGGTTAAAATATCTCTTATTTTTCTTGATCGAGAATTTTAATTCTCCACGCAGGCTATAAGGCCCCCGGCCTCTGCGCCAACTGTGCTTTGTCCATCTTTTTGATCCGATCATCCTTCCACCTCCCGGCTTCTCATATAGGCGTCTTTCAGAAATTGAGGATCGAACCGAAAACTTTTATATCCGCTTAGACACGTTTGTATATAAAAATTGCTCGGTACCCCAAAGGGTCTGTCCTCGTGCATGATGTACACGAAGGTATTCCGCATTCGGATTTTCCCGCTTCGGATTCCCTTGATCGGAAGCATCAGCTCTTTTTTGTAATAAAATGTGGGAAAGCCTTCATAGCGATCCAGTGCCAATTCGTCCTCAGCGCTTACTTCCCACGCTGCAACCGGAACCCGGCTGCCTTCTTTCGACTCAATCGTCAGATAAGAGCCGGTCTTGCTTCCCTTAAAAAGCAATTCATAATCCGGGATCTCAGAAGTCCCGATGATCCGTGCAGAAGGGCAGCGCATCCGCATCTGCCGGATGTTTAAGTTGCTGCCATAAGCAATGTAGTATCTTTTTTTCATTTTGGTATCCATCCTTTCCGAAGGGATTACCCTTCTACCACCTTAAGACCGCCGAAGCGGTTCATAAGGTGGCAGGAGGCTAATTCCTTCAAGCTACTTCCCGTCCGTGTCTAAAGGCTGTATCTCCTGCCAGTCTCTTCGTCAGGATCTCCCTAGCGGTTTTGAATTCATCCCCGATAAAACCGAGCCGGAGGAGCCAGGTGCGCATGGCGTATTTTGGATTCTCATTCTGCTGTGGCTTCGGGCTGGCTGTTTTTACCGTTTTTGCCATCTGGCTCAGTGCAAGGCAAAGCTGAATATAACTCTTAAGCTGTCCTGCGTGAAGCCCGCCCCTGCGCTCTCCTGTGGGCTCATCGAACTGGAAAAGCCGAAATTCGACCGTCCCTTTTGTAAATGTTGCATGGTAGTTCAGCATATGGTAACGGCTGTCATTGTAGTGGTGACTCCTGCCGCAGTTTGCATCGTGGCTACTGTACCAAATATCGGCAAGCTGTGTCATCGTAGTTGGCTTTCTGCGGTTGACCTGTTCCAGAAACCGGGGATCAACTGTCCGGCAGTAGCGTCTCATCCTGCCATGATCAAGATTCAAAGCATCTGCAATCAGGCTTTCGTGGCTGGCCATGATGTTTGCCAGGTTGCGGAGCGTCTGCGGTGTATGGCCTTTGGCTCCGATATGGATGTGAACACCGCATCCTCTGGTGGCATCGCTCTTTGCTCCTGCGTGGCGCAGCTGCCGGATCAGTTCCTGTAAAGTTTCTATATCCGAGTAGGTCAAAATCGGAGTAACCATTTCGCATTTTTCGCTATCCGGTCCTGCAATGCTGACGTCCTTCTGAAATTTCCATTCCCGGCCCTGTACATCCCAAGCTGACCATGTGCTGTATCCATTGCGGCCTGCAGTGTTCTCATAACGATGGGTTCCAAAGTATCTGGCTGCCACTCTTGCAGCTTTCTCTCTGGTAATGTTGTTCATTTCCACCTCAACTCCGATGGTCTGTTTCTTCATTTCCTCAATCTGTCTTGCAACTTTCTCATTCATTATAAAATCCTCCATTTCGTTTTGTGTGTTTTCCCTTTTGGTAGTACACATATTCGCTCTGAAGGCCGATAATAGCAAGTCAATTCTGAGGCATATATTGCACAATCTTCAGCGAAGAAATTTGTGTGTTTTATAGTTGCTTTTGGTTATGCAATCCGGCTGCTGTAAGCTGCATTCCAAGGCGAAATCCATCTTTGAAACTCTCTTTTATCTGAAAGCGCTCTATCTCAGAACCATTATCCAAGAGACGCTCCAGAACTTTTCTGCCATTCTCATCCAGTAGCTTCCGCAGATACTCAATATCTTCACACACCTGATCGCCGTACTGTTTAATCTCCGGTGATTTCTCCACCTGCTTTTCCCACGGGACAACCTTTCCAAAATACAGCTGATCGATGATATCTTCTTCCATATCAAACGGCCCCGCTTTCCTGTTCAGCCATCTGGGCGGCTTTCACAGCCGCACGTTTTTCCTTCTGGGCAATACTGAACTTCTCTGCTTCTTCTTTAGTCCGGAAAGCCGTATGGCCTTTCAGACCATCCAGCAGAGCCTTCCTCGACTCCTTATTTGCCGCACCGGCCATGCTAAGCTGCACCAGCCAGATGCGAAGATAATATTTTTCATTCTCTTCCACCACCGGAGTGGCACTGACTCTCTTGGATTCCTTCGCTTTTGTGACGATCTTTGCCGCCAATTCGGAATATGCTTTATTCTTCGCACTGTCAGGCGAAAGGGGAAAGGCAAAGGTTACTTTTCCATCTTCCACCATAAGTCCCTTTAAGCCCTCGCTGTCCGCTGTCAGAAGTGTCCGGAAAGTTTCATAGGTGTTCTCCCCTGAAAGCTGCTCCAGCTTTTCCATCAAGGAATCGCTGACTGCAAAGGTCTCATACCTTGTGATCCGGTTGAGCAAGTAAGCCCGTGCATGGATCATGGCAAGTAAGTTTTGCAGAAATTTTCCATCTCCGGTATCCGCCGGGATCTCAATTTTCACTTCATCCACAGGGGTTTCCAGATAGCCTTTCTCCTGCAAATACTGTGTCAGGAGATCTTCTCCTTCCTCTGTCTCGCTTGTGATTACACCATCCCGGTCAATGGTAAGGCGGCCCACTGTGTAGGAAAAGGTGGGCGGCCCCACATAGTGCAGTTCTTCTCCTGTGAATTCTGCGATATCCTGCACCATCTTTCTCCGGTTGTCTGTTTTAGTTTCAATCCTCATTGATTTTGCCTCCTTCGTTTTTGTAGTACATTAATCACTCTAAAAGGCAAAAATAGCAAGTCCTATTTTCCATTTTTGAGAAGATATTAAAGCAAAGGAATTTCTTCTTCGGCTTAAGGAAGCTGTGAATAGGGGATCTTCTCACCATCTCGGAGAACATATACCTGATCGCCAGATCCCACTTTCATCACATATCTTTTCACAATCACATCGCAGAACTTTTCATCCAGTTCAACACCATAGCAAATACGCCCGGTTTCTTCGCAGGCAATTAAAGTGGAGCCAGATCCGAGGAAAGGATCTAGAACAATGCAGTTGCTCATACAGGAATTCTGAATGGGATAGGCCATCAACGCTACTGGCTTCATGGTCGGATGTTCCTTGCTGGACTTCGGCCGGTCATATTCCCAGATAGTGGTCTGTTTCCGGTCAGAATACCACTGATGTTTTCCGCCGACTTTCCATCCAAACAGACATGGCTCGTGCTGCCACTGATAGGGGGATCGTCCCAGTACCAGAGCGTTCTTTTTCCAGATACAGCAGCCAGACAGATAGAATCCGGCATCGTGAAATGCCTGCCGGAAGATCAGTCCTTTGGAATCCGCATGAAACACATAAATGGACGCATCATTCTCCATGTTCTGTTCCATATTTACAAAAGCGGCGAACAGGAATTTATAGAAATCCTCATCGGGCATGTTGTCGTTCTGGATCTTGCCAGCCGTCTCTTCCACATTTACATTGTAGGGCGGATCGGTAAGAACCAGATTGGCTCTCCGGCCTTCCATGAGTTTTGTGTATGTCTCCGGCAGAGTAGAATCTCCACAGATCACACGGTGTCTGCCTAAGAGCCAGATATCACCTTTCCGTGAAATCGGCGGATTTTTTAATTCTGCCTCCACATCGAAATCATCTTCCTTGATATCCTTGTTATGAACTTTTGAAAATAGCTGCTCAATCTCCGGAGCCTCAAAGCCCGTCAGGTCAGTATTGAAGTCTACGCTCTGCAGATCCACCAGCAAGTCCGCCAGCAGTTCCTCATTCCAAGCACCCGTGATTTTATTCAGGGCAATGTTCAGAGCCTTCACCTTATGCTCATCTTCGATATGAACCACGACACATTGAACTTCTGTATATCCCAAATCCTTCAGCACGGTCAGACGCTGGTGGCCTCCGATCACGGTCATATCGTAGTTGACGATAATTGGTTCCACATAGCCAAACTCCAAAATAGAGTTTTTAATCTTCTCATACTCCTTATCCCCGGCTTTCAGTTTTTTACGGGGATTGTATGCTGCCGGACGCAGCGCATCCACGGACAGGGTTTTCCATTCCATCGCACTCATGCCTGTACCTCCTTACGATCAGCGGGGCCGACAAAAGGCTCCCGTCCTTCTTCTTTGCGCCAGAACCGATCCCGCACATAACATTCATGGGAGCAGTACCGGCGGTTCTTATTTCCATATGACTGGAATGTTTTCCCACAATAAGCGCAGGTTGCTTCATAAAAAGCGGTCTCTTTCCGCTTGATAGCTTCCGGATGGGCTGACCACCATTCCCGCCTGCATTTGTCTGAGCAGAACTTCCGCTTCCTTCCGGTAGAAGGCTGGATCAATTCCTTGCCACAGCAAAGACACGCCGTCCCACTTTCCATCTGTTCCTTCACATTCAAAACAAGGGCAGAGGCGTATCCATCCAGCCCGTGGCTTTTACAATAGTTCCGGACAGTATCTCTGGACAGCCCGACAGCGGAAGCAATGGATTTATATCCAGCGCCCCTAAGCCGTAATTCCCGTATCTGTTTTGCCTGAAAATCCGTCATTGCTTCACATCCTTTCGCTAAATGGTTCCAAAAGAAAAAGCCGGAAAACCCACCTTTGCGGATAAGTTTCCCAGCCTAAAATCAAACGTTTTGGCAAATGATATTTTGTTTGGCAGGCGGCTCAGATGCCGGAAATCCGCATCTTTTCTCGCCTCCTGTCAAAAATTTTTCGTATTTTCTTCTCCCCGGCAGGTATCCCCCCTCTTTAATTTCGCAGAAATTCACGTTTGAGGGGGCGCCGGTCTTTTGAGGGACAGGTCACAGAGATTTTGACCGCCCCTCCGGGTAGCGAAATTCCTCATATCTGTCCTCTGTCATGGTTTTGGAATCGTGGCAGGATTTGCAAAGAGCCTGCCAGTTGTCCCGATCCCAGAACAATTTCTGATCTCCCCGGTGAGGAATGATATGATCCACAACCGTCGCTTTCACATAACGTCCTCTGGCAAGGCACCTCACACAAAGGGGATGGGACTGCAGGTAGACAGCCCGTGCTTTCTGCCAACGGCTCCCGTATCCTTTCTCACTGGTGGTCTTCCTGTCATGTTGGTGGAGAGGTTTGTGTTCCTCGCAGTATATGGTTCCGTAGGGAACCAGCCTGCCGCAGCCCGGATGCTTACACGGAGTATTCGGTCTATGTGGCATGGCAGCCACGTCCTTTCCGGTTCCATTCTACCACCCGGTCAATACCACAAATCGCACCGTCTTCATCGCCAGCCAAAATCTGCCCTTTGATCGTGCGGTACTGCTGTACGGTCAATTCCGGTTTCTTTTTCTTCAGATACGACAGTGCTGCCCGCATCTTCTCTATATCCATACGCTTCCACTCCCTTTTATGTACAGACAGGTGAAAGGATAAAGCCCCGTCCGGCCATAAAAAAGAGCCTGAAGTTTTCACTCCAAGCCCTGTCTTATTTCGGCAATTATAATGATAGCACAAAGGATCTGAAAAAACAGTACACCTTTAGTACACCTGTCATTAATTACGAATAATATGTACCAGACTGATAATGTGGAACATACTCAATAGTATAATCATTGGGATTGATTTCTCCATCAAACCATGCATTAACAGATGCCTCTTGGCCTGGTTGCCAAGAGCTAAGTTGATCTGTGTTTCCAGTTCCTACAATTACCTGATTCTTATCATACAAATTAATCTCTGCACTAAAATACTCAAAAGTACGATCTGTAGTATTTTTCATAGATATCTTATAAGTCTTATACCCCCATTCGTCTTCCGTTGTTTCGATTTTGAACTGCTCAGTCATTTTTTGAATCGATTCTTTTATATCAATTTGCTCCTGTGCCGCTGATGCATCCACCAAGAGATCATCCAAAGTATCCTGATATTCTTCTTTTACAACCAGTCCATAATCATCTACAAACTTTTTTAATAATATTGTTCTATTTGCGTATATGTCTGCCCATTGTGTACTAAATGTCGCATAATCCACAGTATAGAATTTAGTTGCTTCTTGAGCCTGATTTAAGTATTCAATATATTGCTTTGCGTCCGCTTCCAACTCACTATTATCAAACGTCTGATTTGCAAAATCTTTAACCTGTTCCAATTCAATTTCACAGTACTTGCTATAGAGATCTGGATCTTCTCCTATAAAACCTTGTTCTGCCTGTGCGTCTGATTCGGCCCATCGAGCCATCAGCCCTTTCGAAAGGCTTCTCATAAATTGACCATCTACAGATAATTCATACTCACATTTTTCTACCATCTCTGCAGAATCTTCATAATCACCAAGTTCAGTGAACATTTCCAATGCTTCTTGAAATTTTTCTTCTTTAAACAGCTCCTTTGCAGAATTATAATTTCTTGAATCCGTAGTTAACACATAGTAAGCAATGACTGCAGCTGCAATCACTACAATCGCAACAATAATTGCAATAATACCTTTTTTGGATAATTTCTTTTTTTCTTTTGGTTTGATTTCCCCGGATTTGGTCTCTTCCGTTTTTTCCTCTGGAGCTTCTTTTTCTACAACGATTTTATCCACCAATTCTTCTGTTCCTTCTACTGGACAGCCACAATGAGGACAACTTCTAGCCCTATCACTGATTTCTTTCCCACACTCTGAACATTTAATTAATGCCAAAATGACTTCCCCCTTTACCACGTAATATTGTAATAATTATAGCTTGCAGGCTTAGAAAAGACAACGGGAAATATAACTATAGCAACTACAGTACATCAAAGCCATTTTATTTTTTAGTAAGGCGGACAGTTGAAAGCTGTTCTTTCTTGATTTTAAATGTACTTAAAATCATAAAATACGCACAGTATGTTTTCTCCCTAATTTCTACGATTTTATCCCACTCATCTAAATTGTCTTTATGCAGATATCTGTTCCTGTCTT
>DVGK01000098.1 GCA_018712785.1 Candidatus Choladousia intestinavium | reverse complement strand
CCTCCTTTTAATTATAGCCTTAAAGGAGAAAAGGAAATTCTGACATTCGGTGCAGATAAAAAGAAAGTTCAGCTTCTTCTTAAAAAATATAAGGAGTTGTGCGATATGAGGAACCAGCTGAATCACGCGGCCGGGGAAGAACACAATCCGGAAGGTTTTTTCTGTTATATGAAGGGAAGACATGGGGAGGAAAAAAACTGGAAGGAGCAGGAGGCACATGATTATAAAAAGGAGATAGAGGATTTCCTGGATGCCTGGGTGGAGCTGGCCGATAAAGTGCCGCCAGAGGTCAGAGCGGCGGCCAGAGATCTAAGCTGACAGAGATTTAAAGGCAGGAGAATACGCTTGTAAAAATTGCTGCATCACAGCCAATGCAGCAGAAAAGAAGAAAGGGGAAGACATGGACGGAGAAAAGTTGGACAGAGCTAAATATATACTCGCAATGTATGACATCCGGGGGAAGCAGGAGTTTATCTATAAGAGCAGCAAAATCAAGGAAATTGCAGGCGCCTCCTATATAATCCGGGATTGCTTTAAGGATTGCCTGTATCCGGCGGCCAAGGAGGGCCAAAGTAAAGGAATTTTCTCCTACAAGGAGAACGGGGAAGAAGACTTTACCCCGGAAGATTTTGAGAGACACCTTCGAGAAGGATATATAGGAGAGGTGATCTACGATGGCGGCGGGAATTTCTTTGTACTTTATAAGGATATTGAAAGCTACCGGCAGGTAAACCGCAGATTTTACCGGAAGCTTCTGGAGAAAACTTATTCCCTGCAGGTGCTGACAAGCTATATTGATGAGATCCATTTTGACAATTACCGGAATGATCAGAAGGAATTATACCGGGAGCATCGAAAGAGAGAGCAGGCGGAAAGTACCCTTTATCCGGTGAATACTCTTCCGATTGTACAGACAGATTACCGTACCTCCCTTCCTCTGGCAAGGCTTCAGAGGATCGGGAAAAGAGAAGAGAAGGTCAGCTATGAGAGCAAAAAAAAGTATGAAAAGTATGAGAAAATCGATAAAACGCAGTCGGAAGAGCGGCAGATTAAGGGAAGCAAACTTCTGGATGAAATGATTACAGAAAAAGGAGAAGAAAGCCTCCTGGCCGTGGTCTACATAGATGGAAATAATATGGGAGCACAGGTAGAGCGGTGTCTGGAGGGAAAGAAGACTTATGAAGAGTGCATAAAGGCTCTCAGGAAGTTTTCAGCGGAAATCCAGAAACATTATATTGAGGATCGGATCCATGATGTGGACTGTCTGTTGGATAAAAAGCCGGAAGAAAAAAAGGGGCGTAGATTTGTAGTTTATGCAGGAGACGAGGTGACCTTTATCTGCAATGCCAGGGATGCCTATGCGTTGGCAAAGGAATACCTGGAAAAGCTTGCCGAAGGCTCACCTGAGGGAGAGCCAAGAACTTCCTGCGCGGGAATTGCCATCTTCCACAGCCACGCCCCGTTTCCGGAGGCGTACCGGATTGCGGAGGAATGCTGCGAATCAGGAAAGCAGCTTATGAAGAAGGGGGAGATGCGGTACGCGAGTCTGATGGATTTTCATTACTGCCAGGGAGCCTTCGGCGTCTCTCTGGAGGAGATCCGCAGAGAAGAGGGTACGGAGGAAAGCAGCAGACCCTGGTTCGCAAAATACATGGAGAGACAGGGAAAAGAGGAGAACACAGGGCTGATAAAAGGAAACTATATTTCCTGCGAAAGCGCGGAGAGAATGGCGGAAATGCTCTCCAGGATCGGCAGGGGAAATATTAAGACTCTGGCATTCAGCGCAAGAAAGAATCCGGCAGATTTCAGAACTGAGCTGGAGCGGATCAAAGCGCACCAAAGAGAGAAGGGACTTGATTTTTCCCTGGGAGGAATCCTGGATGAAGAGATGCAGCAGAAGCTGATTTACGATATAGCCCTGGTTTATGACCTGTGGTTTGATCCGGAGAAGCAGAAGGAAGACCTCCGTGAACAGAGAACAGAACAGGCGGAAACGTAACAGGGCGGAAGGAGGAAAGAGGATGAACCGAAGAAAGTATCAGATGCGCATTACTCTGAAGTCAGACCTCTGTGTGGGTTCTGGATACTCCTATGCGGGGGTGATTGACAGTGACATCTGCTATGACGCGTCGGGGCTGCCGTATATACCGGCCAAGCGGCTGAAGGGCTGTCTCAGGGAAGCTGCGGAGCTGATTGGACTTGGAGAGAAAGAGACAGAAGAATTGTTCGGCAAAGGCGGGCAGGATGCTCCCGGTGGAGTATTTCTGGGAAACGCGCATCTGGAAAATTATGAAGAAATGAGAAAGGAGCTTCTTCACACGGGAAAAGCCATGGGGAAGTACGTAACGCCTCAGAGTATCCTGGAGCAGTTTACCACCATAAAGGCGCAGACCAAAATCGAGGAAAACGGCGTGGCCCAGAATAATTCCCTCCGTTTTATCCGCACGGTGAATCACTATTCCCCACTGGATATGGAAGAATTATGCTTCGTATCAGAGGTGTCTTTGCCGGATCTTCCGGAAGACCATCTGGAGGAGAATCTGCTCCGGGCGGCAAAGGCTATGCGGAATATGGGTATGAACCGAAACAGAGGCCTGGGAAGTGTCCGGTGTCAGTTGGTTCCTTGCCAGCAGGAGAAGAAGACAGAAATTGACTTCAGTCCCATCGAAAAGGAAGATGAGATTTATACATTAAAGTATTTTGTCAGGAATGAAGCCCCTCTTGTCCTAAGCTCCGGCAATGATTTTAAGACGGAAAAATATATCAGCGGCCGCAGTGTCCTTGGGTACTTTGCCGGAGCTTACCTGGCAGCCGGCGGAAGCGGGGATTCAGAAGAGTTTGAAAAGCTTTTTCTGAAAAATCAGGTGATTTACACCGGCCTGTATCTCAGTGAGAGCGGAGAGGACTCAAAAGGAAGGAAAGTATATTATCCGGCGCCTGCCTACATAAAGCGCCTGAAGAAGACGAAGCGGTATGTGAATGCCAGCAAGGAGATTCCTACGGAAGAAAAGGAATGCGCTAAAAGGAATATAGATACGGCTTATGCCTGCGGCAATGGGAACCAACCGAAAAAACTGAAAGGGAAGTTTTGCTGCATGGAGGATGGAAAGCTCTGGGTAAAGGAACCGGAGACGGAGATCGTGTATCACCACACCAGGAAATCAAAGAGACAGAACGCGCCGGACGGGAATCTTCTTTATACTTCAGAAGCGCTCCGGGAGCAGCAGATTTTCGCGGGAGAAATCCGGGGAGAGGGCTGGGCTATCCGGCTTCTTGGCGGACTTCTGGAACAGGGAAGCCTGCGCTTTGGAAAATCCAAAAGCTCCCAGTATGGAACCTGTGTGCTGGACGGAACTCCTGTGATTGAGAAGGCAGCTTCTGAAGAAGCCGTGTACCCGGCAGGGAAAAAGATTCTGATTGTGCTGCGAAGCGACACGCTGCTTGCAGGGGAAAAGGGATGGACCGCAGAAAGCTGGAGTGTGCGGGAACAGATCCGGCAGAAGCTGGGAATTCAGGAAAAGGAAGAAGAGGTATATACAGAAATGGAGACAGGGGTGCTTACCGGCTATTACTCTAAGTGGAATCTGAAGCGTCCCGCCGTTCCTGTGGTCAAAGCAGGAAGCACCTTTGAGTTCTGCCTGGCGGAAGAATTAAAAGTTCCGGACACAGTTTTCACCCTGGGAGAACTGACAGGCGAGGGGTTTGGAAGAGCAGAAATTCTTCCTAATTATAAAGAAGAAACTCTTTCAGATCAACAGGAGGAATTTCGCATTTTGGAAGGGGCTCCGCAGGAGGAGGCAGAAGAAAAGCCAGAGCGTACAGGAAAGCTTTGCAGACGGATTCTTTTAAAAGAAGCAGAAGAACGTCTGATGCGAAAAGCAGGAAGAGCCAGACTTGAATTTGCCAATCCGGCCGCTCTGGGGAGAGTGACGCTGATGCTTGCTGACAGCATTAATACATTTCCCGATGATTTAGAGGGCAGGTACAGAGATTTCAGACACAGAATCTCCTCCATAAAAAATCAGGAGTTAAAAAAGAAAGCAGAAAGAATCCTGGGACAGTGGATCTGCCGGGAGGAGGAGATTTCGGCCGCTTCCCTCCAATATATCCCCAGGGAAGAGGCGCTGACCGGAGCCGGGGAAGAGGACAGAGAGCTGAGAGAACTGAGGCTTCTGTATAGTAAGACAGGCAGCAGCGAGGATGAATTCGATGAGGAAATGACAAAGCTCTGGAGCGGCTATCTTATGGCGGCTCTGGCACAGGAAAAATACAATCTGAAGCAGGGGGGAGGAAAGGCATGAAGCGGATTATTAAATATTACAAAATTACATTTACCCTTGCCTCTCCGCTGGCAATGGGGAGCGGGGAAAATAACCTGACGGACAGCGATATTATAAGAGACAGCCGGGGGCTTCCCTATATACCCGGGACGGCACTGGCCGGTGTGTACCGAAGGATTTTTCATCGCGATACGGCGAAAAAGTATTTTGGAAAAGAACTGACAAAGAAAATCATCGATGAGTCCTCTGAGAAAGGAATGAATCTTCTGACGGACAGCGCGGTACGGGTATACGACGCGCATCTCCTGAATCCGGAAAAGCGAGTCATCGGAAAAAGAGATATGGTGGCCCTGGACGAATACAAGACCGCCATCGAAGGAGCTAAATTTGACTTTGAGATTCTGGAGCCGGGAGTTACCTTTGTCACATACATAGAACAGACGATGGAGAAGGAAGAACAGCAGTATGTAAGCGATGAGATCGCCGCGGCGTGGCTTGCGGGGAAAATCACCTTGGGAGCTAAGACGAAACGGGGCTATGGAAAAACAGAAGGAGTTAAAGCGGAATCCTGGATCTTTCATCTGGGGGAAAGCGAAGAGCTGGAACGGTGGCTGGACTTTGATATGTACAGCGGCAGTATGCCTGAGAAGGTATTTGGAGTGTGCAAAGAGAGTTCAGAAAAGCTTCCGTCATGCCTAAGCGCCCTGATGTCTGGAACAGAGGTATATCGCCAGATGGCCGAGATCTATCAGAAGCAAGAGATCCGGCTGGCAGAAGAAAGTGTCTGCCGGATCCGCCTGGAGCTTAAGCAGCAGGGCGGACTTTCGATACGGCAGTATTCTACTGACGTAGACGAAGCGGATTATAAACAGCTTACCAGAAAGGGCGGAACTTCTGAAGAAGGCCAGGAGGCCATAGAGGGGGTACCGGTGATACCGGGCACCTCATGGGCAGGCGCCTTCCGGGCTCATATGAGCCGTCTGGAACCTGAATTTTCCAGGGGAAACCTGGCTGAAAAAATTTTCGGAAGCGCGAAAGAAAAAGGACAGGACAGCCAAAGAAGCAGGATTCGTTTTTCTGAGAGTTCCCTCCGGGGAGGGCTTTGGGTAACATACACCAGAAACGCCATAGACCGTTTTACCGGAGGTGCGGTGGACGGAGCCCTGTATACGGAAAAAACCTATTTTAACGGCAGCACATCCCTGGAAATTGACTGCGATTTTAACAGTTTGGAGAAAGAAGACAGAGAAGAATTTGCCAGAATCATGGCCGGGGCGATCCTGGATTTACATAATGGCTACCTGTCGGTGGGAGGACTTACGGCAGTGGGCCGGGGACTGTTTCGCGTTACGAAGCTCCAGGCCGGAGGCACGGAGATCTCCCTGTCGGAGGAAAGAAGCGAATCCCTCTATTTTAAGCTTGTGGATGCCATAGCCGGAAAGGAGGAGCAGTGATGGAACGGATCGAGACGAAAGAATACGCAAAAGACGCTTTTGAGGAATTTTGTACAGATTTTGACCGGGCCGCAGCCCTGGCAGAGAAGGGCTATATCTTCGCCATGCTCACAGACCGGATCGAATTCCAGAAGACGAAGGGAGAAAAACTGAATCGGGAACTGCTGTTTAGAAAAGGGCTGGAGATACGGATTTTCCACGAAAAGGGCGAGGCAAAATGGTTCCGGGCCAGTATGGACCGGGCGCTGCGCTTTCGAATGCGGCTGGACGATGAGCAGCTGCTGGCAGATCCTGCCCTCTGGTGGGATGAGAAACAGTATCTGGATATTGATGACAGCAAAACGATAAGCTCTCTGAAAGAGGAGGGATATGCCTGGGCCACAGGCGCCGGTCGGTATCCACTGCCTCTTCAGAACTATAAAAACGCGAAGATCCAGATACGGAACTACTTAAAGGAGGATCCTGACACGGGAGCGCTTTCTGTTGAGGACTGGAGACTGGTCTCGCTGATCGAAGGGGAGGGAGAAGATGCAAAGGTTTATTAATCCATATAATTTTATCGGGCTTTCTGATTCGCCCAAAAGGGAAAAAGAA
>DVGK01000097.1 GCA_018712785.1 Candidatus Choladousia intestinavium | reverse complement strand
GGATGGATTTTTTTGCAAAAATTTTCAGCAAATAAAATCTCGCTGATCGGGAAAGGCAAATTTTGGAATAAAAGCCTTTGACGAAAGATGGAGAATTGAATATACTTTAAATTATAAAGAGTTAGTTAAATTATTTCAGGAGGAGAACAGCCTTTTGTCTTTATGATATCAGGTTGAACTGTGTTGCTATGCTTGCCCAGGAAAGGTATGATTATATACTGGATGTTTTAAATAAAAAGAAAATTGTACAGGCGTCTTACTTAATGAGGACTTTTAATGTATCGGGGGAAACGGTACGAAGAGATTTAGAATATCTGGAAAAAGAAGGCCTTTTAAAGAGAGTACGCGGAGGAGCAGCTTTAGTAAAGGTAGAGACGGCACAAGAATTTTTCAATCACAGAGCTACGGCGAATATTGAGAATAAAAACGAAATTGCAGGCAAAGCGGTAAAATTGATTTCAGAAGGGCAGTCTATTGCGCTGGACTGTTCTACAACAGGTCTTGTATTTGCCCATGAATTAAAAAGGCATTTTAATACTCTTACAGTAGTTACGAACTCCAATGAGGTTTTAAATGAACTAAAGGACATGAATTCTTACCGAATTATCCACTGTGGAGGAATCTACAATCATGATGAGCATGCCTGCTTTGGAAGCCAGGCATTGGAAACGATACGGGAGCTGAATATAGACATTGCCTTTATCGGAGTAGGAGGAATCTCGCTGCGTGAGGGTTTCACAGAGAGCTATTTTGAAGGCGCCGCGATGCTGAAGGCTTTCCTGGGTATCGCTCAGCAGAAAATTGTGCTGGCAGATCATACAAAATTTGACAAGGTATCCTTTATTAACGTTTGCGGTATTAACGATATTGATCTTGTGGTTACGGATTCAGAGATAAACCAAAAAATATTGGATAAATATAAGAAAAACGGTTTAGATATTATATAAAGCTATAGGAAAGAATTGAAAAATCAGAGCATTTCTTCTTAGAAATACTCTGATTTTTGTTAAGCCAATTTTTTCTTTCTTAAATACCCCACCGTCAAGATCAGCAGCACAGGAAACACAATTCCTCCCAGGATTCCGGCCTTCATATTCCCGTCATTTAATCCTGATACAAATCCCACCAAGGAAGGGCCGGCGGAGCAGCCTACATCGCCGGCCAGGGCCAGGAAGGCAAACATGGCGGTTCCGCCGCCTTTCAGTGACCCGGCGGCCAGGCTGAAGGAACCGGGCCATAGGATGCCTACCGACAGGCCGCACAGGGCGCAGCCTAAAAGGCCCATGGCTGGAAGGGGGGAGAGGGCGGCCAGCAGATAGCTGATCAGGCACAGGACGCCGCAGAAGCCCATGAAGGGCAGGAGCGGGAGCTTTTCACTGAATTTGGCGTATAGAGCCCGGGACGAACCCATAAGGAGGGCAAAGGCACAGGGGCCGGCCAGATCCCCTACCGTTTTCGAGACGTTCAGGCCAGCTTCAGCGAAGGCGGAAGCCCACTGGCTGATACCCTGCTCACAGGCGCCGGCGCAGATCATCAGGATAACCATAATCCAGAACATTTTCTGCCGGAGCAGCTCCCGGAGACTGATCTCATCCCCCGCTTCAGTCAGGGTGGAGATGGGAACCTGGGAAAAATAGAATGCGTTGATAAAGGGGACGCTCCCCCACAGACAGGCCAGAACCCTCCAGTTTTCCACTCCGAAAGCGGCAAAAAAGGCGGTGGACAGAAGGATTACGCCGGCGTGACCCCAGCAGTAGAAGGAGTGGAGCAGGCTCATGGCAGATTCCTTCCGCTCGGTGGGACAGGCTTCCACAATGGGACTGACTAAAACCTCGATCAGCCCTCCGCCTATTGCATATATGGCTACGGAAAGAAGCAGTCCCCAGAAGGGATCATGGAAAAGATCCGGCAGAAAGGCCAGAGAAATCAGGCCCGCGCAGGCAAAGATCTGGGCGAGAACTACACTGATCCGGTAGCCGATGCGGTCCACGAAGCCGGCGGCCAGAAAATCTACTAAGAGCTGTACGCCGAAATTAAAGGTAATCAGCAGAGCGATCCGCTCCAGGGAAACACCGAATTCCCGCTGAAAAGTCAGAAAAAGAAGGGGCGCAAAGTTATTTACAATGGCCTGGACAACATAGCCGATGAAGCTGGCGTAAATGGTGTGGTTATAGTTGCCTCTGATGGTGGTTTTCATGGTAAAGCTTCCTTCCTGTTATCGTAGTTTGACAAGGGCTTAAAGCAGAGAAAGCCCTTCGGCATTTAAGCCTTCTGCGAAAGATTTTATGTAGAGAAGAGAAAAAAGTCAACTTATTTCTGAAGAAAATCGAAAGAGTATGAATTTTTTCGGTAGATATCGGGAAGTACGTTGACATTCCACCGGGATTCTTTTAAGATGTATTTAGTCCAGATTTTGGGACAAAGTTCCGGATTAACAGGAGGGGAAACAGATGATCAGAAAGACAACGGTACAAAAAGTAGAAGGCCTCAGAGGCGGTAAGGGAGTGGCGGAGATTCACCACATTGTCTCAAAGGAAGAATTGAACGGACATGGAAGCATGTACGCCATGGTTAAGCTGGGGCCGGGATGTAGTATCGGATATCACCAGCATATAGGAAATACAGAGCCTTATTTTATTCTGAAGGGGAAAGGAACTTTTGTAGATAATGATGGAAGCAGGACAGAAGTGGGTCCGGGGGATGTATGCTGTATCGAAGTGGGACAGTCTCACGCGATGGAAAATAATTCAGATGAAGATTTGATTATGATGGCGTTGGTATACAATGAATGATATAAGGAGATGGATCTGGTTGAAGCTTGAAGAGTTTGGGAAAAAGGTAAAGAAATTCAGCAGAGATACAGTGGCTGAAGTACAGCGGATGAACGAAGTGCGGCAGTTTAACGCACGGATACATGAGGAAAAAAAGCTTTTGAATTCTGTCTATACGGAGATAGGGAAAAAGCTGTATCAGCAGTATAAGGACGCGCCTCTGGAAGGATTCCAGGATGAGTTTCATAAAATAGAAGAGCGTTTTTCGGCTATAGAGGTTTATGCGGATCAGGTAAGGAAAATCCGGGGGGTACGTCTCTGCCCGAACTGCAACACAGAGGTGTCGGTGACAGAGAAGTTCTGCTCAAACTGCGGAAGCAAGCTTCCTGAGATTATTACTATTGAAGATACAGAGCAGGAAGTTGAAGGCTTATTTGAAAAAGAAGAGGCTGCGGGAGCCAAGGAAGAAAATATAGTGGATGCGGAAGAGAAGGACATCCGCACAGAGGAAAGGGCTGAAGCGGCGGCTGATGCCGGGGACGACCAGGCAGCGGAGGACCCGGATGCTAAGAGCGATGCGACAGAAGAGTCTGAGACAGACAGGCAGAAGGACTGCGTGGAGGAGCCCGAGGCAGATGCTGCAAAGGAGGCCGAATCCCTGTCGGAGGAGAGAAGGAAGCAGGCAGAGAAAGAAACCATGGACGAGGATATCCGTATGGAGGAAGCTATGGAGGCAGAGGAAGCTGAGACAGAGGAGGCCATGGAGGAGCCGCCGGAGAGCATGGAAACCGAGCAGGCTTTTCAGGGACAGCCCCAGGAGGAGGCAGTAGCCCAGGCGGCGGATGCTGCCGGAGCGGCTGCGGCGTTCCAGGAGCAGATCAATGAAAACATGGAAGATGTAACCGATAAAACAACCGGGGCCTGAGCCTACAAATCATGAGCGGAAAACACAGCGGCGAAGCAGAGACGCGGCTGTGTTTTTGAACGCGAAAAAGCGGGAAGGGAAAGAAGATGTTTTTTTACATACCAACTAAAATATACAGCGAGACAGGATGTGTGAAGAAATATGCACAGGAATGGACCGGACTTGGGAGAAAGGCGCTGATTGTCACGGGGAAAAGTTCGGAGAGAAACGGCGCTCTGCAGGATGTACAGGAGGCCCTGAAAGCAAACGGAAAAGAATTCTGTGTTTTTAACAGAATTGAAGAAAACCCATCCATGGAAACCGTTATGGAGCTGCGTGATTATGGACTGGAGGAGGGCGCTGACTTTGTGGTGGGAATCGGAGGAGGCTCCCCCATGGACGCGGCCAAGGCTGCGGCCCTTATGATGGCACATCCGGAGAAGGGGGCAGAATTCCTTTATGAAAAAGGAGACGACAGGGCGCTGCCGGTGGCAGAGGTTCCTACCACATGCGGGACAGGTTCTGAGGCTACTCCATATGCCATTCTTACAATTCATGAGAAAAGGATTAAGAAAAGTCTTCCCCACAAAATTTTCCCATCCTATGCTCTGTCAGACGGTACTTATCTGAAAAGCGCAGGAAGAAACATTCTTGTAAATACGGCGGTGGACGCCCTGGCCCACTGTATGGAGAGCTATATTAATTCCAACGCGACCGATTATTCCAGGATGCTCAGTGAATATGGCATGCGCCTCTGGAGCAGTGTGAAAAATGTTCTTATGGGAGCGCCGGGAAGCGAAAAAGAATACAGCATATTGATGAATGCTTCTACCATCGCCGGCATGGCGATCTCGCATACCGGGACCGCGATCCCCCATGGCCTGAGTTACTATCTTACTTATGAAAAGGGCATTCCCCACGGAAAGGCAGTGGGATACTTTCTGCCGGGATATTTGAAGGCAGCCAATCCCGCGGATCGGAAGAAGGTTCTGGCGGCCTCCGGATTTCCGGATCTGCAGTACTTTGCTTCCTTCCTTCATGGGCTGATCGGGAAAATGGAGGCAGAGCGGGAACTTCTTGAGAAAGCTATGGCAGGACTTTTGGGAGATGAGTCTAAGCTGAAAAACGTTCCTTTTGCAGTCACAGAAGCGGTTATGCGCCAGATCTGTACAGGCGGGCTGGATTAAAAAGACACCGTTCTCTCGGTTTACAGAAGCGAGGCGGCAACTCAAAGAAAGGACAAAAATGGAAAAATTAGTAAAAGCAATTCTGGAAAGCTATGAAAAGTATCCGGAGACCTGCAGCATCGCGGCCAGGAACCGGCTGAACAAAGACCTGATTCTTGAAATACTGGAGGAGATCCGGTATGTGATCTTTCCGGGGTTTTTTGAAATGAAGCATCTGAACCGGGAAGCTGTTCCCTACCATGTGGGGGAGCTTCTGGAGGATATTGACTACAAGCTGAAAAAGCAGGTGGCCAAGGCTCTTTATCATAAAGAAAGTAAAGAGGAGCTTTCGGAGGAAGAGGTGCAAAAAGAGGCCGAACAGATCGTGACTTCCTTTTTAAACCGCATCCCGGCCCTGAGAGAGATTCTGGCTACGGATGTACAGGCGGCTTATGAGGGCGACCCGGCGGCTTTTAATACAGATGAGGTTATCTTTTCTTACCCCGGGGTTTTTGCGATTACAGTAAACCGCGTCGCTCATGAGCTCCACCGGATGGGAGTGCCGCTGATCCCCAGAATGATGACAGAGTATGCGCACAATCTTACAGGAATCGATATTCATCCCGGCGCTGTAATCGGCAGCTATTTCTTTATCGACCACGGCACAGGGGTGGTAGTGGGAGAAACCACAGAGATCGGGAATCATGTGAAGCTTTACCAGGGAGTGACCCTGGGAGCTCTTTCTACCAGAGGCGGCCAGTCTCTGCGCCACACCAAGCGTCACCCTACCTTGGAGGACAATGTGACGGTTTACTCCGGAGCTTCCATTTTAGGCGGGGAGACTGTAATCGGAGAAGGAGCCACTATTGGGTCAAACGCGTTCATTACCTCTTCTGTGCCGGGGGGCACCAGAGTCAGCATCAAAAATCCTGAGCTGCTGTTTAAGGGAAGAGAGCGTATGGCAGAACTGGGACAGGAAGGCTTCTGGAAAGGAAACGAGGAATGAGAAAGATTGTACTGGCATCCAATTCTCCCAGAAGAAAAGAGCTCTTACGCCAGATCGGTCTGAAATTTCAGGTAAAACCGGCCAAGGGAGAAGAGATTATTACGAAAGAGACGCCCTGGGAAATCGCGGAGGAGCTTTCAGAGCAAAAGGCTTTGGAGACAGCCCGTTCTGTGGAAGAAGGAATTATCATAGGAGCCGATACTCTCGTATGGCAGGACGGGAAGCCCATGGGAAAGCCGAAAACCACGGAAGACGCGGCCGCGATGCTGCAGGCTCTTCAGGGACGGGATCATTTTGTCTATACAGGGGTTACGGTACTGATAAAAGAAGAGAATCAGGTAAAGCGCCATGTGTTTTCCAGAAAAACCAGAGTCAGGGTTTTTCCTATGACGGAAAAAGAGATTTGGGATTACATCAGAACCGGAGAACCCATGGATAAAGCCGGAGCCTATGGAATCCAGGGGGCTTTTGCCGCCTGGATAGATGAGATTGAAGGAGACTATAATACGGTAGTGGGACTTCCTGTTTCCGCTCTTTGGCAGGTCCTGAAGGAGTATCTGGCAGAGGAATGATTCTATGAAGTCAGATTCTGCTCCGGATAATAAACCTCCACGAGGAAGAGACCCTGGGGCGGAGCGGTGAATCCGGCCAGCGAGCGGTCGCGCCCCTCTAAAATGGCAGGAATCCGTCCTGCCGGCAGATCGCCGGTTCCCACATCAATGAGAGTTCCGGTGAGAATCCGTGCCATGTGATAGAGAAAACCGTCTCCGTGATAACGGATCGAGAGAATTCCATCCTCTTCCTCAAGGACGATGCTGTAGATAGTCCGGACGGTGGATTTTTTCATGCGGCGATTGTCGCAAAAGCTTTTAAAATCATGTGTACCTGTAAGAAATGCGGCGGCCTGCCGCATTTTTTCTATGTTCAGAGGCTCGTCAATCCGTGTAAGATACCGGCGCTGAAAGACGTTTGAGATTTCGCCGCAGTCAATGCGGTATTCATACAGCTTTCCGGTGGCAGACAGGCGGGCATGAAAACGGTCGTCCGCCTTTTCAACACCCAGCACTCGGATATCCGCGGGAAGATATTTATTAAAATATTCCAGGATCTCCCGGCAGGAGTAGCGGCTGAGGATTCTGGGAATCCGAAAATTCGCGATCTGACCAAGGGCATGAACTCCCGCATCCGTTCGGCCGGAGCCGTTCAGGTCTATAGGCTCTCCGTAAAGAGATTCCAGAATTCGCTCCAGCTTCTCCTGAATCGTATTTGAAGTGTTGCCCTGACGCTGCCATCCATTGTAGCGGGTTCCGTCATACTGAAGCATCAGACAGAAATTGGCCATAATCATCCTCCTCCTTTCAGGAACGGGGCTTTTACGAAATCTCCGGAAGAATCCGGTAAACTTCAAAGTCATCAATGATATCCAGAAGCTCATACCCGGCGCTGGTGAGATATTCCTGAAGGTTCATATCCGTATGGGAAATCACATAGTTGGCATTGCACTGTCTGGCGCTTGTCATAAATACATCCTGGTCAATGTGGAGACCGTAACGGGACACAAGGGCCAGCCGGTGCAGATGGTGTCCGGAATCAATGACCCTCTGGACGGTTTCATCGTCCGTATTTTCCAGGTTCCAGTCCAGCAGATCGGTCCGGCGCAGAATGCTGCGGATGGAAGGATCATACTGCCGCAGCTCTAAAAGCTGCTGACTGGAGTAGAGAGCCGCTTTGTCTGTACCGGTTTCCTGGGAATCCTTCTCAATGAGAGCGGAGATTTCCAGAATCGTATCTGTGGTTTTATAAATATTTTCCGGCATCTGAAGATACGGTTTTACAAAGGTTCCGCAGCACAGAATAAAGCCGATGCACAGGGCTGCTGCCGCTCCCCGGAAAAGCCATTTTCTGGGACGGCTGATCAGCAGGACAAAGACGTAGGCCAGGGTCAGATTTATGGGAAGCAGCCAGAAAAGCCGGCGGATTCTGGTGGTAAGTCCGATCACCTCTGCCAGGGGTACGATCAGAAACGGATTGAAAATCGTCACTGCCATAAAGGCAAAAGGATAGACAAACGCGTTGTTGAGCAAGCTTTTTCCGATTACGAAGAAGCAGACCAGACATATAAAATAGGCTGCCACAAACCATTCGATTCCCTCGATGGCGCTGCGGAAGGAATCATATAGAAACGTTATGTTAGAAAGTTGAAAGATTGCATCCACAGAGCTTCACCTACCTTCCGGTATAAATAATCCAGTAATTTTTCGTGATCACATACAGGGCAGCGAAGAAAATACAAGGAAGAAGACACAGCAGGTACTGTCCCAGTATGCGGGGGCTTCTCTTTTTCAATGAGAGAGGCAGATACAGGGCGCTGATTTCAAAGGGAATCATAAATATAGAAGACATATTCAGTCCGAAGGAGCCCAGAATCACAAGGAAGGAATAAACCCAGCCGGAGCGTGGGCCTGGCTTCTGGGCGGCGCAGAGAAACAGGTAGAACAGCGCCGGGATGATCAGAACAGCCAGGATTGTCTTGCCTTCCGAAGGACGTATCATCAGGAATTCTGCCGGTGTATAAAGGTTGAAGCTGAAAACATTCAGAAGAAACAGAAAGAAAACCAGCAGAATACTTTTACAGCGATTGTTGTGAAACAAAAGCATACCGATCTCATAGAAGAGAAGCTGATACAGAATAATCACAACAGAAGCCATAACGGTCAGGTTTTCAATCATAGGATGAACAGAAAAAAGCTGGCACATGACAGAGCCGTGATTCTGATAAGTTTCCAGAAGATATTCCGTATTAAGAAAATCCAGAATTCTCCCTGTGTAGGGGTTGTACTGGCTGATGGTATTCGTATACAGGGAGGTAGCTGTGTCTCCCAGATAGTAGGACTGATCCCAGATCGCGTACGTCTCGTCATTCAGGTTAAACCAGACGACCTGAATGAGGATGAGAGCCAGGAGGGCAGCCAGGACGTACTTTCCCCTGCCGGACAAAAATACCTTGACAGAGGAGAGCGCGGCCTTTAAGTGAGGCGCTCCCGTAATTAAAAATGCAGCTGAAATTAAAATCAGCACTCCAGCCCAGAGACCGGACAGAAGAGACAGAGGCTGGAGCGTAAATTTCAGGGGAAGAGTGACGACGGTAAACAAAAAGAAGTATACGAAAAAGCCCAGAATAAACCGGAAAGGAACGGAAGAAACCGGACCCGGAATTAATTTCAGGACTAAAGAACCCGTTGCGTAATAAAAGAATAAGTAAAGCAGAATAAGGCCTGCTATAGTTAAAAGTGTAGGCAACATTTTTATTCTCCCATGTTTCAGAATGTGATACAATAAGATTAACAATTTTCAGATAAAAAATCAAGGGATAAGATACAGGAGGGGATGTTTTGACAGAACAAAAGCGAAGGGAGACGCTGGAAGAAAGCCTGAAAGCTCTCCCCATTGTAGAGTATCAGTGGATGGACGCGGAGGAACTGGAATTTTCTCAGAAGGTGCGGTATATCTGCCGGACGGAATGTCCGAGATACGGGAAAAGCTGGTCCTGCCCGCCGGCTGTGGGAAGCGTGGAAGAGTGCCGGAAGAGATGTTTGGAATTTCAGGAGCTTTTCGTTTTTTCCACAGTGGCGGAAGTGATGGATCTGGAAAATATGGAAGAGGTTCTGAAAAGCAAAACAGGGCATGAAAGAATTATCCGGAAAATCCGGGACATATTCCGGCCGTATTTTGGAGAAATCCTGGCTCTTTCAGGAGATTCCTGCTATATCTGCGAGGCCTGTACTTATCCGGAAGGAGCATGCCGCCATCCGGAGGAAATGCTTCCCTGTATTGAAGGCTACGGAATTGTGGTTCCCGCCCTTGCGGAAAAGGCTGGGATCACGTTTATGAATGAAGGAAATCTGGTTACCTGGTTCGGAGTTCTGCTGCTGAAAGAAAAGAAGCGGGAAGAAAAAAATGCGTGAATTCACAATTTTACCACAAAGTAAACACAATCCTGACAAAGGCGGTTGTTATACTTTGGGCATAACAAAGGAAAAGGACAGAAGAAGTCCAGAGGACTTATTCTTATTCAATAAATTCACTGTCCTTCCTATGAGGAGGTTTTAGTTATGAAGAAAAAAACAGGAATCGCATTATTTTGCGCAGGAGCTTTAACAGCAGGATCGATTTTCGGACTGACAGGATTTGCCAGCCAGGACAATACAGAGCAGGGAGGCAGGGTCGGTACCTACAGTCTGGTATCTACCTCCAGTGTCGATGAGGCAGAGGTAGATGACGGAGAGGGAACCGCTACCGTAGAGGACGTAGCGGCAGCCGTAATGCCGGCGGTCGTTTCGATTACCAACCGGTCTGTCACAGAGGTACAGGATATCTTCAGCAGGCTGTACGGCGGAAGAGGCGGCACCTATGAGTATGAAAGTGAGAGCGCGGGCTCAGGTATCATTATCGGGGAGAACGATACAGAACTTTTGATCTGCACCAATTACCACGTAATAGAGAATGCGGATGAGATTACCGTAGGCTTTGTAGATGACAGTATTTACAGCGCAGAGCTGAAAGGCGGAGATCAGTCCAACGATCTGGCTGTTGTGGCCGTAAATCTGGATGATCTTTCGGATGATACTCTTTCACAGATTAAGATTGCGCAGATTGGAAGCTCCGATGATCTGGCGATCGGCCAGCAGGTAGTCGCCATCGGAAACGCTCTCGGATACGGCCAGTCCGTAACTACCGGCATCATCAGCGCGCTGAACCGTACGATCCAGCTGGATACTTATACAGCAGAAATGATTCAGACAGACGCGGCAATTAACCCTGGTAACAGCGG
>DVGK01000009.1 GCA_018712785.1 Candidatus Choladousia intestinavium | reverse complement strand
GGGGTTCGACTTTTCCTATATTCCTCTATATAATAAATCAAGACGTATTTTTCTTTCATTCAACGGAAAATATGTTTGGCAAAATGCACTGCCTGTTGCGCAGGTGCCACAGTCGTTTTATTGCAAGGAGGAAAAATGGACAAAAAAATCTTTAGAAATAAAAAACCGGGATATTAACAGGCATTCACGTCCGTTAATATCCCAGTTCCGGGTATTCAATCTTTATCAGTGTAAGTCCTTCCGGGCGGGCCGTCTCTCCTGCCCTCTCTCTGTCTTTTGCCCTGAGAATATCCGGTATCTCTTCCGGAAGGATAAAGCCGCCCCCTACCCTCAGGAGAGTCCCTGTGATAATCCGAACCATATTGTAGAGGAAGCCATTTCCGCGAATCCGCAGAGTAATCATATCTCCCTCTTTTGAAAGATTCAGCTCGTAGATCGTCCGGACTCTATCCGTCACATCCGCCCTGGCTGTTGAAAAACTTGTAAAATCATGGGTTCCCACCAGAAAGGCGGCAGCCTTTTTCATAGCCTCCAGATCCAGATCCCAGTAATAAAACAGGGAATACAGCCGTACACAGGGATCCGGAAAACGCCGGTTATATATTTTATATTCATACGTTTTCACTGATTTGCATCGCCTTGGGTGAAAATCCGCTGCCACCTCCCTGGACTCCTGAATCCGGATATCCTCCGGGAGCCTGGTATTCATGGCATAGGAAATCTTTTCAGCCGGCATCCTGGCCGAGGTATCGAAAACTGCCACATTTCCCCTGGCATGAACGCCGGAATCGGTCCGGCTCGCTCCTGTCACATGGATCTCCTCCCGGAGAAGCTGGGAGAGATGGCGGTTCAGTTCGCTCTCTATGGTAATCCCGTTTGGCTGTATCTGCCAGCCGTGATAGTTGGTGCCGTCATAGGCCACCCGAATCATGACCCGCTTCATCTCTATATCCCCAAAAGTCCGGTGACCAGATGCAGGCGGTTGACCAAAAACATGAGGATCAGATAAGCCAGGAGACACAGATACGCGGTATAGTCACGCTTCTTATAAACCAGAGGCTTCATCTTGGTACGGCCTTCTCCCCCATGATACCCCCGGGCTTCCATAGCCATAGCCAGATCATTGGCGCGCCGGAACGCCGAAATGAATAATGGCACCAGAAGGGGAATCATGCTCTTTGCCTTTTTTATCAGGCCTCCCGTCTCAAAATCCGCTCCTCTGGCCATCTGCGCTTTCATAATCTTATCCGTCTCTTCCAGAAGAATCGGGATAAACCGGAGAGCAATGGACATCATCATAGAAATTTCATGCACCGGCACCCGTATTTTCTTTAAAGGCGTCAGCGCCTTCTCCAGACCGTCTGTCAGATCGTTGGGAGTAGTGGTCAGGGTCATGACAGATGCCCCCACAATCAGATAAATCAGGCGTACTGCCATAGATACGGCAGTAACGATTCCTTCTTTGGTGATCTGCAGCCTCCAGATTCTGATTACAGCTGTTCCGGGCGTAAGAAACAGATTAAAGACAACTGTAATCATAAGAAGGAGTATGATAGATTTCAGTCCGCGCATCATAAATTTCAGCGGTACTTTTGATATATAGATCACAGCTCCCAGAAAGACGGTCGCTGCCATATAAGCTTCCGGAGAGCGAAAGACAAACAATGATATAATAAATATCAGGGTAGCCGCCAGCTTAACCCGGGGATCCAGCTTGTGGAGTACAGAATCCGCAGGGTAATATTGGCCAATGGTAATCTCTCTTATCATTTCTCTTCTCTTTTCTTCAAATCTGCTGCACTATGCAGCTTTCAGCATCTGTGTATTCGCGGCCATAATCCGGCAAATGGCTCGCCTGAATTTCCAGCCGCGGCGCCGTACCTTAATTTCTCTTTTCAGGGACGCCTTCTTCCCGAAGCGCCTTTAAAATAGAAGAGGCAGCTTCAGCCACTGTGGTTGCGGAGGTGTCGACACTCCATCCCCTCTCCTGCAGTCCGTGCATCAGATAGGTGACTCTTGGAGCCGCCAACCCTACCTTTTCCAGCTCACGGTAATGGGAAAACACCTCGCGGGGCGTATCATCAAACATTACTTGTCCCCGGTTCATTACAACGATTCTCTCCACATACCGGGCAATATCTTCCATACTATGGGAGACCAGAATCACCGTGATTTTCTTTTCTTTGTGAAGGCGCTCCACCTGGTCCAGAATATCATCCCGCCCTTTGGGATCCAGTCCCGCCGTGGGCTCGTCCAGGATCAGCACATCCGGCTCCATGGCCAGGATTCCCGCAATAGCCACTCTTCTTTTCTGTCCTCCGGAGAGCTCAAAGGGCGACTGCTTGTAATGCTCTTCCTTCATACCTACCAGCCGCAGAGCCTCTCTGGCCCTCTCTTCCACTTCCGTCTGGGAGAGCCCCAGATTTTTCGGTCCAAAACATACGTCCGCAAACACATCCGCCTCAAAAAGCTGATGCTCCGGGTACTGGAATACAAGCCCTACTTTGCTTCGCAGTTTTTTCATATTGTATCCTTCTGCGTAAATATTTTCCCCATTATAATAAACCGCTCCGGAAGTCGCCCGAATCAGACCGTTCAAATGCTGAATCAGAGTGGATTTTCCCGATCCTGTATGCCCGATCAGTCCCACGAACTGCCCGTCGGGCAGTTCCAGATTTACATTTTTAAGAGCCTGCTTCTCAAAAGCAGTTCCCGTACTGTATACATAACTGAGATTTTCTACTTTTATTGCCATACTCTGCCTTTCACTGCGTCCTCTGACTTCCAGTATGCGTCTGCTTTACCTTTTCCAACTCTCGGATCAGTTCTTCGGTAGTTAAAATTCCATTTGGAAGAGGAATTCCCGCTTTCTGCAGCTCATAAGCCACCAGAGTCTCCTGGGGAACATCCAGGCGGTAGCCCTTCAGCTCTTCCACATGGGAGAAAACCTCTCTGGGAGTTCCCTGCATCACAATCCTCCCCTGATCCATCACGATCACCCGGTCAGCTTCGATCACTTCCTCCATATAATGGGTAATCAGGATCACCGTCACATGCTCCTGCCGGTTCAGTTCCCGTACGGTCCGGATTACCTCCCTCCGTCCATTGGGGTCCAGCATGGCCGTGGGCTCATCCAGCACAATGCACTTAGGCCGCATGGCCACCACTCCGGCTATAGCCACTCTCTGTTTCTGTCCTCCCGACAGCTTGTTTGGAGAATGGCCGCGGTATTCCCACATCCCCACAGACTTCAGACTCTGCTCTACCCGCTTCCAGATTTCCACCGTAGGCACGCCCATATTCTCAGGGCCAAAGCCCACATCCTCTTCCACAATAGTTCCGATAATCTGATTGTCAGGATTCTGAAAAACCATCCCCGCTGTCTGACGGATTTCCCAAAGCTTCGATTCATCTCTGGTATCTTTTCCGTCCACGTACAGCGTTCCCTCTGTAGGAAGCAAAATCGCGTTCATATGCTTGGCCAGGGTAGATTTTCCGGAACCATTATGTCCCAGAATCGCCACAAAATCTCCAGCTTTTATATCCAGATCCACTCCGTCTACCGCTACAGACCTGGACTCCTCATTTCCCTCTTCATCCACCTGCACGTATTCGTATTTTAATTTTTCAGCTTTTACAATATCCATTCTACTGAATCCTCTTTGTAGACTGCCTTACTACAAGTTCTGCCTCATATACCTGTCTGAATTCAACAGGCTTTTTTCGGATCAGATCAAACAGAAGCTTAATGGTAGCCTCCGCCATTTCCTTTCTGGGCTGCCGCATGGTAGTAATGGACGGCTCATAATATTCCGCCAGGGGGAGTCCGTCAAAACTAGCCACTGAATAATCATCCGGAACCTTCTTGCCCGCATTAAAAAGAGCCTTGCAGGCTCCAACGGCAATATTATCCGAAATAGCATAAATACAGGTAAATTCCTTACCGGACTCCAAAAGCCTCATAGCCATGGCATATCCGCTCGCCATAGAATAAGTAGGCTGTCCATCCGCATAAAGCACAAGCTCCTCGTCAAATGGAATCCCATGCTTCTCCAGTGCCCTCTGATACCCTTTCAGCCTCAAAAGTCCAATACTGGCATCCTGTCTGGCAGCTGCCAGCAGCGCGATCTTTTTATGTCCGCATTCCAGCAGGTATTCTGTCAGCCTGAAACTTTCCTTTTCATCATCTACCGTCACGGAGGCATACTTTCTCCTCAGCTTTGGGGCCGACACCGTACTGATCACAAAGGGGACAGAAATCTGTTTCAGCTTTTCATCCGTATGGTTGCTCAATCCACCAAGAAATACGATTCCCTTCAGCCGCTTTTCCTTTTCCAGCTGAATGGCCACGTCCACTTCATCTTCATCTTCCTCCACATGCTGCAGTACAAAGGAATATTTTTTTCGATTGATATCCCGTTCAAACACCTGGATCATATCGGCGAAAAAGGGATTGCTGATTCCTTTAATCAGCACAGCAATCGTCTTGGAATCCGACCGTTTCAGATTCCGCGCACTGTTGTTCGGCACATAATTATATTTTCGGATCGTTTCCAGAATCATCTGTTTCGTCTCTTCATTAATATCCGGATGATTGTTAATCGCCCTGGAAACAGTACTGACTCCCACACCGCACAATCTGGCTATATCTTTTATGGTAATCTGTTCCATTACCGGCTCCTCTCTTCCAAGACCTCTTTTGTCATTCAAACTCTGAGAAAAGCAATAGAAAGCACGCTCCGCGAACTTTCTATTGTCATGAACAATAGAAAACACACTCCGTAAATTTTCTATTGTCATGAATTATAGCAATTCCTTCTCTAAA
>DVGK01000096.1 GCA_018712785.1 Candidatus Choladousia intestinavium | reverse complement strand
GTATAATCAACTTTAATTTTTCGCACTCTTTACATCTGTAAAATTGAGAAATTTTTTACAAAGAGCTAAGGCAGGAAAGATATGAAACGCATTCTGAAATACGGAATTTCCCGGGAAGATGAAGGAAAGACTCTCTGGGATTTTCTTCGTGAAAAGGGATTTTCCCGTCATATTTTTACTTTTTTAAAGCAGCAGGAGGGCTCCGTTCTGAAAAACGGCCGAGTTCCCTATATGACCGACAAGCTCCGGGAAGGCGACTGTGTCACAGTCACGCTCCTGGAGCTTATCTCCTCACCCAATATTAAACCGGTCTTCTCTCCTCTGTGCATCCGCTATGAAGATGAAGATCTCCTGGTACTGAACAAGCCCTGGGATATGCCGGTTCATCCTTCTATTCACAATCACGAAAATACCCTGGCCAACGCCGTCATGTGGTATTACACAAGCCGCTCCATCCCCTTTGTTTTCCGGTGCGTCAACCGTCTGGACCGGGATACAAGCGGCCTTCTGATTCTGGCTAAAAATATTCTCAGCGCCTCCATTCTCTCCCGCATGTGCGCCCGTCGGGAAATTCACCGGGAATATCTGGCAGCCGTCTCGGGGATCCTGCCCGCCTCAGGGGTTATCACAGCTCCCATCGGCAGAGTCCCGGGTTCTGTTTTAATGCGGCAGGTAGATTTTGAAAAAGGGGAGAGGGCCGTTACCCATTATCGAAAAATTCATTCAGAAAGCTCGGCATCTCTGGCTCTGGTACGCCTGGAAACCGGCCGCACCCATCAAATCCGGGTTCATATGAAATCCATAGGGCATCCTCTCCTGGGAGACTTTTTGTATTATCCGGAAAGCCTGCATCTTCTTGGCCGTCAGGCCCTTCATTCCTTCCGGCTTTCCTTTGCGCATCCTGTTACAGGGGAGAGGCTGACTTTTACGGAACCTCTGCCGGAGGATATCCGGAAGCTTTTTCCAGGACTTCCCCCGGCGCTGCTGGACACACTGTAATCTCAGCGGAAGGATCCTTTTGCTATTCTTCTCTTTCCCGGTCAGCGAATCCGGTCGGGAAATCCCACCTTGCGCTGTACCTTCCGCAGCGTCTTTCCCGCGTAATAGGAGGCTTTTTCCGCATTCTCCTTAATCACCCTGTCAATATACGCCTTATCCTTCTCAAGCTCGGCCACCCGCTTCTGCAGCGGCTCCAGTACAGCCACCACAGCTTCTCCCACAGCCTCTTTAAACTGTCCGTAGCCGCAGCCCTCAAATTCCTTTTCCGCCTCCTGTGGCGTCTTGCCCTGGCAGGCGCAGTAGATATTCAAAAGATTGTAGATTCCCGGCTGCTCCTCACTGTAACGGATCTGTCCCAGGGAATCTGTCACTGCCTTCTTGCACTTCCTGCGGATGGTATCCGGATCATCCATCAGATAAATGCTGGCGTTTGGATTCTCATCGGATTTGCTCATTTTCTTTGACGGATCCTGAAGACTCATAATCTTAGCTCCTGTCTTGCCGATATAAGCCTCCGGCACAGTAAACACATCCCCGTAGATGGCGTTAAATCGCTGGGCAACATTCCTGGTCAGCTCCAGATGCTGCATCTGGTCAATTCCCACCGGAACCACGTCCGCCTGGTACAGGAGGATATCCGCTGCCATCAGCACCGGATAGGTAAACAGTCCGGCATTGATATTATCCGCATGCTTGGCTGCTTTATCCTTAAACTGTGTCATACGGTTCAGCTCTCCCATATAGGTGAAGCAGCTTAGAATCCATGAAAGCTCCGCATGGCCGGAAACATGAGACTGGTAATAGATACAGTTTTTTTCCGGATCCAGCCCTGCCGCAATATAGAGGGTCAGAAGAGCCCTGGCTCTTTTCCGCAGAACTGCCGGATCCTGCCGGATCGTAATAGAGTGCAGATCCACCACGGAATAGAAGCATTCGTATTCGTCGCTTAAAGTCACCCAGTTCTTCAGAGCTCCCAGATAATTTCCAAGAGTCAGAGAACCTGTAGCCTGCATGCCGCTGAACAGCACCTTTTTATTATCGATCATAGTATTTTATCCTCCATCATCGCTGTAAATCATCTATCTCCAAATCTTATCATTTTCGTATAGCAAAGTCAAGGTTATAGCGGCTGCGCAAGTCTGATAAAATAGAATCATCCAGCCAGATGCTGATCAAATACCGATGCACGCCCGTGGAGATCCGCCCATACCTTTTCCATATAATGTATCAAAAAAAATGTGCCTGCTTTGTCATCTAAGAATCCGTTCTTGTTTTTTGCCGGACAACAAAAACAAACAGCTACCGGTTCCCTACTCAGAACAGCAGAACAGCCGGGACACTATCTACTAAGACGAATGCCCCGGCCTGTCCTTTATCTTATTTTACTGTAACAACGCAGGTTTTCTTTACTTTCCCGGATGTTACTGTGATTCTGACTTTTCCTTTTCTCACGGCTTTGATTTTTCCGCCTGAATTTACAGTAGCAATCTTCTTGTTTGAAGAGGTATAAGTCAGCTTTTCATCGCTTCCCGACGGCGACCGTCTTGCTTTCAAAGTATAGGTTTTTCCTTTTCTCAAAGTAAGTGCTGACGGTACTCCTTTTATAGCTTTGGTTTTCGTTCTGGAAACGGTTACCGTAACCGTCACCTTTTTACTGCCGGATTTTACCGTTATTTTTGCTTTTCCTGCGGCTTTGGCTGTCAGAACGCCCTTGCTGCTGACTGTCACAATACGCTTATTTGAAGTACTGTAGGTCAGCTTTTCATCGCTTCCCGACGGCGACCGCCTTGCTTTCAAAGTATAGGTTCTCCCTTTTCTCAAAGTAAGCGCTGACGGTACTCCTTTTATGGCCTTTGTTCTGGTCTTGGGAACGGTTATCACAACCGACACTTTTTTTCTGCCGGATTTTACCGTTATTTTTGCTTTTCCTGCGGCTTTGGCTGTCAGAACGCCCTTGCTGCTGACTGTCACAATCTTTTTATTCGAAGAAGTATAGGTAATCTTCTCCTGGGAGGTGATGGGACTGAGGATCGGCTTAAGAGTCTGTTTCCTGCCCTTGGCAAGGGTAATCTTTTTCGGTATTCCGCTGATCTTTGTGGTCTTTACTGTTTGCTTCTGCACGGTAACATTTACCTTGGCCTTAAGCCCGCTTTTCAATGTTACGGTAAGAACGGCCCTGCCTGTCCGGTTTTGCGCCACAATCTTTCCGCTCTTCTTTGCTACCTTTACAATTCTGCTATTGCTGGAGGTCCAGGATGCTACAGAATCTCCTTTCGCCAGTCCGCTTACCTTAATCTTGGTTGTTGACTGTTTTACTTTAAGAGTAATTTTTTTAGCTGTCAGTTTGATAGTAGGCGTCAGCTTGGCTATTTTTCTGCTTTCCTGCTTTCCGCACACAGAGCAGCTTCTTGTCTCGGTTCCTTCAGAAGTCACTGTAGGCTCTTTTGTTGTGCGGTAGACGCCGTATCTGTGCTGTCCCGTCACGGATACTGTCTCCGTTCTCTTCGCGCCGCAGGTCCGGCAGGTATACGTTCTGGTTCCATTCTTTACACAGGTTGGCTGTGCCGTTACACTTCCGCCGTCCCAGCTGTGGGAAAGCTGCGGAATCCTTTCTGCTGTGGAAGGATCTGAAACGCTGCATACGGCGCAATGTACACTCTTGCTTCCCTCCCTTGTGCAGGAAGCGGCAGTATCCACCGTCATGTAGTTCTGCCATGTGTGGCCTGTCTTTCCCCTGCTTCTAGACTCGGTTTTTCCGCACCCTGCCCTCTGGCAGCTTCTGCTGTCCGTTCCATCCGCTGTACAGGTAGGCTTCTTTGTCTCTTTCCATGTACCCCAGCTATGCCCCAAAGCCTGTATCTTTTCTGTATAAGAATCCCTGCAGTATTTGCACGTATACGTTTTTACCCCATCGCGTTCGCAGGACGCGGCAGCGGTAACTTCTCCGCTGTATTCATGATTTTTTTTCGGAAATTTCTCTGATTCCGTTTCACCGCATCCCTGTATCTGGCATTTTCTGCTCTTCACTCCTTCTTCTGTGCAGGTGGACGCCTTTGTTTCCTCCCATTCGCCCCATTTGTGCCCCTGCGGCTGTATTTCCACTTCTTCTTCAGCCTGGCATACTTTACAGATACGAACGCCTTTTCCGGCTGATGTACAGGTGGCCGGAATCTTTTCCTCTACATCCCCCCAATTATGGCTGATACATATCATATTGCGGAACTGGAAAGGACTCAGGGACGGCGTGGCAAAGGTAATTGTCTGATCAGTCTCACTACGGGTGTACCCTATCTTCACCGCTCCCTCTCCGATCAGATGGTACAGCTCAAATTCCGCGTTCTGGTAGATCTCCGGAACCGGAATCGTAATGGTCAGCGGTACCGCAGGCTGAACAGGGATCTCTCCCAAACGCTGTCCGTCTTCAAGAAGATAGAGGTCAATCTGCACTTCATAATACTGTTTTCCTGTATCCGGATCCGTTCCTGTCTGCGCGCCGGTGACCGCCACTTCAGCTGAATACGTTTTCCCGTCCTCTTTCGCCACGGTCCCGTCCAGAAGGGCGGCGGCGACCGTAACAGCCGCTCCCTGAACCGCCACCTTGCTTTCTGTGATTCCATCCTCGGCGCTTATCTTTGTCTCTCCCGCAACAGGCACCGCTCCCTCTTTCGGCGTTGTGAGAATCTCTTCCAGCTCTGCAAGAATCTGAAGATTGCCGCTGTCAATGAGCGCCTGCCCATCAATGCTGGTTACCGCTTCAACAGCCTGATCCTGATCAACCGATTCACTGCTGAGTATAGCCTTTGCTTCCTGGATTTTTTTCTCCTCCGCCTTCGGGATCAAGCTCTGGAGTATCTGCTCATCGCCGCAGGCCTGGCAGATCTGATATACTTTTCCATACTCTGTCTCTGTCGGTTCCTGCCTCTGCTCTTCTCCGTAACTGTGGCCTTTTGCCTCAATTATCTTCGTTTCGGTATAGTCACAGAATTCACATTTGTACTTTTCTTCTCCAGGATCCACACAGGTGGCTTCCGTCCGCTCCATGAGCACAAGCGAATGCTTGCCGTCCCCGCACTGCTCCCGCCCCAGGCGGCACAGTGAAAACTCTGTCGTCTGCTCTATGGGAGACCAGATATTTAGAATCGCCAGATACGTTTTTCCGGCCGTCAGAGACTCCGTCTCATTAATGGTTCTGTGCGTTTCGGGATCATAGAATCTGAGTACGGCTTCCCCTTCCGTTCCTTCCTGGGGAAAGGAAAGATTAGCCCTGTATCTGCCTGCTTCTTCAGGCACAAACCGGTACACAAGGGAACTTCTCCGGTCAGCGGCAAGCTCTACCTGAAGTTCCTGTCCCTCCGTTATCTCCGGGAGATCTTCGGCCTGTTGTGCCGCTACGTCACAGAATACCCGGAGATCACCGCAGGACAGATAAATGCGGACCGTGGAACTGTTCAGCCGCGCATAATGCCCTGAAACCTTATTGCCATGCCCGTCATTCGCGTCCCCGAAAGAGATTTCAGACGTCGTACCGTCAGAATATGTCACCAGCGCCTTCATCTCTTCTCCTGGGCTCTCCGCTTCCGGGAAAAAAGGATCAGCAGGACTCTGAAGCTCCATTTTGGTGATGTTCTTTTTCGGAAGCACCGTAATCCGGTAATCCGTTCCGATCATCTCCTGATCCGCACGAAGGGCAAGATATATGGTTCTTCCTGCCTGTCCATGCAGATAATCCCCTTCCGTTATTTCAGAACCGCTAAAAAAGGCATAGGCTTCATAAAGGTGGTAATGATCCCCCAGTCCTTCAACTGACACGTAATAATCACCATCAGTTTCCGTAATAATCTTATAGAAATCCATTCCCTTTTCGCCAAAGGTCGCATCAAAGGCAATATTTTCCACCAACTCCTCCATCTGCGGCTTTCCGCCAAAAATAATTTCTTCTTCTCCGGAGCGGAATCCTCCAATAGAAAACCTTACAGTCTGCCTGTACTCTAATTCAAGATATCCGTTATCTGTGCCAATGACCTCCATTTCCAAAAGATTGCCGTAGAAATCCCGGCCTCCCACAGACACGTTCTGGATACTTCCGTCAGAATAGCTTACTGTAACATCGAAAAGAAAGGCAGGATCTATGAACTCGTAAAAGTTGCTGACATACTCTTCTGTGGACTTCGCTTCTGCCTCGATTCCTGTGACAGTCGGCGTTTCGGTTACAGAGAGCTCATACGCCGTCCCCGATTCGCCTGATACTGAAACAGAATACGTCTGTCCCTGGGAGAAGGAAGCGGTTACGGCAGCGCTGCCATTCCCCTGCGCAGATCCCAGACCGCCTTTCTCCAGCTGGAGAGTCAGCAGGCTGCTTCCGCCTGAAGCATCGCCGGCTGAAACGGTATATCTTCCATCCTTCTCCGGGGCGAAGAAAAATGTCTCTCCTGCCCGTGCCTGTACAGGATTACCCAGAGCAAGCGTCCTGCCCGAGGATATAACGATCTCCTGGGAGCCGCTGACGCCTGACAGAACGAGAATGTAAGCTTCCCCCTGCTTCAGGCTGTGCCCGGCCTGCTCCATCCCCATCTCTGTCTCTTTATAGAATCCGGCGTCCAGAGGGTCTTCTGACACTATTTCATAGCATCCGTCCTGAGCGGGGGTAAAGGCGTAGAACTGCCGGTCTCCGGAAAGGGTTACAGTATACGGCGTCTCTTCTTCCAGTGTCTCCAGTCCGGATGTCTCTATTTTTTCTAAGTTCACGGGCACCGGCTCCGAAACGACCTCCGACGAAATGGCGCTGAATGTTCTGTAAACCGCTGCCTTTACGTAATACAGTCCGGCTTCGCTGAAGTCGCTCACACGTTTCCCTTCTGAATCTGTAATTTCATACCGAAACCTGTAGCCCCGGGCGTCCGTCTCATCCCCTCTGAGCACAGAGGCGCTTTCATCAGAATACCGAAGATCGATCAGAAAATCCTCAGGATTGAAAGAATCAAGCCCCGCAACCAGCCTTCCCGCCACTAACCTTGCCAGGATTTCCACTGGTTCTACCCGACTGCCGACACGCAGCGCGAAGCCTCCTGATCTCCAGGGTTCTACGGCGATCACATACTCCTGCCCGCCTTTCAGCTCGGCTGAAAAAGAGTAATCGTTCTGATCCAGAATATCCACCCGCAGCCCGTCCATCTGATAAATCTGCAGATCCAGAGCAGTCCCCGCCTCGAATTCATACCTTCCGTCTGCTTCAGGGATAAAACCTACAAAATACAGTTGGTATCCCTCTCCCTCGATCCAGGTTTCCCCTTCCTCGTCAAAACGGTGATCCTGGGACGCCTCCTGCAGGGAACGAACCGTAATCGGCGTCTCTGTCCAGAAAGAAATGCTTCCGTCCTCTCCCTCTGCATACGCTACAAGCATATAAGTCCCCGGCTCTGAAATAGGATCATCCTCCCACCAGTCTACTCTGTCTTCCTCTGTCGGCGCTTCTCCGGCTTCTTTTTTATAAATTGCCTCATTGAGATAATATTCATAGTCATCACCGTAATAGTCGCCAAAGCTTACCTCTCTTTCCGCTCCTCCTTCAAAAGTCAGAAGTGCGGATGCACCATCCCCTGAAACAGATTCGATTTTCTCAACGTATTTCGTCTGGTCAGGCGGAGACGCAAGCCTCATCCCGGTAAGGGTGCTTGATTCCGGACTTTGACTTTTCTCCAGACGTATGCTGAATTTCTGTGTGGCCGGATCCAGATTGTAAATTTCGCCTACTATGTAATAGGTAACTCCCACCTGAAAATATGCTGCGGAATAAGCATCCATTTCAATCAGCCGTCCGGCCGCGCTGTCAAACCTATAAACCTCTGTACTGGTTTCCAGATGATTTGTATGAAGTTCATCGACAATCCTCATTCTCCCCGCAGTCTCCACGTCCGGGGTGAACCGGAACCGGTAGCTCTTGGCGATAGGAATATCACTGGTTATCTCAACGTAATAATCCTGCTCCGGAACGATTTCCTCGGCCTGGGGAAGCTGGATCTGGATTTCCTTCGACAGCTCCCCGGCATCCCCGCTTTCCTGAAGAAGCAGGTGCAGACTGTAGGGGCCGACAGGTATGTTATAGCCATAATCTGGCAGATCTGCCGGATTATCATCCGCGTCCGTCAGATACATAAGGAGTCTCTGTCCCTGACTGGTCTCGGCATGCATACTGTTACAGCCCAGCTCCTCTTCCCAGTCAGTTGTCCAACCGCTGACGATTTCACTGCTTTCATCCTGATATCTTACAGTAACCGGCAGTTCAGAAAGCTCACTTTCCACGCTGAACGCCTCAAAGGTATCCGGTATATCCGCCTCCATGGAAAGAAATCTCTTAGGCTCCTGAAGGCTGACATTTCCGTATGGCTCTTCCTCCTCCATACTCAGGAAAAGGGCATACCGCGCTCCTGCCTCCGCATTCAAGAAGAAATTTATTTCTTCTCCCCAGGACTCATCTATACGTCTGGCGCCTGTCTCGCCAATCTGAAGCAGATACGCATCCCCATAAAAACCTGTTTTCTTTAATAAATACTGGCCCGGCTGCTCCGGAACAATCCAAAACCATACGCCGCCGCCATGAGCCGCCCCGCTCTCGCAGGAGATTTCCTGGCCTAGGGCGATTTCCGGAGTTCCCTCCGGCGCTCCTGAAATCGTAAGCTGTGTCTCATACAGAGTCGTCTCATCATCTACTGAAGCTGTCAGCGTGAATTCTCCGATTGGAACAGCGTCTTCACTGTATCGACGCGGTATGCTCACCTGGCCTCCCTCCCGGTCAAAGAGACGGAGCGTAAGGTATTCTCCGCTTGAGAGCCAACATGTATAAATATTCACTTCACCGGCTTCTGTACTCTCCGTATTATCCTGCCACCAGTAAATTTCTTCTGTACTTCCGTCCGAATAGAAAACAGTGGCACTCAAATCGTAGTCGTCCCGGAGCATCTCCATAAGAGAATATTCTTTCTGCACTGAAAGCTCAACCGCCGTCACTCTCAGCGGCAATGCAAAAGAAACGGTTAAATCCGCCACATCCGCCATGGAAGCTTCCATCCTTAATAGGTAGCTCTTCCCTGCCTCCAGAGAGATTCTCTGGCCGGACCATATGTAGCCCATATCCATAAAAATCTCTTCATCCACACAGAAAAGATGAGGAGTTACGCTGCCCGTATCCGAAAGGTACTGATATTCAAATATATACTCTTCTGTTGTCGCCGGGGTAAATACATAGTATGCCGCCGTATCCTGCGCAACGGAGATCGGAGCTGTCTGCGCGCCTTCCGTCACTTCTATCGTTCCCTCCGGGAGCCCTTCCAAAAGGATAATTTCCCGGGTTGCCGTATTATCCGGATGTATCTCCAGGTAAGCCTTCAAAATGTAATTCCCAGAATACGGATAGTAGGAAGTCCCAGATAAATTCACCTGATTTCCCGCGCTGTCCCAGAGCTCCAGGCAGATACGATCGCCGGTTTCCATGGAGCCGATCAATATATCATAACCATTCCATCCTCCCTGCCAGTTCTGAACCGACTCCGTCCACATCTCTCCGCCTTTTTCGTAAGTCACAGATACATTTATGTTTGGCGCCATATCATGCAGTTCAAAGGCTGAAACCGGCTCCGGAAATTCCTGAATGAAAATATCCGAAATTGTGGCGGCAAGTTTGAAGGAAACCACAAGGTCCGCCACATCCTCCATTGATACTTCCGCCCTTAAAAGGTAGCTCTTCCCTGTCTCCAGACGGATTCTCTGGCCGGACCATATGCTCCCCATATCTGTAAAAATCTCTTCATCCACGCAGAAAAGATGGGGGTATACGCCGCCTATATCCGAAGTGTACTGAAATTCAAACAAATATTCTTCTGTTGTCGCTGGGGTAAATACATAGTATGCCGCCGTATCCTGCGCAACGGAGATCGGAGCTGTCTGCGCGCCTTCCGTCACCGTTACTGCGGTTTCCGGGATCCCTTCCAGAAGGATGGAGGCTTCCTGATGTACTTCACTCTCCGGCTCCGCCTCCGGATATGCTTTCAGCGTATAGCTTCCAATATAATGGGAAGTCAAAAAATTCACCGGATTTCCCGCGCTGTCTTGAAGCTCAATCCAGATCTCATCGCCGCTTTCCGTGGCGCCTATCAATATATCATAATCACTCCAGCCTCCCTGCCAGTTCTGAATCTGTTCCGTCCATGTCTGCTCCCCCTCTCTATAGCTTACAGATACAGCGCCTTTTACCGTATCAAGAAACTCAAAGGTTGAAACAGAGGCAGGCAGATCCGAGAATGCGATCCCGGTAATCTCTGCCGATGTCTTTTTCACAGAAATGGAAACAGTTTCTGTTCCCTCCTGCGGTTTCCACACAATCCAGGTTTCTGTTCCTGCCACAAGCGAAACCCGAAAAGCTCCCTCTCCGTTCAGCGCA
Source organism: Candidatus Choladousia intestinavium (assembly GCA_018712785.1). Taxonomy (GTDB): domain Bacteria; phylum Bacillota; class Clostridia; order Lachnospirales; family Lachnospiraceae; genus Choladousia; species Choladousia intestinavium. Next base: position 17,327 of record DVGK01000096.1, on the reverse strand, counting down.
CCGGAAACAAAGCCTTCAGCCTCACTGTCCCAGCGAGAGACCATCGAAGTCCCCGTGACTGTAAATACATACTCCGCCGTTTCCTTCGGTGTAAAGGAAACCGCCCGGGTTTCCCCTGTATTCGCAAAGCTCGCCGGCTGGCCTTCTGTCAGGACGTTGCCGTCCGCGCATTCGGCCGGAGAAAGAATACGGATTTCCTGTTCGGACACGTAATTCTTTCCTCCGGCGTTCGTTCCGAAAAAGTAAGTCTGTCCCGCGTCGGCGGAATAAAAATCTATCCCTTCTGCCGCAGCCGATCCGTCTTCCTGTCTAAGGTACAGCAAAGGACACAGGCTCTGTCCGCCAATTCCCATAGTATACATATAAAGATCCTCGCTGCTTCCGTCGGCATAGGTGACTCTTGCCTGTGCATCCATATAATAATCACTATCAAATGAGACAACCGCGGTCTGCTTCTCCGGCAGGCTGAGCCATTCTAAGGAAGTCACTTCCTTTTGCCCTTCGGTTCCCTCCTCTTCAGTTAACAAGGCAATTTCGCTCTCCGTCTGCGGAACCGCCGCTTCTCCGTTCGCCGTTTCCTCCGCTCCCTCATCCAGAGAGGGATCCGCAGTTTCTACGATTGATTCAATCACAATCTCCTCATTATCCTGTGAGATTATTTCCTCCTCCCCGCTGTTTTCCCCAGAAACAGTCCCGCTCGATTCGGTCTGCACCGGCTGTTCCTCCAAAACCGCGACATCTTCATCCAGAATCTCTTCCTGGATGATCTGCGCATCCTCATACTCCTGGGCATTTGCCGACGCGCCGCTCCAGGGTATGGATGTGAGCATGACAACCCATGCCATTGCAAAAGCAATTCTTCTTTTTACCATAGCTATTTTCTCCTCCTTTTTATATTTGCAGGCGCACGCCTGAAATACACTTTATTTTTCCGGGGCCGCCCTGCCTGAATCCAGGCAAAACCGCTGCCCGCCAGAGCCCAGAAAAGGGGTGAGACAACCAGCAGCGAATCGTTCGTCGTTCCCATCACCAGGTAGCCGCCTGCTGAAAGAATGCAGGCCATCTGCCAGACTCGCCTCCCCGCGTTCCACTCTGTCTCTCCTTCTCTGCGTCCCGTCATACTCAGTTCCCTGATCCCCCGGCTCAAATACCCCGCCCAGAAAAGAACCAGGAAAAACAGTGAGAGCAACCCTGTCTGCAGAGCTGTCTGCAGATACATACTGTGAGGCCTTGTAATAATCTGCGTCAGCATGTCCTCTCCAAGATTGGCCCGGACAACGTAATCATTCTGCGGAAACACAAGAGCAAAAGTGTTCGGTCCGCTGCCCAGCAGGAGATATTCTGGAAAAAGCATCAGAGTGCGGCTCCAGATGTATACCCTTTTGCTGAAAGCCCGTTCATATCCTTTCCCGAAGGCGTACGGCGCGTTCTTTGGGGTATCTGTCTTTCCGTACACATTTCTGTATACATAAGTTCCGTCATCCTCTGATTTTTCAAACTGCCAGGGAATATCCATCCTGTACATAACAATGTATGATACACCCTCCTCCCGCCAGGCTTCAAAGGAAAACCGGCGGTAATGCGGAGCCTTCAGCGTAAAGTGACCGGTTTCGGGATCCTGTTCAAGCGGAAGTTCTCTTCCTTCCGCGTCGAGAACAGCGAAGTATGCCTGCCCTTCCTCCTGAATGATCGTAAGATCGTATTCCTCTCCGTCAAAAGTAATTCTTACAGAATTTTCAAGCAGCTTTACATTCTGTAGCTTATAAAATTTCTGTTCCGGAAAAACCGCCTGACGCAGGCTCTCCCAGACGCCTTCCCCCGGCATCGCGATGTCGGCCGCAATCCACACCAGAAGCGCCAGAAAAAAAGCAGCCAGAAACACAAGCCGTCCCCGAAGTCTTCTCAGATAAAGAAGCCCAGCGACCAGAAAAAGGAACACAGCCGCAGCAAAGCCTGCCATGGAGCCTGTTCCGTACAGACAAATCAGCAGGCATGCCGTCAGAACTGCTGCCGCTCCCTTTTCCCATAAATCTTTCAGGCTGAAAACCGCCGCCGCCGCAAACGGAAGCACGAGGATCAGATACATAGCCGCATAATTGGGATTATAAAAAGACAGGTAAACACGGCCGCCGCCTGCGTCGGCAAAAGTATAGGTCAGCGCCGTTTCCTCTTTGCATCCAAGCAGGATCAGTTCTCTTCCAATCGCAGTACTCCAGAAATCATGACCCGCCATCTGAGAAAGTCCTATCGAGGACTGCAGCGCCGCTCCCACAAGCGCGGCCCGGACAACCGTGTCAAACGAAAGCCAGCCGCCATCTACGCCGATAAAGAAATACATGCATATGATGATTTGGCTTAAAAGCGTCCAAATTGTTTCATATTGCTGGGACGCGCCCATAAAACTGAAGGTGTAATCCACAGAAACAGCGGAAGAAATGACTGCGCAGACAGCGTATCCGCCCAGCGGGAGCAGCAGGCTCAAAGCCGGCCGTTTCTCCCCCCTGAGGAAAAATCTGTCCATCAGCAAGATAATCAAAAGCAATGTAAAAACATAGAGAAAAGCAGACCGCATATGCATAAAAATATCTCCCTGTACCGAAACATCCGGAAACCAGGGCTTACTCTGCAGATGCGTCTGCGACACGTCCATATGTACCACACAGGGCCACAAAACAAACAGAAAATATACCGGGGCCGCTGCCGATGCGGACAGGGCCGGCAGGGTTCTGAACTTTTTCATATCCCACACTTCTTACACCCTCTTAAATCAGCTGCCACCCCGGATGCCTCCGGCGACGTACTGTCCGCCAGAAATAAATATGTCTAAAACAGCGTAATTAATATGACGAAATTCTATCATATCTATTTCGTTTTTTCAACCTAAAAGCTTCTTTTTGCACAGACATTTCTTAATATCAGGTAAATCGGATAACGCTGAAGGAACGCTTTTCACTTCTTTGATACTTTTCTTTACGATTTGCTGAATCCGGATTTCCAAAATGTCCGCGCCCCGACTTGTGATAAAAAAACTCCGCATCTGGACGTGCAATACATATCCATCATTCGGCAAACGCGTCGTTCAGCAAAAAAACCTTTACTCTTACCAAATTTCTTTTTATAATGTTTTCAGTGCCTGCAGACAACAAAGCAGCCTGCCTTCGTCAGAAATCCCGCGTCTCTCGCCAGATGAATAGCCGGCACAATTTTCTATTTAAAGAAAGAAGGAACTTTTATGGAAAAGATTGCAAGTTTTACCATCGACCATTTAAAGCTGGTTCCCGGCCTGTATGTCTCCCGTAAAGATCATATAGGGCAGGAGACCATCACAACTTTCGATATCCGGATGACCAATCCCAATGAAGAGCCTGTGATGAATACGGCTGAAGTCCATACCATCGAGCATCTGGGCGCCACTTTTCTGCGGAACCATCCGGAATATAAAGACAGAACCGTATACTTCGGCCCTATGGGCTGCCGGACCGGCTTTTATCTTCTCCTGGCGGGTGACCTGACATCTAAGGATATCGTGTCCCTGATGCAGGATATGTTTGCTTTCATCCGGGATTTTGAGGGAGAGGTTCCAGGCGCCACCGCAAAGGACTGCGGAAACTATCTGGACATGAATCTTCCCATGGCGAAGTATCTGGCAAAACGGTACCTCTCAGAGGTACTGGAGGGAATCACCGAGGAGCGTCTGCTCTATCCCGAATCATGATTTTCTTTTTCTTAACTTCGGACAGTCAAAGGCGCGCTCTGCGGGCTTTCTATCTGTCATGAATTTCAAAAACCGGCAGGAGAAAAGCTTTCTTCTCTCTGCCGTTTTTTTTATTCAGATCTTTTTTCCTTTCAGGTAATACTCTCTTACAAAGCGAATCAGAAACTCTTCTCCCTTCTGATCCAGCATTCTCAGCATGCCGTGAAGCTCCTTCTCTGTCTGGGGATGCATCAGATAATGGCTCTTCCCCTTCTCAAAATACGCCAGGGGATCGTGGTCTGTATAGTCCTTCCCATTGTAGTTTTTCGATGCGCAGATCCGGTCCATGAGCATCTCCGCCACATACTTCCGGGGCATCTGAACCGACTGCAGGGGATATTTTCCCCGGCCGGGATGAAGGGCATAATCCATCCAGTATTCAAAGTGGTGCCGGTTCCTTCCCTTATGGTGCATCCAGGCCTCTGAATAGGATTTATCCCTTCGCTCATTGTTGTTGGGACTGCTTTTCCCGTCTGAATAATACATGCATCCCATGAGAAATTCTGAGGGCATATATTTTGAAAGGTCATGCATCAGTCCCTGACGGTACAGGCCGATTCTGAAGCAGTGTTTCATCACCAGAATCTTGTGTTCCGTGATGGTTCTGAAGTGTCCCCTGGTCTTCTCCCAGGTGATCCTTTTCATCATTTCCCGAAGTTTCATGTTCCATCTTCTTTCCTTCTAATATCATAATGCTTCTCGGAGATACTTCTATGGATTTTTCTCTCCCTACATGGATGGGCGTTTCCGGAAAGCTCTCCGGCAGATTCGTATCCATAACGATCCTCCACTCCATATCCGGCGGCAGAAGAGGCAGGGCGAAGCTCTGTTCCAGCCAGTGAAAATTGTAGGCTATATAGAGAAATCCTTCTTCTCCGGCATATCTGCCGCAGTACAGGCAGCCGATGTGGCGGTTGCCGTAATCGTAATCTCCGTACCATGCCCGTTCTCCGTGAAAAGACAGATCCGGATAGCCGCAGGACATTGTATCTATGCAGCTTGGCTCTGCCTTCTGATGGAGCACCGGATGCTGCCTGCGGAATGCTATGGCCTTTTTTACAAATTCTGTAAGCTCCCTGTTCTGTCTGGCCTTCCCCCAGTCCGTCCAGGTAAGGGTACTGTCGTGACAGTAGGGATTGTTGTTCCCATTCTGAGAATTACCAAATTCATCCCCGGCCAGAAGCATAGGCGTCCCCTGGGAAAACAGCATAATGCCATAGGCATTTTTTCTCTGGCGCATCCGCAGAGAAAGCACATCCTTTTTCTTTGTAGGCCCCTCTGCCCCGCAGTTCCAGCTGAAATTACTGTCTGTGCCGTCCCGGTTCTGCTCTCCGTTCTCCAGATTATACTTCTGGTCGTAGGAAACGAGATCTGCCAGTGTAAAGCCGTCGTGGCTGGTCATATAATTGATTTCCTGGCATCCGGCAGGATTATGCTTCAGCCGGAAGCTGAATTCCTTCAGGCACTGACCGTCCCCTTTCAGTATACGCCGGCAGTCATTCATAAATCCATCATTGGCCTCCGCCAGTGTCTTCTCTCTGTTTCCGGCTCCGCGGCTCTTTATCTGCTCCGGGAGCCAGCTTCCAATCAGCTTCAGATCCTGGAATAAAGGCAGCTTTGCCAGCTCCTCCAGAACCGGCTGCCTGGTCATAACGCAGAAACCGTCCACATGATATTCCCGGGCCCAGTATTCCAGGCACTGAATCATCGTATCGATCCGGATCTCATCCGGAAAGGAGAACTCCATCAACAGCTCCATTTTCTGACGATGACAGGTTTTTACAAGATTCTTAAACTCTTCCTCCGGATACGCGCTGCTGGAATAGGCCGCCTTTGGAGAAAAATAAAAGCCGGCGCCATATCCCCAATAATTCAAACGATACTCTGTCTCTCCAGCCACTCCCGCCGGCATCTTGGGAATCAGCTCGTTGAATTCATAGGCAGGCATAAGGCGAAGCTGGTTCACTCCCAATTCCTTCAGATAGGGAAGCTTTTCCTGGAGACCCAAAAAAGTCCCTTTGTGACGTACTCCTGAATTCTTCTGTTTTGTAAAGCCCCGGACATGAAGCTGATACATGACGGCATCCTGATAGGAGATCCTTGGCCTTTCGTCTCCTTCCCAATCGTATATTCTGGTGGAGAAGCTTCCTCTAACAGAATGAACAGATTCCGGAATCTCTCCAAAATTCCTTTTCCCCGCTATCTTCCGGGCATAAGGATCTGTAAAAATCTGACTTCCAATTTTATAGTTGTACTCGTAAACAGAAGGCGAAACCTTCACCTTCACAGAAAATACGCAGCCGGGCTCCGGCGGCTCCTGAAAAGGTATTTCCCGCTCCGGCTTCTGACATCCTTTCCTGTACAGCAGCAAAACAGGAGAAATTCCTGTTTCTGAGCGGCATACAAACTGAATTCCGTCCTTTTCCAAAGCGGCTCCCGGGAAAAAATGCTTATTCGTTGTCCTGCTTCCTGTCCTCTGATCTGTCATCCCGTTTTCTCTTCCTTTCTTTATTCCCGCGAGCAGCAAGCCAAGCAGCCCAGGCTGTCCTCTCAGGCCAAATCAATATCCAGTTCCACCGGGCAGTGATCCGATCCCATTACCTGGGTCAGGATCTTCGCGTCCCGCAGCTTATCCTTCAGGCTTTCCGAAACGCAGAAATAGTCAATCCGCCAACCCGCGTTTTTCTCTCTGGCTCTGAACCTGTAAGACCACCAGCTGTACACGCCTTCCTGTTCCGGATAAAAATAGCGGTACGTATCAATAAAGCCGCTCTCTACAACCCGGGTAAATTTTTCTCTCTCCTCATCTGTAAAACCGGCGTTTCTCCGATTTGGACCCGGATTCTTCAGATCAATTTCTTTATGGGCCACATTCAGATCTCCGCAGAAAATTACCGGCTTCTTCTTTTCCAGTCCCTTCAAATATTTTAAAAAATTATCTTCCCATTCCATCCGGTAGGAAAGCCTTGCAAGCTCGCTCTGTGAATTGGGAGTATAGACCGTAACCAGGTAATACCCTTCATACTCCTGGGTAATCACTCTGCCCTCTGTGTCATGCTTGGGAATTCCGATCCCATAAAATACAGCCTCCGGTTCTCTTTTGGAAAAAACCGCCGTTCCTGAATATCCTTTTCTCTGGGCATAGTTCCAATACTGAAAATATCCGGGAAGATCCAGTTCAATCTGTCCTTCCTGCAGCTTGCTTTCCTGTATGCAGAAAACATCCGCGTCAGCCTGCCCAAAAAAGTCAAGAAACCCTTTCTGCACACAGGCTCTCAGTCCATTTACATTCCAGGATATAAGTTTCATCTTCGTTCTCCTCGTAGTATCCTTTCTGCGATTTCTTACAGTATAACACTATTTTTTGAATTTTCCCAGCAATATCTTTTTATTTCCTTGATATTCCTGTCTTTTTCTGTTAAAGTGATAACAGCAGACAGATTTGCCTGTTCTGCAAAGAATAAAACAGCTAAAGAGAGGTATACGGAATGAGTGATTTTGAATCCTGCAACGGAAACTGCCAGGGATGTTCCTCCACAGACTGTGGTGACGGAACTGCAACGATTACTTTGACACTGGACAACGACGAAACAGTAGAATGTTCGATTCTGACTGTCTTCGAAGCTGCCGGACGGGACTACATCGCTCTCCTTCCCCTGGATGAAAACGGCGAGAACCAGGACGGAGAAGTATATTTGTACCGTTTTAAAGAAGAAAACGGTATGCCGGTATTAGACAATATTGAAGATGACGAGGAGTATGAAGCCGCTTCTGACGGATTTGACGAGTGGCTGGACGAATTGGAATACGATGAACTGGTTCCGGCCGAAGACGAAGATTAAGGGACTATAAGCAGGTCAAAGCTTTTGAGAGGCTTTGGCCTGCTTTTTTACTCTTCATCCTCCAGAAAGGGGTCAAGAAATTCTGAAGGCTCCATGGCTTTCCCGTACCTTTCTTTAATATAGAACAAGTGCAGGCGGTCTTTTGCCCTTGTCATTCCCACGTAAAACAGTCTGCGCTCCTCCTCCAGATCTGCCTCCAAAAACGCTTTGCTGTGAGGAATCACCCCTTCATTGACGTCCACAAGAAACACTTCCGAAAACTCCAGTCCCTTGGAGCTGTGAAGAGTCGCCAGAGTCACCGCGTCCTCCTGGGTCTTTCTGCTTCGCCCTTCTTTCTGCTTTTCTTTATAGGCTTCAATATGCGCAAACCACTCCAGACAGGTGCCGTACGGCTTGGCAGAGGCCTGAATTTCATTCAGGAGCTCAATCCATTCGTCGGGCCGGATCCTTCTGTAGGCGGCATACTCCTTTATGTACTCTTCGTAGCCGATGCCATACCGGATATAATTTACAGCCGCATAAGGGGCCATGGATTTCAAAAGCTTTAAATCCGCCTCCATTTTATCAATCCGGTCCAGCATCCATTCCTTATCTTCATAATAGATCCGGAGCTCTTCAAAAGAAATACGGGCGGATTCCGCCGCCTCCCTGGCCAGATACCTTTTGGGCCGGTTCATGACCTGAAGGAACTCCTTCCGGTCAGTACCCTCCCCAGCCAGATGAAGGTAGGCAAAAAGATCTCTGGCAATCCAATGTTCAAAAATATTGGGCAGCGCATCCCGCATGACAAAAGGCAGATTGAATTCCATCAGACGCTGAGCAAAAGGCACCGCTCCCTGGTTGGTTCTGAATAACACCGCAATCTCCCCGGGGGCACATCCCTTCTCAAGGCTCTGCCGAATCTGCTTCACCAGATAAAGGCTTTCGTGATCCTGATTGGAAAAACATCGTATATCAATTCTGCTTCCGCTGCCCCTGCTGCAGACAATCTCTTTTGGATAACGCTTTTTGTTTTCTCCTATCACCTCCAGGGCGCCTTTTACAATAGATGAGACAGATCGAAAATTCTTATCCAGAAGAATTACCCTGGCCTTCGGATAATCCTTTGGAAAATTCAGCATCAGCTCCGGCTTAGCTCCCCGGAATCTGTAAATGGACTGATCGTCATCCCCAACGATAAAAAGATTATCCCTTGGAGCGGCAAGCATGCGTACTACAGCGTACTGGAGTCCATTAATATCCTGGAATTCATCAACCAGAATATGGGAAAACCGTCTCTGCCAGGCCTGCAGAATATCGGGTCTTAGCCTGAAGAGTTCATACGTACAGGTCAGCATATCATCAAAATCCAGCAGCCCCCTGGCTCTCAGCGTCTTCTCATATCCTCTGTACACCTCCCGGAACGCATTCTCCGGGCAGCATTTTGCGTAATAGTTCTCCAGATGAATCTGCTCGTTTTTTACAATGCTGATCTCTCCCGCCAGTTCTCCGGCCAGTTCTTTTTCATCTTGGGCCTCCAGCTTCATTCTGTGAATCAGGTCTGTCAGAATCTGAAATTTCTGCTCTTCCCTCAGGATATTGTCTCCCGTATAGTGATACGCCTGTTTCAGTATTCCGAAAAAAACCGCGTGAAAAGTACCAAAAGTAACGCCGCGGGCGCCGGAAAGCCGAATAAACCGCTCTCTCATCTCGTCCGCAGCTGCTTTTGTAAAAGTTATAACCAGAATATTCCGGGGATTTACTTGAAGATTTTCAATCAGATATTTTACACGTTCTGTAATTACAAGAGTTTTTCCTGAACCCGGACCGGCCAAAACCATGGCCGGTCCGTCTCCATGGGTCACTGCCCTGGTCTGTGCCTCGCTTATCTGCATGCTTCTCCTAACATTTCCACTGCTTTTTCCATTCTCCGAAGGGTCTCCTCCTTGCCAAGGACCTCCATAATCTCAGTGGCGCCGGCAGGCGTCATCTGCTTTCCTGAAACAGCAATTCGCGCCGGCCACATAACATAACCGTTTTTATATCCCTTTTCCTTTACGTAGCCGCTTAAGGTTTCATAAAGAGCATCATTGGAATAATCCTCCTGCTCTGAGAGCAGCGGAATCAGATCCCGGAGAACCTCCAGAGAGCTTTCCTTCGTGGTTTTCATCTTTTTATGGGTAAAAATCTCCGGATCATATTCCGGCAGCTCCTGGAAGAAATCAATCAGTTCCATAAGATCCGGATAAATCTCAATCCTGGTTTTCACCATCTGGGCAATCTTTCTGAAATCCAGCTCCTTGTGAATCACCTGTCTGATATAGGGAAGGGCATTTTCATAGAAGGTCTCAAAATCCATGGCTTTTAAGTATTCTCCGTTCATCCACTTCAGCTTCTGAATGTCAAAAACTGCCGGAGACTTGCTCATATGATGATAGTCAAAAGCTTCTACCAGCTCTTTCAGAGAAAAGATCTCCCTGTTATCCTGAGGGCACCACCCCAAAAGGGCCACATAATTGACGATAGCCTCTGAGACAAATCCCTGCTCAATCAAGTCCTCATAGGAAGAATGGCCGGAACGCTTGCTGAGCTTCTTATGCTCCTCATTTGTAATTAAAGGACAGTGTACGTATACAGGAACCTCCCACCCAAAGGCCTCATAAAGGCGATTGTATTTGGGTGCTGAGGAAAGATACTCATTTCCCCGAACCACATGGGTAATGCCCATCAGATGATCGTCCACCACGTTGGCAAAATTGTATGTGGGATATCCGTCGGATTTAATCAGAATCATATCCTCCAGTTCCGCGTTCGGCACCTCAATCCTTCCGTAGATCTCATCTTCAAAAACGGTAGTCCCCTCTCTGGGAACGTTCTGGCGAATTACATAGGGAACCCCTGCAGCCAGCTTCGCCTCCACTTCTTCCTTGGAAAGGTTCAGACAGTGCTTATCGTAAATCACAATCTCTTTTCCCGCGATTTCCTGTTTTAAGGATTCCAGCCGTTCTTTGTCACAGAAGCAGTAATATGCCTCGCCCTTTTCAATCAGCATCTTGGCATATTTCAGATAGATTCCCTGCTTCTGACGCTCGCTCTGCACATAAGGGCCGCAGCCCCCGTCTTTATCGGGGCCCTCATCATGAATCAGCCCCGTTTTCTCCAGGGTCCGGTAGATAATATCCACCGCTCCCTCCACATACCTCTCCTGATCTGTGTCCTCGATTCTGAGCATGAAGGTCCCCCCCTCATGCTTCGCGATTAAATAAGCATACAGCGCTGTTCTTAAATTTCCCACATGCATCCTTCCGGTTGGGCTTGGTGCAAATCTTGTCTTTACCTGACTCATAACTTCTCTTCTCCTGTAATAATAGATTCTATGATTTAAATTTAATCTGACGGGATACGCTTAAGGCCAGTGCCATCTCTCCCATCAAAAACAAAATGGAGGTTCCCCCGTAGCTGACAAAAGGCAGCGTAATTCCCGTAGTAGGAATCAGATTAATCACTACGGCAATGTTTAGAACCACCTGAATCGCAATATGAATAAAAATTCCGGAGGCAATCAAGGCTCCCAGAAGATCCGGGGCATTCTGCGCAATAAAGAAAAGGCGGTACAGCAGAAATACAAACAGCAGAATCAGCAGAGCCGCCCCGAAAACGCCCAATTCCTCACAGATAATCGAAAAAATCATATCATTCTGGGCCTCCGGAAGCGACCCCAGCTTCTGGGTGCTGTTTCCGAGTCCTCTTCCGAAAAAGCCCCCTGAGCCTATGGCATATAGGGCCTGCATCACCTGATATCCGCCCAGGCTTGCATAGGATTCCGGATCCAGCCATACCTGAATTCTCTGGATTCGGAAGCTCCCTGTCTCATCCTGAAGGCTGGCCAGAATCACCACCAGAATCGTCACAAGGATCGTCCCCACTCCGGCCCCCGCCACAAAGGGAAGCGTCTTGGGATGGGCAATAAAAATCAGCACAGCCGTAATCCCCGCGATAATCAAAGCAGTACTCAGGTTCTGCGTAAATACGTAAGCGCACAGGGAGGGGATCATACCAAAGGCGAATACAATTGCCGGCGCCTTTATGCCTTTCATTCGGTTTCCCATCTTCACAATCAAAACCGGAATAAACAGAATGATCGCCAGCTTGGCCAGCTCTGCAGACTGAAAGGATACGGGACCAAAGTAAATCCATCTCCTGGCGCCGTTAACCTCCCTTCCGATAAACCGGGTGGCAATCAGAAGCGCTACGGATACCCAGTATACCGGCGCCGCGAACCGCGCCAGAAGATGGTAATCCATCTGAGAGCCTACCAGGGCCAGAACCAGGGCGCAGGCACTGATCACAGCCTGCCGCCTGAAGTACGACATATCGTCGCCTCCCGTCTCCAGCATAGCCTCATAGGCGCTTGTGCTGTAGAGCATTACCAGACCAAAACAGGTGAGGAGAATCACCGTAGCCAGAAGATTATAATCAAAATAATCCCTTTCCGCCAGAAAGGGTCTGCTCAAAGAACTTTTTCTGTCAGTCCTGCTGGAACTGCCCTGTTCCTTACGCTTTCTCTGCACCGGGCGCAGATTTCCAGTTCTAACAGCCATATTCCACTTCCTTTATGATTCAAATCATTCCTTTTAGGTCGTTGCCCGCCGACAGCGCTGCAAAAAGCGGATCTGTCCCCGGACACGTTCCAGTTATCATACCACATTTATTTCCATTTTTCCAGTATCTCTGACTTTCTTTTTGCCGCTCTTTCACCTTTCTTTTTTCCAATCATATGGTAATAACAGGAAATGCTTTTTATGAAAGGAGAATCCATGTCAGATTTACTCTGTTCAGAATGTAACCCTCTAAATTCTGCCTCAAAAAAACATGTGGCAGAAATCTACCATCATATTGCAATGGCAGGCACGCCCCTGGCCATGGGATACGTTCCCACTCAATCCTGGGAAACTCCGTTTTCTCCCTGTAAAGGATTGTCTCTGGGAACAATCTTTCCTGGTCTGTGCTATCCGTTCTGCGGGAAAGGGGGAAAATGCCGATGAATCGAAATACCTGTCAAAATATGACAAGCTTCAGCAGAAACCGTCAGGGAATTGAGACATCTCCCTCCGGATTCAGAACCGGACAGCCAGCCTGCCAAATGAGGCAGGGTCGCGCAGAGCCGGACCTCTCTTCTGTCCCCACAGGAAATCAAAAGAGGCTGTTCTGCTATATTAATGAAATCAGCTTTGCTGTCTATGAGACTCTGCTCTTTCTGGATACGCACCCCTTTGACCAGGATGCCCTTCAGTATTTCAGAACCTGCAGCACGCTTCGGAATTACGCGCTGGAGGAATACGCGAAAGCGTACGGTCCCCTTACCATCGACACGGCCAATGATGCCCAGAGCAGATCCTGGCAGTGGATGGCGCAGCCCTGGCCCTGGGAAGGAGGTATGGCATAAATGTGGAATTATGAAAAACGATTGCAGTACCCGGTAAATATCACCACGCCCAATCCTAAAATCGCGCAGATCATTATGAGTCAGTACGGTGGCCCGGATTGCCAAAACATATGGTCAAAATACAAGAGGATTGTGGTATAAAAGCCAGCGTGTGAGCGCTGGCTTTCTTCCTAATATATTATAAGTTTACTTTTTCCATCAGAGCCTCCTGCAGCACCTGGGAAAAGTTAATGTTTTCTCTTATAGCTGCCTCATTCAGCCACTCAGGAATACTTAAAGTTTTCTTCACCGCCCTATTATTATGCATTTTGGCGTATTCTATCGTATCACAGGCAACATAATTGACAAATTCTCCCTCTGAGAGCGCGATATCCTTTGTATTCGAAGGATCTGGTATTTTCGTTTCATTCCGTTCGCAATCATACAAAGCAAACGCTAATACATCCTCCGCCATAAACAACGCGTCTTTTAGATCATCCCCGCAGGTATAGCATCCCTCCAGATCCGGAAAGAATACAGAATATCCTCCCCCTTCTTCTGGTGAAAAGATTGCCGGATATACATATTTTGCCATCGTCATGACTCCTTTCTGCTATTTTTATATGCAGGGCTTATCGAAGCCCCGCATCCTTTAAAATCCTGTTTGCTGTTCCGGTTGCTATCTCCTTGCTCCCGTGCCGTGGAATCATGAAATTTTTCCCCGTGATATCACTGTGCCACTTATCATGCTCTTTTCCATGTTCTACGAGATAACATCCGTTTTTCTTTAGTAGCTTTACCAGCTCTGAAGCTTTCATGTTATCCTCCTTCCATGGATTAATTGTATCACGTATTATTACGTATGTCAATATATTTGTACATAATGTTACGTATTTTTATCGAATAAACGCATCAAATCCGGCCGTCTTCAGGCGCTCCACCTGCTTCTCAGCATTCTCCTTCAGCTCATAAGCTCCGGCAAAGATTTTATACTGCCCTTCCGTCTGCGAAATGTAGGCATCAAAGCCGGCGGCCAGAATTGCCTTCAGCTGCGCTTCCGCATTTGCTTTCTTTTCAAATGCCCCGGCCTGTACGATGTATCTGCGCTCCCCGGTCTGACCGCCTGACGCTGCCTTCGGGCGGATAATATAACCGACAAGCTGACCATTATACTGACCGTTACCGTACCAAGACTTATAAATTGCCCCCTCTCCGGACCCGGAACAATATGCGTGGCCTGCATCATACCATTTATTTCCGCCGGCGTAGATATTGGTGTGCTGCAGGTTTACATACGTCACGATATCCCCTGGCCGCAGGGTGCCATCATCGAGCAGCTGCTGGACTGTTCGGCTCTGAATGTTAATCAGGTCGCAGGCAGCCGTGACTGCTTCCTTCGTTCCGGCACCCCAGGAAATTGTACCACCTAATTTTCCATAGAAAATTCCCGTGTCCTGCGGGATCAGGCCTGCTTCTTTCAAGGCCCATCTGGCCAATAAAGCACAGTTGCAGGCGCGCTTATTATTTTTCAAAGCGTTGCCCCACTGCTCTTCTAGGTATTTGCTGGGGTTATGGTACTCCCAGTTCTTTCCAGCCTTAATGTCCGCTTCCAACTGTGCCTGGAATTTTGCACACTGTTCCAGGATGGAGGAATTTTCCGGTTCTTCTTCGGGCGTTTCTTCCGGCTCTTTGATTTCGCCCTGTTTCCAGATGTATTTGCTACTGGCAAACCCGTATACGTCCCCGATTTTGATAAAATACCAGGGAGTCCCATCCTCAGCGTTTACGGTGTCACAGATCTCTACCAGATCGCCGCTGTACACATATGGCCTGGACTTGATATTCGGGTATTTCGTCCCGGCCCAGGACCGCACATTCAGAGCGGACGCTGTGACCAAACCTGACCACTGCGGCTCATAGCAGATCCCGGAATCCGGCTGCTCCTGCGGCGTATCGCTTCCAGCTCCGGAGGCCGCGGCATACATTGGTCTGGCATATCCACGAATATTTCCGTTTCCTACACTCAGCGTCCGACGCTTCACGGCGTCACTGTAATTGCCTTCAATTGTGGTAATCTTGCCGCCAGATACGCTTTCAACATAGCCAATGTGATCGCTGTACCCATCATTGGGCTGCGTGGATCCGTCCCAGTTATACAGGATGATGTCTCCGGGCTTCGGAGTGATCGTGCCGTCCTCAATCCAGATGCCCTTCTGTCTAAAGATTTTCACATGCTCCTCACAGCCGCACTCCGTCCCGATCAGGTCAACCGCTCCCGCCTTAATCGCCACGGCGCTGACAAAAGCATCACACCAGGAGTCTGTATAGGTCACGGCGTACCCTCTGGCAAGGGGCTTGTGGCTGTTATAGAGATCAATGATTTTCCGGTGGCTGCCGTCTGATTCCTTGCAGCCAATATAGGATTTCGCGATATTGATGATGTCTTTTGCGGTTACCACCACTTTTTCTTCCCCCTTTACGTAATTGTCATAAAATTTCTGTCCTCTTGCCGCCCTGCTGGCACAAACGGACTCCGAGGTGTCTGCCGGCTGTTCGAATTTCTTCAAAATGACGTCGGACGCTTCCCGGATGGAGGAAGCGGTTTTGAGTGCGGCCATTACGTAAGAGTAATTTCCGTTCAGCTCCTTCAGGAGAAATTCCAACTGCGCATCCATGTTGGAAATTGATACGCCCCAGGCCTTAACCATATCGTACAGGCCGCCTTTCCGGCCTGGGCTTGTCCACTGCGCCAGTCCATATCCATACTGCTTGCCCGGAAGCGGGTTCAGGAATTCCGCGCGGGAGATCCCGCCGGAATCCACCGCTGCTGTGTACGAATCATCGGTATAGGTTTTCCCGCTTTCTTTCAGCCGCCGCAGGCAAAGGTACTCTACCCTGTTCGGGTAAAACCCATCGGACTCAGCTTCCAGGTTCCCAATCAGTCCGCAGGCCCCCGCGGGCGTCATGCCGGCGTCGATAAATCTCTGATATGCCTTTTTCTCAGCTTCAATGTTAATTGCCATCCTTATCCCCTCCTGTACTTTCTTCCCGGTTAATCGCCTGATCGGCCACTTCCAGGCCCTTTATTAAAATCTCCGGTACATCAAAACCGGCTTCTACAAAATTTTCACAGATAGACCGGATTTCATTTACCAGCAGAGATGCCAGCACAAACCACCCCAAAAGCACTGTGATTTGCAGGTCAATACTTAATACCTTCCCGATCTCGATAAACACTGCGCTTGCCCCGAAGCTAACCATGATCATCAGCCAATAGCCTAACTTCTTCAGCACGCCCTTCCAGCCCGCCTGGGAGTTTTCCTTTCCGGCGATCCGGCTTTTCATCCATCCCGTGATCCAATCTGCCGCGTTAAAGGCTAAAAACAGCGCAAACAGGATCCAGTGCTCCCCAAAAATATAGGACAGCACCGCTACGATGCCGCCCACCACCGCATTGTATGTATCAATCACTTTCATAGTCTTTTCCTCTCTTTCTTTTACTCTGCAAGCTCAAAATACTGCCCGATCAGCTGGCTTGGGGGAAAATACAAAGTTTCTTTCTGGCCATACATGGATTCCGGATCAGGAACGCCGCCCCGCTTGCAGATATAGACCTGGTTTCCCTCGGAGTAATACTTGCCGTATTCATACTCCATTCCGGAGGTCGTAACCGTATCCGGCACGGGAATCGGATCCTCCAGTGTCCCCGCGTGCTCTCCGGACTCAAGTGCCACCCATAAGGACGGCGCAAGGCCCGGCGCCCAATCGGGCTGTGATACATGATCCTGCAGACATCTGTACAGGATATTTTTCTGGACAGCCCTGTCTCCCGTCTTATAGCTCTTCCCGTTCGGATCATATTCCCGATATAACCCCTTTACAGTCAGGGCCTGTTCATCTGACAAGTAGGAGATCGCCATTGTAACATCCCCCTGCTGCTGTTCTTCCGCAGTCATTTCCCGGATTCCGATCATCACGGATAAATGGCCAGGCTTCTGCGTTACTTGGAAATGCGGCTCCTGCAAGACCATACCGCTGTATTCCCCGGTGATTTGGTCTCCGCTCTGGAATTTGATTTCCGACAGATTTTCTTTGGTCAGCTTGAATGCCAAAGTTTCCAGAGAAGAGTAATCCGCCACCTCCAATTCAATGGCATTCACGCTGGCCCCGTCCCGGATCTCCAGTTCTGTGCCGTCTTTCAAAATTAATTTTTCCATTTTCTTTTCCTTCCTTTCTTTGTTTTTTGCAAAATGCATAATAAAAAACACCCCTTTCGGGATGCTCTTTAGCATGGATTTTAATTAAACACGAAGACTGACTATCTAAT
>DVGK01000095.1 GCA_018712785.1 Candidatus Choladousia intestinavium | reverse complement strand
AAGAAAACCAGATACCTTTGACTTCCTTGGTTTTACGTTTTATTGCGGAATGGACGGAAAGAAGCGTTTTTACCGTTGCAGGGTAAAGACCAGCAGTAAGAAATTCCGTAGCAAGATCAGGGCAATGAAAGAATGGATCAAGACTTATAGAACAATGCCATTGGAGCAGATATTTAAAACGGTCAATGCAAAACTGCGAGGACACTATCAGTATTATGGAGTGACGGATAATACAAAGGAAGTGAAAAGCTTTCTAAGGCAGACAAAATGGTTATTGTTTAAATGGCTCAACCGAAGAAGTCAGAAAAGAAGCTATACGATAGATACATTCTTTAATGGCTTACTCAGGACATTTCCGTTACTCGAACCAAGAATCAAGGTAAGTTTGTTTTACAGATAGAGTATGAAATATAAGGTGAAAAGCCGTATGCGTTAATAGCGCACGTGCGGTTTTGTGGAGGGCTATGGGGAGTAATCCCCATATCTACTCGAGTAGTGAGTGCAAGCGGCAGCGCCGCACGAGCTTAGTGATCATGGTATAAGCGTTTCCAGAAAACATAAAATAGTATAGTCTGGTGAAGCAGAAAGCATCGGGGAAGAACGCAGAAGGGGAAGTACCGAGAAATCAAAATCCGGAAAAGGGAGATAGAAGATAAAATTAGGAGATAAAATATTACACACAGAATAAGAATAAAAAAGAGCCGAAGAGAAAAGAATGATTCTTAAAGTTTGCGGGACTGTTTGGACAGCCCCGGCTGAAAGGAGGAGTAAGAATGAAGCTGACATTTCTTGGAGCCACTCACGAGGTGACCGGAAGCTGTTTTATGCTGGAGGCCTGCCAAAGGAAGATTCTGGTGGACTGCGGTATGGAACAGGGGCCGGACGTATTTGAGAACGCAGAGCTTCCTGTGAAGGCGGAAAAAATTGATATGGTGCTGCTGACTCATGCCCATATGGATCACTCCGGGAAGCTTCCCCTTTTGTATAAAGAAGGGTTCCGGGGACAGATTTTCGCTACCTCTGCCACAGCGGATTTGTGTGAGATTATGCTTCGCGACAGCGCTCACATTCAGATTTTTGAGGCGGAGTGGAAGAACCGGAAGGGCAAAAGAGCCGGCAAGGAGGAGATTCAGCCCCTTTATGACATGGAAGACGCGGAGGGCGCTCTTTCCTGCCTTGTCCGCTGTTCTTACGACAGGGAAATTATTATAGCGGAGGGGATAAAGGTCCGGTTTACGGACGCGGGACATCTGCTGGGCTCTTCGTCCATTGAAGTGTGGATCAGAGAAGAGGGCGTGGAAAAGAAGCTTGTTTTTTCCGGAGACATAGGAAATACGAATCAGCCGCTGATCCGGGATCCTCAGTATCTGACAGAGGCGGATTATGTGGTTATGGAGTGTACCTATGGGGACAGAAGCCACGAGAAGCCGGCGGACTACGCGGTGGCTTTGGCGCAGGTGCTTCAGAGGACCTTTGACCGGGGCGGGAATGTGGTGATTCCATCTTTTGCCGTGGGACGGACTCAGGAGATGCTGTATTTTATCAGGAGGATTAAGCAAGAAAATTTGGTGACAGGACATGACCAGTTTGAGGTCTGGGTGGACAGCCCCCTGGCCATTGAGGCCACGAATATTTTCCGGGAGCATATGTGGAGCGATTTTGACGATGAGGCTACGGAGCTTCTGCAGAAGGGGATTAATCCCATTGGGTTCGCGGGGTTAAGAACTTCTGTCACTACGAATGACTCCAGAGCCATCAATGAGGACGAAAAGCCCAAGGTAATCATTTCTGCCAGCGGTATGTGCGAGGCGGGCCGGATTCGGCACCATCTGAAGCATAACCTGTGGCGGAAGGAATGTACCATTCTTTTTGTAGGCTATCAGGCAGTGGGGACTCTGGGCCGGTCTCTTCTGGAGGGAGCGAAAGAGGTAAAGCTTTTTGGTGAGGAGATTGATGTGCAGGCAGAGATCTGCAGACTTCCTGGAATCAGCGGACATGCGGATAATCAGGGACTGATCCGGTGGATCAGCAGTTTCGAGAAAAAACCCTCCAGAGTATTTGTGGTACACGGGGAGGATGCGGTATGCGATGTGTTTGCCGGCAGACTGCAGGATGAGCTGGGGCTGCAGGCCAGCGCCCCTTATTCCGGAACGGAGTTTGATCTGGCTAAAGACATCTTCCTTCACCAGGCCGAGCCTCAGAGAATACAGAAGGAAACAGCCCCGGCAGCGAAGGTATCGAAGGTCTTTGCGAGACTGGTGGCAGCGGGCCAGAGGCTGGTGGGTGTGATTCGGAAAAACGAAGGAGGCGCGAACCAGGATTTGACCAAGTTTGCCAGGGAGATTCACGATCTCTGCGACAAATGGGACCGCACGGAATAAAAGAAAACAGCAGTCCTCCGGATGCAGCTCCGGAGGGGATTTTAAGGAGCAGCAGGGGAGAAAAGATGCGAAATTTTTGGAAGAGAAGCAAGTGGAAGCGGGCCGTCCTTCTGGGGCTTTCAGCTCTTGCGGTTATGATGGGCGCAGGAGGCTGCGGAACCATTGGAAGAGTGCAGTATCAGCTTTCCGGGGCCGGTGTGGAAAGCTGGGAGGAGGCTGCGGCTGAAGCAGGGATTGAGACTCTTACAGAAGAATACTATTATGAAAATCTTCCGGAGGATCTGAGAGAAGCGTACCGGGAGATGTATGTAAGAATTATGCGGAACGAAGATTCCGCGGAGATTTATTCTGAAATCACCACAGAGGATTTCTGGAAAGTCTATTATGGGATTCTGGCAGATCATCCGGAGATCTTCTGGATTGGGAAAAGCGTTCAGGTTCAGGAATCCGGACTGACCGGCCATGTGGTTTCTTATGAGTTTGAGACTACAGTGCCCCAGGAGGAGCGGGAGACCATGCGGGGCCAGCTTGAGGCGGCAGCCGATGCATGTCTGGCAGGGATTTCCCAGGAGGCTTCTACATATGAAAAGATTAAATACGTGTATGAGTACATTATTAATTCCACAGATTACAATGAGAACGGGCAGGACACCCAGAACATTCAGAGTGTTCTTCTGTATCACTCCTCCGTATGCGCAGGATATTCAAAGGCGTTTCAGTATCTGCTGAACCGGATGGGGCTTTTCTGTACCTATATTACCGGAACCATCCGGGACGGAGGCGATCATGGATGGAATCTGGTCCGCATCGATGATTCTTATTATTATGTGGATGTAACCTGGGGGGATCCTGTGTTTGCCAACCAGATGGAAGGACAGGAAAGTACAGTTATGAATTACAATTACCTGTGCTGTACAGAGGAAGATCTTTTTAAGACCCACGAGCCGGACGGAACGGTGCCGCTTCCGCCCTGTACCTCTCAGGCCTATAACTACTATATGCTGAATGGAATGTACTATGAAACCTTTGATTATGATACGATTTATAATCGGCTTATGGAATCGGTGTGGAATGGTGACGCCAGCATTGTGATGAAATATGGCAGCCAGGAAGCCTATGATACAGCCGTATATGAGATCCTGGAGGGCGGAATGCTCAATGACGCGGGACAGTATCTCATGGAACAGAATGGAGTCAGTACCTGGAACTACAGGTACCAGACCGATGATAACTTTTTTGTTTTTACTTTATACTGGCAGTGAAGAAAGGGCGGGGGATTCCTGCCTTTTTTATTCTATTAGGAATATAGAATAAAAGCCCTCCGGGCGGGACGCGCACGCCGCAATAATATATTACCGCTTTGCGGTATTGCGGCGGCGCACAAAGTATTCAAGCCCCTCAGAATTGAGGGGGAGGTGTTGAAAAAAGTTTTTTGAAAAATTTTAAAAATTTTCTGCAAGGTTTTTTGATTTTGCGTGTATAGGTATATGAAAGCCATTTTGCGGGCGGGAGAACGGGCGGTACCCGGGAGGCGGTCTGCGGAGAGGAGGTAGAGATGCCGGACGGTGACATTATTGAACTTCTGGAAATGCGGGATGAGAAGGCGATTGCCCTGATCGTAGAAAGGTATGAGAAGCTGATCCGATATATTTCCGTGACCATACTGGGCGGGCGGGAAGAGTCGGTGAAGGAATGTATGAACGATGTCTATCTGAAGCTCTGGACCCACGGTTCTGAGTACGATTATGAAAAGGCGCTGTTTAAGACGTACCTGAAAGCCATTACTCGGAATACAGCGCTGAATTATCTCAGAAAGCTGAAGCGGCTGGAAGAGCTGGAAGGCTTTGACGAATCAGACACCATCCAGTCTGAGTACATAGACTACACCCAGAACCTGGAGCAGAAAATGATTTTCCAGGAAGAGGTTCAGGCACTTTCCAATATCCTGAAGGAATTAAAAAAGAAGGATAAGGAAATGGTCATCCGGCGTTTTTATTATCTTCAGAGTACGAGACAGATCGCGGCGGCCATGAAGATGTCTGAGAATGCAGTGGACAGCAAGCTTTCAAGACTCAGAAGGAAACTGAAAAAGAAGTATGAAAAGGAGGTGGCGAAATGAGCCTTTTTAGCCCATACCGGCTGATTGATATTTTCAGCCTGATCGACCCGGCGCTGGTAGAAGAGGAGATTCCGGAAAAGGATCCTGATTTTTTACAGATGACTTCCCAGGAGCCCACAAAATGGACCATCAGAAAAAGAATCGCCGTAGTGACCAGCATCGCCGCTGCAGGTTCCCTGGCAATCGCGGGGATTGTAGCCTTCGCGATAAAAAGACATGAGCCGGGAAAAGCGGCCTGAACCGGAGAAGGTTTGGAGCAGGACAGTTGCTGCGTAAAAAATAGAAAAAATGAGGAGAAAAGAAAATGTTGGAAAAATTAATATCAATCGTTGCAGAGCAGTTACACGTAGAGGAAGCGGAAATTAAGCCGGAGACAGATTTCAAGGCGGATCTCAGCGCGGATTCCCTGGATCTGTTTGAGCTGGTGATGGCTCTTGAGGAAGAGTACAATGTGGAGATCCCCAATGAGGATCTGGAACAGCTGACAACTGTAAACGCAGTGGTAGAGTATCTGAAGAAAAGGGGGATCGAAGAATAATGAAAACAGAAATCTGCAGCCTTCTGGGCATTGAGTATCCCATTATCCAGGGAGGAATGGCCTGGGTGGCAGAGCACTCCCTGGCTTCCGCTGTGTCAAATGCCGGAGGACTGGGAATTATAGCGGCGGCCAATGCGCCCTGTGAAGTGGTAAGAGAGGAAATCCGTAAGACAAGAGAACTGACAGACAAGCCTTTCGGCGTAAATATTATGCTTTTAAGCCCCTATGCCCAAGAGGTGGCAAAGCTCGTCGCAGAAGAGAAGGTGCCGGTGGTGACCACAGGAGCCGGGAATCCGGGCCCTTATCTGGAGGAATGGAAAAATGCCGGTATTAAGGTGATTCCGGTGGTAGCTTCCGTAGCTCTTGCCAAGAGAATGGAGCGGGCCGGAGCAGACGCTGTGATTGCGGAAGGATGTGAGTCCGGCGGCCATATCGGAGAAAATACCACCATGGTTCTGGTTCCCCAGATTGTAGATGCCGTAAAGGTGCCGGTAATCGCAGCCGGAGGAATCGGCGATGGAAGAGGCTTTGCCGCGGCCATGATGCTGGGAGCAAAGGGCGTGCAGATGGGAACCAGATTTCTGGTAGCCAAGGAATGCGTGATCCATGAGAACTATAAGCAGCAGGTATTAAAGGCAAAAGATATTGACTCGGCTGTGACAGGGCGGACCACCGGCCATCCGGTGCGAACCTTGAGAAACCGCATGACTCGTACCTACCAGCAGATGGAGAAGAACGGCAGCAGCTTTGAGGAGCTGGAGACACTTACCATCGGTTCTCTGCGAAAGGCAGTGGTGGAAGGCGATGTGGTAAACGGTTCTATGATGGCAGGACAGATCGCCGGCATGGTGACCAAGGAGCAGACCTGCCGGGAGATGATTCAGGAGATTATGCAGGAAGCAGACGCGCTTCTTGGAAACCGGTAGAGTTTTGGAAAATGCCGGGATATGGGAAAGTGTTTTTGGATTTCCCGGGGATTCTGAAAGGAATCCATGGTAAAAGACAAAAAAACAGAGTTGAAGGGCGCAGGCAGAAAAAGAAAATAAGAAAAAAGCCTGCGCCGCAGTTTGCAGATAAGAAGAGAATGATGGCAGGAAAATAAGTGTCCCGTGAAACCGGGGCAGCGGAGGATGAATCGATGGGCAAGACTGCTTTTGTGTTCCCGGGACAGGGAACACAGTATACTGGAATGGCAAAAGAATTTTACGACGCGTTTCCCGAGAGCCGCGAGGTATTTAAAATGGCTTCTGAGGCAGCGGGATTTTCTATGGAGAAGATCTGTTTTGAGGACTGTGAGGAGCTGAATGAGACGAAATACACACAGCCGGCTCTTCTGACGGCTACCTGCGCGATTTTAAAAGCTGTGGAGGCTCAGGGGATTACTCCGGATATTACGGCAGGACTGAGCCTGGGTGAATACTGCGCTCTGACAGCGGCTGGCAGCATTGATTTTGAGGATGCGGTGAGGCTGGTGTGCCAGAGAGGAATCTATATGGAAGAAGAGGTGCCGGCGGGAGAGGGCGGTATGTCCGCGGTGATTACCAGAAAACCGGTTCCTGTAGAGAAGATCTGCGAATCCGTTCCGGGAGTCGTAGGGGTGGCCAACTATAACTGCCCCGGGCAGCAGGTGATTTCTGGCGAGAAGGAAGCTGTGGAGAAGGCGGGGAAAGAACTGCTGGATGCAGGGGCTTCCAGGGTGGTTCCCCTGAAGGTCAGCGGTCCCTTCCATTCTCCCATGCTGAAGGGCGCCGGGGAGAAACTGAAGGCAGAGCTTGGGAAAATCGGACTTTCCGCTCCGGAGATCCCCTTTGTCTCCAACGTTACTGCCAGAGAAGTGGAGAAGCCTGAGGAGCTTCGCAGCCTTCTGGCCAGACAGGTATACTCCCCTGTAAAGTGGCAGCAGAGTATTGAGCGCATGATTGAAGAGGGTACCGACACCTTTGTGGAGATCGGGCCCGGAACTACCTTGAGCAAATTTGTAAAAAAGATCGACCGCCATGTGCGGGTGTACCATGTGGAAACCGTTGCGGATCTGGATACATTAAAGAAGGCAGCGGGAATGGATCCCGTAGAGCAGGCGGCAGGCTAAGCAGCGGAAAGGAATCCCGCGGGGCAGGCGGCAGGCTAAGCGGCGGGAATGGATTCCTGGAGAGACGGCAGGTCAGAAGCTTTGCCGCCTGCAAAATGGAAGATAAGGCAGTGGAGGATAAAATGTTGGAAAATAAGACAGCTCTTGTAACAGGAGCCGGCCGGGGGATCGGCCGGGCCATCGCTCTTGCTCTGGCTGAGTACGGAGCAGATGTGGCAGTAAATTACAGCGGCTCCAGAGAACAGGCGGAGGAGACGGTCCGTCGGATTACGGAGATGGGAAGAAAGGCCGTGGCCATTCAGGCGGATGTGTCCAAAGAGGAGGACTGCGTCCGGATGTTTGCACAGGCGGAGGAGGCTTTGGGCCCTGTGGACATTTTGGTGAATAATGCGGGGATCACCAGAGATGGTCTGGCTGTGCGCATGAGCGGAGAGGATTTTGAGAAGGTTCTGGACGTGAATCTGAAGGGAGCTTTTTACTGCATGAAGCTTGCGGCAAAAGGCATGATGAAGAGGCGGTACGGCAGGATTGTGAGCATTTCCTCCATATCCGGAGTCAAAGGAAATGCGGGACAGATCAATTACTGCGCGGCTAAAGCCGGGATCATCGGCATGACGAAATCCCTGGCCAGGGAGCTTGCTCCCAGAGGCATTACCGTAAATGCCATCGCTCCGGGGTACATCGAGTCTGATATGACGGCAGTGCTGCCGGATAAAGTAAAGGAAAGTGTTTTAAGCCAGGTTCCCTTGGGAAGAATGGGAAAACCGGAGGAAATCGCCCAGGCGGCGGCCTTTCTGGCCTCTGACCGGGCGGCGTACATTACAGGACAGACCCTTCTGGTAGACGGAGGTATGGGAATTTGAAAAAGAGAGTAGTAGTGACGGGAATGGGAGTCATCTCTCCCATTGGAAATACAGTGGAAGAATTCTGGCAGAGCCTGAAAGAGAAAAGAGTGGGAATCGGGGAGATTACCCATTATGACGCCAGTGAAGATAAAGTGAAGCTTGCGGCAGAGGTGAAAAATTTTGATCCGAAAAATTATATGGATCCAAAGTCTGCCAGAAGAATGGAGCTGTTCAGCCAGTATGCCGTGGCGGCGGCCGGTGAGGCCATCGGAAACGCGGGGCTGGATCTGGAAAAAGAGGATCGTACCAGAATCGGCGTGTCTGTAGGCTGCGGAATCGGAAGTCTTCAGATCATGGAGCAGGTGCTGGAAAAACGGTACACAAAGGGATTTAAGAAAATGCCGCCCCTTTTTGTCCCCCTGATGATTACCAATATGGCGGCAGGAAACGTGGCCATCCATTTTGGGCTGGAGGGGACCTGCGTCAACGTGGTGACGGCCTGCGCTACAGGCACTCACTCCATCGGAGAAGCATTTAGGGCTATACAATGGGGGGATGCAGATGTTATGATAGCAGGGGGGACAGAGGCAGCCATCTGTCCCACAGGAATCGGAGGGTTCCATGCCCTGACCGCAGTGAGCACCTCCCAGGATCCTCTGCATGCCTCGATGCCCTTTGACAGAAACCGGAGCGGTTTTGTTATGGGAGAGGGCGCAGGCGTGGTAGTTCTGGAGTCTCTGGAACACGCTGAGGCCAGAGGCGCCAAAATCCTGGCAGAGGTAGGAGGCTTCGGTTCTACCTGCGACGCGTATCACATTACCTCACCGAAAGAGGACGGAAGCGGAGCGGCCAGAGCCATGCTCCTGGCAGCAGAGGAGGCAGGGCTTACAGGAAAGGACATTCAGTATGTGAATGCCCACGGCACCGGGACCCACCACAATGATTTATTTGAAACAAGAGCGATTAAGAAGGCTTTTGGTGATGACGCGTACCAGATGAACGTAAATTCCACAAAATCCATGACCGGCCATATGCTGGGAGCCGCAGGAGCCGTAGAATTTATTGCCTGTGTAAAGACTGTGATGGAGGATTATATTCACGCCACAGCAGGGTTTGAAGAGGCAGAGGAAGAGATGGATCTGAATTATACGAAAGAAGGGGTAAGCCGGGAGGTGACAGCGGCGATCTCCAATTCTCTGGGCTTTGGCGGACACAATGGAAGCCTTCTTGTTAAGAAGTATATCAGATAGGGAAGACCCGAGAGCTGAAAGAACAGGAGTGATGAAATGCAGTTTGGCTTGGAAGATATTCTGACCTTAATGGAAAAAATGGAGCAGACGGGACTGTCCGGTTTTGTGTACCGGGATCAGGACACAGAGATCCGGCTGAAGGGAAAGAAGGCTCCCTCTCAGAAGAAGGCCTGCAGGCAGTCAGGACAGACGGAGATTTCAGAAGAAAAGGCCTGTGAAGAGGAGAAAGAGAATCTGAAAGAGGTACTCTGCCCCATGGTGGGAACCTTTTACGCAGCCCCCTCCCAGGATGACGAGCCCTTTGTCAGTGTAGGAGATACCGTGAAGAAGGGACAGGTAATCGGCATTGTGGAGGCGATGAAGCTGATGAATGAGATCCGGTCTGAGTACAGCGGTGTGGTGGAGGAGATCCTGGTTCAGAATGAAGAGCTGGTAGAGTATGAGCAGCCGCTGATCCGTATCAGGCAGTAGGAGGTAAAACAGATGCTGAACACGAAAGAGATTATGGAAATTCTTCCTCACCGGGCGCCTTTTCTGCTGGTAGACCGGATTGATGAGCTGGAGCCGGGAAAGCGGGCTGTGGGGTGCAAGGCGGTGTCCTACAACGAGCCCTTTTTCCAGGGACATTTTCCCCAGGAGCCGGTGATGCCGGGAGTGCTGATCTGCGAGGCACTGGCGCAGGTAGGGGCGGTAGCCCTTCTTTCTCAGGAAGAATATAAAGGAAAAATTGCTCTTTTCGGAGGCATCCGTCAGGCCAGATTCCGCAGGAAGGTGGTTCCGGGGGATGTTCTCAGACTGGAGACAGAGCTGATTAAGATAAAAGGACCGGTAGGAATCGGAAAGGCAGCAGCCTACTGCAACGGGGAGCTCTGTACAGAGGCAGAACTGACCTTTATGATCCAGTAGACGGGAGGAAAATATGTATCGGAAAATCTTAGTTGCAAACCGGGGAGAAATTGCGGTTCGCATTATCAGAGCCTGCCGGGAGATGGGGATTGCCACGGTGGGAATCTGCTCTCTGGCAGACAAGGAGGCTCTCCATGCCCAGCTGGCAGATACCTGTATCTGCATCGGGGACAGCCAGGCTGCGGACAGCTACCTGAATGGAGAGAGAGTTCTCAGTGCAGCCATTGCTTCCGGTGCGGAGGCGATTCATCCCGGATACGGTTTTTTGTCAGAGAACGCAGCTTTTGCCCGTATGTGTGAAAAATGCGGGATTGATTTTATAGGGCCTTCACCGGAGAGTATGGAGGCCATGGGAGACAAAGCTTCCGCCAGAAGGATTATGGATGAAGCAGGCATCCCTGTAATCCCCGGCATGGAAGGGACCGTGCAGGAGGCGGAGGAAGCCATGAAGCTGGCGGACCGTATCGGATACCCCATTATGATCAAGGCCTCTGCCGGAGGCGGCGGAAAAGGCATGCGGGTAGTGGAGCGCCGGGAGGAGTTTCCGGAGCAGTTCGCCGCGGCTCAGCAGGAGACAGAGAAGGCCTTTGGGGACGGGAGAATGTATCTGGAGCGGTATGTGCGCCATGCAAGACATGTGGAAGTGCAGGTTCTGGCGGATCGCTATGGAAACACCATCCATTTAGGAGAGCGGGACTGCTCCATTCAGAGAAGACACCAGAAGCTGATTGAGGAGACACCGGCGCCCTTTCTGGATGAGGATCTGAGAAAGCGCATGGGGGCAACCGCTGTGCGGGCGGCAAAAGCGGCGGGGTATTACAGCGCCGGCACCATTGAGTTTCTGTTGGATGAGGACCAAAATTTTTACTTTATGGAAATGAACACCCGGATTCAGGTGGAGCATCCGGTAACTGAGATGGTGACCGGGGTGGATCTGGTAAAGGAGATGATCCGGATCGCTGCCGGGGAGAAGCTTTCCCTGGGACAGGAGGATATTTCTTTTCGGGGACATGCCATTGAATGCAGAATCAGCGCCGAGGATCCCAGCAGAGGTTTTATTCCCAGCGCGGGCCGGGTGGTGCAGCTTTATGTGCCGGGAGGAAACGGAGTCAGAATTGATTCCTGCCTTTACCAGGGCTGTCAGATCCCCCCCTACTATGATTCCATGATTGGAAAGGTGATCGTCCAGGGCAGGGACCGCAAAGAAGCGATCCAGAAGATGAGGAGTGTTCTGGGAGAGGTTATTATAGAAGGAATCCGTACAAATCTGGAGCTTCAGTACTGGATTCTTCAGGAAGAGGCCTTTGAGAAGGGCGATGCGGAGACGGTAAACCGCAAGCTGATGCAGGGCCGGACGGAGGAAGAAGAGCAGGATGCTGAGAGAACAGTTTAAACGAACCGTGGAGGACAATCAGGTATACAAGATCAAACCCAAGAAGGTGCCGGACGGATTATTCCGTATCTGCGATGCCTGCGGAAAAATCGTGTATGAGGAAGACGTCATTGATAATAAATACTGCTGTCCCAAATGTGACGCCCATTTTCGGATTGATCCGGAGAAGAGAATCCGTATGGTGGCGGACCGGGATTCTTTTCAGGAGTGGGACGCGGATCTGATTGGAGATAATCCCCTGGATTTTCCCGGATATGAGGAGAAGCTGGAAAGTGTCCGGGAAAAGACGGGGCTGAAGGAAGCCGTGGTCACCGGATGCGCCACCATCCACGGAATGAAGACGGCTCTGGGAGTGATGGCTTCCAGTTTCCTGATGGGCAGTATGAGCACCGCAGTAGGTGAGAAGATTACCCGAATGATCGAGAGGGCTACCGAAGAGAGGCTCCCCATTGTATTGTTCTGCTGTTCGGGAGGCGCCAGGATGCAGGAGGGAATCCTTTCCCTGATGCAGATGGCCAAAACCTCTCAGGCATTAAAACGCCATGACGAGGCGGGACTTTTATACGTTCCTGTACTGACAGACCCCACTACCGGGGGAGTGACCGCGAGCTTCGCTATGCTGGGAGATGTGATTCTGGCTGAACCGGGAGCTCTTATTGGATTCGCCGGTTCCAGAGTGATTCGGCAGACCATCGGACAGAAGCTTCCGGAAGGATTTCAGACAGCGGAATTTCTGTGCAGACACGGTTTTGTGGACCGGATTGTAAAACGGAGCCAGCTTAGAAGGACGCTGGCCACTCTGATTCAGAGTTCCATGCCCGGAGGCTGCAGACAGGCGGGAGGTAAGTATGATCGTTAAGCAGGGAATTACAGCGTGGGAGAGGGTGCAGCTTGCCAGAGGCAAGAACCGCCCCCATGCCATGGACTATATCAGCAGTATTTTCGACAGCTTTATGGAACTGAGAGGCGACCGGGCCTACGGAGACGACCGGGCTGTCATCGGCGGCATCGCTTCCATCGGCAAGCGGTATGTCACCGTCATTGGCCAGCAGAAGGGTAGAAGCCTGAAGGAAAACCAGTACAGGAATTTCGGCATGACGAACCCGGAAGGGTATCGGAAGGCTCTGCGTCTGATCCGTCAGGCAGAGAAGTTTCATCGTCCGGTGATTCTCTTTGTAGACACTCCAGGAGCATTCTGCGGCGTGGAAGCCGAGGAAAGAGGCGAAGGAGAAGCCATTGCCCGGAACCTTTTTGAACTTTCCGGTATTCGGGTTCCCATTCTGTCTATTGTGGTGGGAGAAGGAGGCTCCGGAGGAGCTTTGGCTCTGGCCATGGGAAATGAAGTGTGGATGATGGAAAACGCTGTGTATTCCGTCCTCTCTCCGGAAGGGTTTGCGGCCATTCTCTGGAAGGACGGAACCCGTGTGGCAGAGGCGGCGGAGGTTATGAAAATTACGGCCCAGGATCTGAAGGAGCAGGGAGTGATTGAGAAAATCATACCGGAATCCTTCCCAGCAGATAAAGATTATATGCAGGCCCTGTCCGGAAAGCTTCGGGACGAGATTCTGGATTTCCTGGAACGGTATCAGGACAAGACAGGAGAGCAGATCCGGGAAGAACGGTACTGCCGGTTCCGAAAAATGGGCGTGCCCGGGCAGGCGGCGAAAGACTGGGATTGATGTCAGGCAGATCTTGCAGGTCTACTTGCAGCAGAAGAGAATTAACATTCTTTTCTGCTGTTTTTTTATTCCCGCGAGCAACGAGCCAAGTGGACACAGCCCGTGCTGCTTTCTCTTGCCGCAAGCGTCAATTCATCTTGTGTTTGCATGTCCATTTGGCGGCTGCCGAAAGGGGCGCTGTGTGTCGGCGACACACGCTTAGCGCCGACCGATGCGTGGGAAGTGTGGTTTCGATTGTTTTCTAATGTACGCGGAAATAAAGATTGCATGAATCAAAAAACTGGTATATAATACATCATATATAAAATGCATTTTATTATATGTAGGATGAAACGGGTGAGAAAGGGGATGTTCATGAATTCAAATGCGAAGCTCAAGGAATTTTGGGGAGAGAGTTCGCATTTTGCAGATTTGTTTAATACAGTGTTTTTCGGAGGAAGGACCGTGATCCTTCCGGAGACGCTTTCAGAGACCGATACAGCTTTAACCGCGGCTGTGAAACGGAAAAAGAGGAAAGGTTTCTCTGTGGAAAAGTTTCGGGATGTTTTTATGACATGGAGAGGACATGGCCTGGCTGTGCTGGGAATCGAGAACCAAACGAAGGCAGACTATGTTCTGCCGGAGCGGCTCCTGCTGTACGACGCCCTGGG
>DVGK01000094.1 GCA_018712785.1 Candidatus Choladousia intestinavium | reverse complement strand
CCTGAAAGTTTTATGCCATACCGGAGGAGTCTGTTCTCCAGATCTTAAGAAGGAATGGTTCCGCATTCTTTCACCGGAGAAAATATATGAAATCTATTCCATGACAGAATGTGTGGGGATCACCTCTATCCGCGGGGATGAATGGCTGATCCATGAAGGCAGCGTTGGAAAAATGCCTTGCGGAAGTATTGCGATCCGTGACGACAACGGGCAGGATCTTCCTGTCGGTCAGGCCGGTAATATCTATATGTCCTGGACAGAAAATGCACCGGAAATCGGATTTTTAAATTCTCCTCCTCCGGAAATCTCCAAAGACGGTTTTCGGAGTGTGGGCGACATCGGATATATCGATAACGATGGTTATCTGTATTTTGTCGACAGGCGCAGCGATATGATCGTAACCGGAGGAGAGAATGTATTTGCCAATGAGGTAGAAACTGTATTAAAAAAATCAAAAAAAGTTTTAGATGTGGTTGTTGTCGGTATTCCCGACAAGGAATGGGGGCATCGCATCCACGCTATCGTTGAGACCAAGGAGCCTGTAAGCGATAAAAGCCTGATACGGCTTGCCCTTGATTATCTGCCCCCTTATAAGATTCCAAAATCTTTTGAATTTGTGGATGAAATTCCACGAAACGCAAACGGTAAAGTCGTACGCAGTACGCTTGTAGAGCAGTATATTAAAAACAATTCAGATTCAAATGGAGACTAAAACTATGGAGACTAAAAAATTTAAAGGCTGGGGAGTACTCGTTGCAGCGTTCATCCTGTCATTTATACCCACAGCCATTATGAGCAACTGCTTTTCCCTGTTCATGGCGCCGGTTTGTGCTGATCTCGGCTTCAGTACAACAAGCTGGTCAATGGTAAGTCTGATCTCCTCTTTTGCAAGTGCGATCGGAGCTATGATCATTGCAGGAATGTACCAGAAGAAAAATATGAAACTCATCATGATGATCGTAACGATCGGAACAAGTCTATGCTGGGTAGTTGCAACCTTTTGTACTGCCATCTGGCAGTTCTACCTGATATTCGGCCTGTCAAATATTTTTATGGCCGGTCTGACACAGCTTCCGATTTCCATGCTTGTCACTGCATGGTTTGAAGACCGGCGCGCAACCATGATGTCGATCGCTTATGCCGGAGGCGGCCTTGGCGGTACAGTATGGTCGCCTGTTCTTACAAAATTTATTTCTTCCGGAACTGACGGATGGAAAACCGCAATGCTGTTTGCAGCTGTTACAGTCGGCGTCATCACCGTCCTTACTGCCCTCTTCCTGGTAAAACGTTCTCCTGCAGAGTATGGCACAGAACCATACCGCACCGGAAACAAAACAGACCAGAAGGACAGCCGTCAGGAAAAGGCAGCCGAGTGGATCGGCGTATCTAAAAAAGTTGCCACAAAATCCAGCGCATGGTACTGCGTCCTTGGCGTTGTGATCTGTGTCGGTATACTGGCTGCAGGAGTTACAACTCATGTTCCGAACTTTGTCACATCCATCGCGCAGGACGGCGGAACTCTTCAGGGAACAGTATTGTCCGTTTATTCCGTTGTTTCCATTTTTGGTATGCTGGGCGGCGGCGTGTTGATGGACAAACTCGGCATCCGCAAGACCGTTCTTTGTGCAGCTGTACTGGTTATCGTCGGGCTGGCAAGTCTGGTGGCTTACTCTGTAACCGGAATTACAGTGGTCGTATTTGGATATGCATTCTTCGCACTGGCTATGTTCCTTCCGAAAGTTCTGCCGGCAGTTTTGATGTCCAAAGTATTCGGAACAAAAGATTATGCCGGAATTTATGCTACTGCTAATCTCTTCTTCCTGATCGGATCTGCTTTCGGCGCTGTGCTGACCTCTATTATCCAGGGGATTGCAGGTTATGGAATGACCTGGATCTTCTACATGATCGTAGCTGTTTTGATGTTCTTCTTTGTATCCGGCGCCATCAGCGGAAGTGAGAAGCTTCAGGCAAAATATCCGCAGGGTGATTAAACAGCAGCTATTTTACGTTAATATTTATTTACTATACTACTTTTTAAGAAAGGGGAACTATTCATGAAACAAATCGACAACAAATTAACTCAAAAATTTGATGAATATCCGCAGTTTGGTGTTCTTCAGGGCGTTAAGGTATTTGTAACTGGTACCAACATCGCCGGACCATTTGCCGGATGCCTCATGGCTGAAATGGGAGCACAGGTCCTTCAGGCCGAATCTCCTTCCATCGCCTGCCAGACAAGAGGTACACTGTCGTGGTCTCAGAACCACCGTAACGAATATTCCATTACGATCAATACAGCAAAGGCTTCCGGACGTAAAATCTTCTATAAATGTGTCGAATGGGCAGATATCTGGATCGAGGCCGGTAAGCCGGGATCTTACGCAAAACGCGGTATTACAGATAAATCCTGCTGGGAACACAATAAAGCCCTTACAATTGTCCATGTATCAGGATACGGACAGTTTGGGCCATCTAAGGACAAACCGTCCTACGATGTGTCCGGACAGGCAATGGGCGGATATATGTACCTGAACGGACCTTCGCCCACTTCCAGCCCTCTGAAAGTAAATCCGTACCTGTCAGACTATGTGACCGCATACAATGCCTGCATCGTCGCTCTCTCCGGCTATATCAACGCACAGCGCACCGGCGAGGGAGATTCCTGTGACGTGGCACAGTATGACACAATGTTCCGTCTGCTGGACAACTATCCGGCAAGGTGGTTCAACAACGGCTATCCGAAGCAGGGCGAGCCTGTTCCGGAGCGTACAGGAAACAAGAGCGACATGGCGGCATGCTTCTCCTTCTACGATACAAAGGACGGCAATACTATCTTTGTCGCTATCACAGGACAGGGCCCTGTTACCCGCGGATATCCGATCATCGGTATGGGAAAACCGGGCGTGGCAAAAGATATTCCAAAAGACTGTACCGGATTCCCTCTCTTTGACCCAAGGGGACAGAAAGCCGACAAACTCCTTACCGAGTTCTGTGCTTCCCACACCTGCGACGAGCTGGAAGAAATCTTCAACAAGGCAGGTATCCCCTGCCAGAGAGCTTACGGACCTGCTGATATCGAAAAAGATCCGCAGTATGAAGCACGTGAGAACCTGGTGGAATGGGAAGATCAGTGCTTCGGCCGCATGAAAGGCATCGGCATTACCAATATCTTCAAGAAGAATCCTTCTCAGATCGTTGCTTCCGCTCCCTGCTTCGGCGAGCACAACAGGGAAGTTCTTCAGTACTTTGGCTATACCGACGAGGAGATCGACAAACTCTACAAAAATAAAGACATTGTAACATGGACTCCTGCCGAGACAGCAAAACGGAAATTATTCGTAGAATGGGGATTCTTCTGGGATCCGGAACGTCAGGCAAAACGGATCGGACTGGAATATCCGCCGAAAAAGAAAACAAAGAAATAGTAGCAGCTGCTACTCATGAAATATTGATTAACCTCCGAGTCAAGACCACCGGCTAAGCCGGTGGCTTGCTTTGACCCTATAAGGGTCTTTTACCGGCACTGGAGTCTAAAGACTCATCGATTTGGTTCGCCAATCGCAACATCATTTTCTTACTTAAGCCCTAAAGGGCTCTTCTTATCTGTTTTGCTTTACTGGCTCACCCGTGAACGGGTCTATATACTCTTTCAATGTCATTTGATCGTATTCCAAATCTTCCTGTAGCTGGTTCGCTATAT
>DVGK01000093.1 GCA_018712785.1 Candidatus Choladousia intestinavium | reverse complement strand
AGGTACAGTCTTCTGTGTGCTGCCGGTATTATGCTGTTGGGAACACTTCTGTCACTGTTGGTTCCGGAAGCGATTTTTGGGCTGTTTGACGCAGATACTGATCTTCTGTCTGCAGGAGCGGAAGCATTGCGGATTATCAGCCTTGGATTTTTGGTTTCAACAATAGGGGTCATTTACTCTGGCGTTTTTGAAGGACTTGGACAGGGAAAGCGCTCTCTGGTGATTTCTCTCCTGCGGCAGTTTGTGATTACAATTCCCTGCAGTCTGCTGCTTGCGGGAGTTTTGGGACCTAAAGGCGTATGGATTTCATTTCCGGCGGGAGAAATATGCGCTTCTGTTGTGGCGCTCTTCTTGATGCGTCATTTCGAAAAGGGGAAATACGCGCCGATTTGAAGCGGTATCCGTTCCTTTCGCATAGTATTTTCATCCATTGCCTTCTTCTGGGGGACGATCTCTGCAAGGTTGTCCAAAAGCCCCGGCTTATTGACGGCGGGGCTTTTGAGACGGGCAACTTTTTTACTTTTGTGACTTACATTTCAAGATATTTTCCGAGATTGGATTAAATTCGGCTGCGGTAACGATCATCCGGGTTTCGCCGCAGCCAAAAGAAATCTGTGGGCGGAAGCTTCTAAAACTCCGTTCTTTTCCAGCAATTCCTGAGCTTTGTACAGACGGTTCAGACAACTTTCTACAGAAAATCCGGGAAATTCCCATTCAATAATTCTGGCAAACCAGACCAGGGCGCCAACATCGTAAAATCTGATTTTGGAAAAGGCCTCCTGGGCTATCAGAATCTCAAATCCGGCCTTTTGGAAATTTTCTCGCGCTTTTTTAAGATACTGATCTGGATAGGGGAGTTCTGTGCCCGGCAGAAGCAGCTCAACCAGAGCACGGTCATTTTCTGCTCCCACCTGCTGAGTGATAAAAACGCCTCCGGGTTTCAGAATGCGATATAATTCCGGGACATCGAAATCACCGTGGCGATTGATAACAATATCAAAATAAGTATCCTTAAAAGGCAGATGGCGGACATCCCGGGCAGCGCGGAAATTAATTCCAAGGGGCGGCAGAAGAGAGCGGCACAGAGCGATGTTGGGAGGATAGCCTTCAGTAGCGGATATTCTTTCGGGGAAATGATTTAAGGATAAGAGAAATTCTCCTCCGCCTGTGTCTATGTCCAGCAGCTTTGCCTCCGGCGTTAAATAGTGGAGCACGGTATCTTTATAATCCCAGGGCAGATCCTGACATTCTTCATAGCGGCCGGCTATATGGGAAAAATCCCATCCGTGAATATGCGCCGCGTGTTCTTCCGAAAGCCATTGTTTTTTTAATAATTCCAGATTCATAGTGACTACTCCTTTCATAATTTGTTCGATGATTATGAAATCGGCGCAGCCGTCTGACAGCACAAAATAGGAACCTCGATGCAACCTGCCGTCAGTTCAGGAATCAAGAGCGTGACTCCTGATGAAACTGCACCGAGTAATTATCTCGAATCAATCGCATAAAAGTTCCCAGCCTTTCTCGTGGAATTCTGTATAGCGCATACAGCATTTATAAAAACAATAAATGAATAGATACAGAATACACTTTTTTTAAAAAACATTCAATGGAAATGGACAAAATTCCTTTAAAAAGTATCTAATAGATGAAACAGGAAAATCAGGAGAGAGAATAGAGGAAAGGCCAAATGAAAAACCTACTGATTCAAAAAGCAAGAAAACAGGATAAGGAAGCATTCGGCAGATTGATGAAACAGTACGGCGCAGGGATGTACAAGGTGGCGAAAGCGATTCTGGGGTCGGATGAAGATGTGGCGGACGCTATGCAGGAGACCGCCCTTACTTGCTGGGAAAAGCTGGATACATTAAAGCGGGATGAATATTTTAAAACCTGGATGACGCGGATTCTCATAAATCACTGCAATAAAATTTATGGGGAGAGGAAACGCATGATAGTGAATGAGGGGCTGCTGGAAACGGGGGTGCAGGAGGAGCAGTATCAGAGCATCGAATGGAAAGAATTCCTGAGTTGTCTGGATGAAAAATACCGTGCAGTAGCAGTTTTGTATTATGTGGAGGGCTTTAAAACCAGAGAGATCGCCGAGATTCTGGATTTGAATGCGAGCACGGTAAGAGGACGTCTTTCCGAAGCAAGAAAAAGACTGAAAAAGCAGTGGAGAGACGGATAAGTACGGGAGTAATACCGGGAAAGGAGATCAAAAAATGAAAGCGTTTGAAGAAATCGTAAAGAGACTGCAGAAAGACGACAGAGTACCGGAAGAAGTATGGAAAAAATATACGGATGTTCTGGAGCGCCTTCCGGATAAACAGGCTGAAAATAGAACAGCGGTAAAACGGAAAAGGGCTTGCTTTAAAGCCATAGCTTCTGCTGCTGTTATTGCTGCCCTGCTGGGGGTGGGAGTCTATGCGGCAGGAAAATACTTTGGCGGACAGGAAGAGAGCCTGGCAGAATTCAGGGCGGCGGAAGCTTCGTATGAGGAAGAGAAGGTGCGTCTTGTGATTCAGGTGAGCGCAAAGGAGAAAGGAAAATATCTTTTTATGCCTACAGACGCGTCGGAAAAGGATTCTGTCCGGCAATGGGGGATCGACAGCGAGCTGACGGCAAAAGAATATGCGGAACAGAAGGATCTGGAGCTTATATTAATTAACATAGGAATAGAAACAGAAAATCTGGAAGAATTTGGGGCCCGGGGGTGGTCTGAGGATTTCCGGGCTGCGGCAGACGATGTTATGAATGTAACGGTTGAGTGGGAGAATAATACGGATCCGGAGATCGGAGAGGTTCTTTGCCACGGAATCGCAGAAAAATATAAGGGAAGAGAATTGATAAGAACTGAATTTCCGGTTCAGCTGCCCGAAAAAAGAGAAGAGGAAACAACCGCATTCTGGAAAAAACTTGCAGCAGCTATACAGTCTTTATGGTATAATGTGAACACTGGGCGAGTACAAGCGGCAGCGCAGTACGAGCTTAGTGAGAACATATGCCTGGACACTTAGCGAGCCGGAGCTGAAAGCGGACGGCGAGGTTAGTGACCATGGTATACTGAAGAAAGAAATTTAAATCACTGAGAGAACGGGCGTTTGAGCGAAGAAGGCGGGATATTTTCTGATGTTTCCGCATTCTTTATATCAGGAGGGATCAGATGAAACGAGAGATCAGTATTCGGGAAATACAGGGAATCAGGATCGGGCAGACAGAAGACCGGGAGGCTGCCACAGGATGCACCGTTTTTCTGGCTGAAGGAGAAATGGCGGCGGGACTGGATGTGAGAGGAGGAGGCCCTGCATCCAGAGAGTCAGAGCTTATGAATCCTTTGGCGGCTGCCAAAACCATACACG
Organism: Candidatus Choladousia intestinavium; assembly: GCA_018712785.1. Classification (GTDB taxonomy): domain Bacteria; phylum Bacillota; class Clostridia; order Lachnospirales; family Lachnospiraceae; genus Choladousia; species Choladousia intestinavium. The sequence goes on along the minus strand of DVGK01000093.1, from coordinate 33,535 downwards.
GTCTGGTGCTGGCAGGCGGAAGCGCCTTTGGGCTGGATGCCGCCGGAGGCGTGATGCAGTATCTTGAGGAGCGGGGGATTGGCTTTGATGTAGGTGTTACGAAGGTTCCTTTAGTATGTCAGGCGGATTTATTTGACCTTACATTGGGAAATGCTTTCGTAAGGCCAGATAAAGAGATGGGGTATCAGGCATGTATCTGCGCGGAGGAGGGAAATTACAGAGACGGAAATTACGGAGCAGGCTGCGGCGCTACGGTGGGGAAATTTCTTGGGATGGATTACTGCATGAAATCCGGAATCGGGAGCTATGCCGTTCAGATCGGAGAGCTTCAGGTGGGAGCAGTTGTGGCTGTGAACGCTCTGGGGGATATCTATGACTGGAAGAATGGCAGAAAAGCGGCGGGGCTTCTGGCAGAGAACAGGAAGGAATTTCGGAAAACAGAAGAGCTGATGTATGCCAGTACAGAAATTAAAGAAAACAAATTCACGGGAAATACGACCCTGGGGGTTGTCATCACCAATGCCATATTTCAGAAGCCGGCGCTTTGCAAAATTGCCGGAATGGCTCAGAACGGATACGCAAGAGCCATCAGGCCGGTTCACACAACAGCAGATGGAGACAGTATCTATGCGGTTTCAGTGGGACAGATAAGGGCAGACCAGGATCTGGTAGGCACACTGGCGGCAGAAGTGGTCAGTGAAGCGATTTTGAAGGCCGTATATTCGGCGGAGTCCGCTTACGGATTTCCAAGCTGGAGAGAACTCTGTGCAAGCTCCCATAAGTAAGACGGGAAATGGAAAAATTTAGAACAATCAGCAGGTATCATAGTTGGGGTCCTTTGACCCCAACATCATAATATAAGATGAAGGAGGAAGGGCTATGAAAGGGACAAAGACAAGGATTTCAAGAGGGATTGTGCTGCTGCTGGGTCTTATGCTTTGGATGGCGCCCAAACCGGTGAACGTTCAGGCTTCAGCTAAGGGAATCGGAGAATATTCCGTACAGGTAGACGGATATCTGGCTTTGAGGAATGCCAAGGCTTATGACGCTTCCAACGAGATCGGAAAGCTGTATACGGGCAACCGGATCATTCACCTTGAAACAGGAACTGACAGCGAGGAATATTGGTATGTCTATTCTTTAACGGAACAGAAGCTTGGCTATGTGAACAAGAATTATCTGGTGTATGAGGGCATGCTGATCAATGCGCCCTACTGTGATGTCAGTGTTGCGGAAGGATATCTTGCCCTCCGCACAGAAAAAGCCTATGACGCTTCCAACGAGATCGGCAAGCTGTACAGCGGTGATTCAGTCCTTGTCCTGAATGATTCAGATCCGGAATACTGGCTGGTTTATTCTATGGACCTGCAGAAGGCAGGCTATGTAAACAGCGACTATCTGGTAGGAGAGGGGCAGGGCTCCACTTCCGTGTATACAGATAATTCTGTGGGAGGCATCAGCTCAAATCTCAGATGTGATATGGACCGCATGTATTTTTCTACCAGCAGCATCTCTTTTACGATTCCGGAGTCCTGGGGGCAGGGAATCACTTATAATTATTACGAGGACAGGATTGAATTCTACTGTTCGGCTGTTTACAACGCCCCCGGCCTGGAAAACGGCTTTTTATGTTCCATCTGCCGCAGTGCCGGTACGCAGGCAGAGGAGCCCGGGACGGAGCTGCTTGGAAGCGGAGGAGGATATTATTATTTTATTAAAACTCCCACAGATCTGCCGGCAAATCCCGCCGATGCGGACAACTACGAAACCTATCAGGAGATGTCTTCCGGGGTATCCACCGTAAAGAACAGCTTTTCCATTTTTTCTTGACACAAAAGAAATCCGAGAGTATGATAATTCCATTTGAGAGCTTCGGAATTTTGATTTGTCAGAAGAAGGAGATGCGGAAATGGCAGATTTTTTGGTCAGACACTTTATCAAAGATTATGATTCGACACAGAAAACGGAAGTCAGAACTGCTTATGGGGTGCTGGCCAGTGTGGTGGGAATTGTATGCAATGTTTTTCTGTTTTTTGTAAAATTTCTGGTGGGATTTTTTATGAACAGCATTTCTGTTACGGCGGATGCCTTCAATAACCTGTCCGACGCGGCGTCTTCGGTCATCAGCTTTGTGGGGGTGAAGATGGCAGGAAAACCGGCAGACCAGGAACATCCCTTCGGACATGGAAGGATCGAGTACATCGCAGCTTTGATTGTGTCTTTTCTGGTGCTGGAGGTGGGATTCAGCTTTCTGAAGGATTCTATTTCTAAAATCCGTACGCCGGAGGAACTGAATTTTCAGACTGTGTCCGTTGTGATTCTTCTTCTTTCCATTGGCGTGAAGCTGTGGCTGGGTGTGTTTAACCGCCGCCTGGGCAGGCGGATTGATTCCAAGGTAATGATGGCTGTGTTCACAGATTCCATGGGAGATGTGATTACCACGTCCGCCACGGTTCTGTCCCTGGTTTTTTATGGAGCTACCGGTATCAATATCGACGGAATTGTGGGCGCAGGTGTTGCTCTTGTGGTGATGTGGGCCGGTGTGGGAATTGCCCGGGATACCCTTGAGCCGTTGATTGGCGAGGCCATTGATCCGGAGACCTGCAGAGAGATTAAGGATTTTGTGGAGAGCTATTCGGGTATTAAAGGGACACACGATCTTATTGTACATAATTACGGACCAAACCGGAGTATGGCCTCTATCCATGCGGAGGTACCAAACGACGCGGATATTGAGGAAGCCCACGAGCTGATTGACAGGATTGAGAGAGATGCGGCGAAAAAACTCAACCTGTTTCTGGTGATCCATATGGATCCTGTAGAGGTCAGAAATGAAGAGGTAGTTGCTCTCAAGGAAGAAGTCCAGAGACTTTTGAAAGAAATTGATCCGGGCTGCAGCATCCACGATTTCCGCATGGTGAAGGGAAAGGAACAGATTAATCTGATCTTTGATATGATCGTTCCCTTTGGGTATGGAGAAGAAAAGAAAAAAGAAATTCAGCAGAGGCTTCTTGAAAAGCTGCGTTTGCTGGATGAAAGATATCATTGTGTGATTACCATGGAACATGATTATATGGCAAAATGAGGAAGCGGGTCCGCTTCCTTTTTTTGCAGATACAAAAAAGGTTGCCGGTTTAAAGAAAAGGGATTATACTGTAAAAAATATTATGTTCTGCATAAGCATGGCTGTCTGGCTCGCTGCTTGCGGAAATAGCGGCAGCCAGAAGCTGCGCAGACAGAAAGGAGATTTTTATGCATGAGGTGAAAAAGCCGAAAAAACCAATGGTTTTTTACTATTTAATTGTAATCGGTGTTTTGCTTCTGCTGAATACTTTTTTGTTTCCCAGGCTTTTAAGCCAGGAAGTGAGAGAAGTGGACTACGGAACCTTTTTAGGTATGCTGGATGACAAAGAGGTAAAGGTGGCTCAGGTGGAGCAGGACTACATTTATTTTACTGCTGATACACCTGAAGAGGGGACTCTCTACCGGACTGCTACTTTTAACGATCCGTCCCTGGTGGATCGGCTGTATGATTCAGGCTGTGAATTCGGGGAAGTCCATGAAGCAGAGATGAATCCGATTCTGAGTATGCTGATTACCTTTATACTGCCCATTGTGATCTTTGTAATTCTGGGACAGCTTTTGTCCCGCTACATGATGAAAAAGATGGGCGGCGGTCTTGGAAACGCAATGCAGTTTGGAAAGAGCAACGCCAAGGTATACGTTGCCAGTGAGACAGGCATCAAGTTTTCCGATGTGGCAGGAGAGGATGAGGCGAAAGAGGCGCTGATTGAGATTGTGGATTTCCTGCATTCCCCCCGAAAGTATCAGGAAATCGGAGCGCAGATGCCGAAGGGAGCGCTTCTGGTAGGACCGCCCGGTACCGGAAAGACGCTGTTGGCCAAAGCGGTGGCCGGGGAGGCGGAGGTTCCCTTTTTTTCCATCTCCGGTTCTGAGTTTGTGGAGATGTTTGTGGGCATGGGCGCCGCCAAGGTCAGAGACCTTTTTAAACAGGCCGGAGAAAAAGCGCCCTGCATTGTATTTATTGATGAAATCGACACGATCGGAAAGAAGAGAGATACTCAGGGCTTTGCGGGAAATGACGAGAGAGAGCAGACCCTGAATCAGCTTCTGACAGAGATGGATGGATTTGACGGTTCTAAGGGAGTCGTAATCCTGGCTGCCACGAACCGTCCGGAGACTCTGGATCCGGCCCTTCTTCGGCCGGGGAGGTTTGACCGGAGAATTCCTGTAGAGCTGCCGGATCTGGCAGGCCGGGAGGCGATTCTGAAGGTTCACTCGAAAAAAATCAAGCTGGGAGACGATATTGATTTCAATGCCATAGCCAGGGCGGCTTCCGGAGCTTCCGGGGCGGATCTTGCCAATATGATTAATGAGGCGGCTCTGCGGGCTGTTCGGAACGGACGGAAATATGTGATTCAGGAAGACCTTGAAGAGAGCATTGAAGTAGTGGTGGCAGGATATCAGAAGAAGAATAAAGTTCTTTCCGAGAAGGAACGGCTGATCGTGTCGTATCATGAGATCGGCCATGCCCTTGTGGCTGCTCTTCAGACGAATTCCGCTCCGGTAACTAAGATTACCATTATTCCCAGGACTTCCGGCGCTCTGGGCTACACCATGCAGGTAGATCAGACGGAAAGGAATCTCCTCAGCAAGGAAGAACTGGAGAATAAAATTGCCACGCTGACCGGAGGAAGGGCTGCGGAGGAGCTGGTTTTCCACTCCATCACTACAGGAGCATCCAATGATATTGAACAGGCTACAAAGCTGGCGAGGGCTATGATTACCCGCTACGGCATGAGCAGCAGCTTTGGAATGGTGGCCCTGGAGACCGTACACGGACAGTATATGGGAGGAGATACTTCCCTTGCCTGCGCGGAAGATACGGCGGCCGACATCGACAAGATGGTGGTGCAGCTGGTAAAGAAGCAGTATGACCGGGCAGAAGAGGTTCTGTCTTCTCATATGGAGAAGCTCCATGAGCTTGCGAAGTTCCTTTTTGAAAAAGAAACCATCACCGGCGATGAGTTCATGGAAATTCTGGAGAAATAGATTAGTTTTAAAAAAATTTATATTTATTTATTTCTTAAGAAATCATTTAGAAACAAATTCTTAAAAAAAGCGGCGCTTTTATGAAAAAGCACGAGTTAGTCAAGAGAAACCCCGTCAATTTAACAGAAACTGACGGGGTTTTTGGTTCAGTGTTTGTTATTCTATATAACAAAACTTGGACTAATTGGGGATTGCAAAAAGTTTACATTTATTTTATTATTATAAACATAGGAAAACCTGGGCCCGGGATTTCTAAAAAAGAAAGAGGTGACATGGATGCTGAAGGATCTGGTAAATGAAAAGCTCATTAAGCTGCAGATCGAAGCAAGCGACTGGGAAGACGCTGTGCGCAAAGCTGCCCAGCCGTTGGTGGATGAAGGTAAGGTGAAGACATCTTATGTGGACGATATCATCAAAGGTGTCAAAGAGATGGGACCTTACATCGTACTTACGAAGCATGTGGCTCTGCCTCATGCGCGGCCTGAGTCAGGCGCTCTGGAGAGTGCCATTGGTATTGCCACACTGAAGACTCCGGTTGAGTTCGGCAATGAGGACAATGATCCGGTGAAATATCTGTTCAGCTTAAGCGCGAAGGACAGTTCGGAGCATTTAGGCGCCCTGGCGGATCTGGCGGTTCTGTTTGAGGATAAGGCTTTCTTTGAACTCCTTGACCGTACGACAGACCCCAAAGAAATTATGGATTATATTAATAAGTAGAAAGGAAGAGTGAACTATGTACAAAGCATTAGTATGCTGCCGTGCTGGTATGGGTTCCAGCATGCTGCTGAAGATTAAGGCAGACCAGGTAATCAGCGAGAATAATTTCCCGATTCAGACCGAGCATGGAAATCTGGATTCCCTGATGGGATTTAACGGCGACCTTGTGATCACTATGGAAGATCTGTCCGTTGAGCTGAAGGATAAGGTACCTTATGCTCTCGGCGTCCGCAATATTATGGACAAGGCTGAGATGAAAGCTAAAATGGAAGAGTTCCTTGCTACCAAAGAAAAATAAATATTAAAATAAGAAAAAGTATACAAGGAGTGAATACATAATGTTAGATGCAATAATGGCCCAGTGTCGTAATACTTCGCTGATCATGGGTATCATCGCCCTGGTAGGTCTTCTTCTTCAGAAGAAGTCAGCGACAGACGTAATGAGCGGAACGATGAAAACCGTAATCGGCTTCATGGTATTCAACATCGGTTCCAATGCAATGTCAGCATGTGTAACTACGTTTACAGAGCTGTTTAACACAGCTTTCGGTATTGAGGGTGTTACCACTCAGGTAGAGGTTGCTACCGGTCTTGCTCTTGATACGTACGGTACAGAAGTGGCTCTGGTTATGGTTCTTGGTTTCGTGGTAAACCTGATCGTTGCCAAGTTCACGCCTTTCAAGGCGATCTTCCTGACAGGACAGCATTTCCTGTATTTCGCATGTGTAATCGCCCTGATCTTTATCGCGAATGACGCGCCCATGGTTCTCACTGTAATCCTTGGCGGTATCCTTCTTGGATTCTTCGGCGCGGCTCTGCCTACGCTTTGCCAGCCGTTCATGGTTAAGATTACTGGCGCTGATAACTTGTCAATGGGTCACTTTAACTGTATTGGATATGCATTCTCAGGTTATGTTGGAAAACTCTTCGGCAAGCTGGGCGGAGAGAAGAACGTATCTGACTCCAGCAACGTTAAGCTTCCGAAATTCTTTGAGCTGTTCAGAGACTTCATTTTCTCTGTAGCGCTGTTCATGGTAGTTCTGTTCTACATTGCTGTAATCGCATGTGTAGCTACAGGCAAGATGGATACGGTACTTGAGTATGCAGGAAACGATATCTGGTTCATCTACCCGATCCTTCAGGGACTTCAGTTCGCAGCTGGTATGAGCGTTCTGATCTACGGTGTTCGTCAGTTCATCGCGGAGATCACAGCAGCATTCGTTGCTATCTCTGAGAAATACATCCCGAACTCCAAGCCGGCAGTTGACTGTCCCGCAATCTTCCCGTTTGCTCCTACCGCAGTGCTGGTTGGTTTCATCGGATCCTTCCTTGGCGGTCTGGCAGCTATGGCTCTGATGGTTGTCTTCAAGAGTGATACAATCATGATTCCCGCAGCAGGTATCTGCTTCTTCTCAGGCGGTACTTGCGGTGTGTTCGGTAACGCATACGGCGGATGGAAGGGTGCTCTGGTCGGATCCTTCATTGTTGGTATGGCCCTGACCGGTCTGCCTCTGATTCTGTATCCGGCATTCGCTGCCCTTGGTATTGCAGGCGCTTCCTTCCCGAACGTTGACTACAACATTATCGGTGCAATCATGAACTGGATTATGGGAATTTTCCACTAATTCATGAATAGAATGTTCTTTGAAAAAGCAATGGCAAGGAATGAAAGTTCCTTGTCATTCTTTATAAAAAGCTGATTGGAATGGATATGATTTTAAAAGAAAAATTGCAGGAAAAGAAGGTCAGTGGTATACTTATAAAAGTTACAGGTCATCCGGCGGCTGTTCTGATTGCCAGGGATGTAGGTATGGATTTTGTGTTCTATGACTGTGAACATGGAACAATCTCCTATGAGAAGCTCCATGACCTTATGGTTTTAGGAAATCAGGCCGGGATTCCATCCATCGTCCGGGTCCCTCAGCTGGCAAGAGGAGACGTATCGAAGATTCTGGACTATGGCGCGGTGGGAGTCATGGTGCCTATGATTGAATCGGCGGAAGACGCGGCCAAACTTGTGGAATGGAGCAAATATCCACCCATAGGGAAAAGAAGCTATTCCGGAGGCGCCAATACCAATTATGGCCCCAGCGGCGGACATGCCTCTAATATGCTCTCGATGAACCGGCGGACTTTGACGATTGTTCAGATTGAGACAGAGGAAGGGGTGCGCCGGGCGGACGAAATCCTCAGCGTGGACGGAATTGACGCGGCCATTGTCGGGCCCTGTGACCTGGGCATTTCCATGGGCATTCCGGATGATGTTATGGACAGCCGCGAGCTTTCCGCTATAAAAAAGGTGGCGGAGGCCTGCAGACGTCATGGCAGGTTTTTCGGAATTATCGGCTCTATGGAGCTTATGAAATATTTTGAAAAAGAACTTGACATCATTGTCACGGCAATCGACACAAATCTTCTTCGGGCAGGGATGGCTGCAAGTGTGGAAGCGTGTCGGAAATTAGGTAAATAATAAGGAGCGTTGGAATGAAAACAGTAAAAGAGCAGGTAAAGGATTTCCTGGACATTGAATTTGAAGAACTGAAGAAATTTGCGGACAGCATAGATGACCAGGCTCTGGAGTCAGCGAAAAATCTGATTCTCGAGGCAGAGAAAAACCATAACCGGGTTCACGTAACTGGAATCGGAAAGCCAGGCCATGTAGCCGGCTATGTGGCGTCTCTCCTTTCTTCCACGGGAACGCCCACTTATGAGCTTCACGGGACAGAGTGTGTTCACGGAAGCGCTGGACAGGTGGTTCCGGGAGACGTGGTTATTGCGATTTCAAACAGCGGCGAGACGGCAGAGCTGAAGGCTACGGTGGAAACTCTGAAAAATAACGGAGCGAAAATCATTTCTGTAACAGGAAAACCAGAGTCCTGGCTGGCAGTGAAAGGAGATGTGGCTCTGATTGCCGGCGTTGACCGGGAGGGCGATTCTATGAACAAACCCCCCAGAGCTTCGATCCTGGTAGAAATCATGATGCTTCAGTGCCTAAGCATTCTTCTTCAGAATGAGAGAAACTTGACTCCTCAGCAGTATGTAAAGTGGCATCCGGGCGGAAGCCTTGGAAAGAGCATCAGAGACACGGAGGGAAAATAGAATGAAGATAGAAGGGATTATTACTCCTATTGTAACACCTTTTTATGATGACGCTGAGCAGAATATTAATTACGAAGCTACGAAAGATCTGATCGATCATCTGATTGACCACGGTGTAAAGGGGATTTTCATCCTTGGAAGCAACGGGGAATTCCATGTGATTGACGAGGATGAAAAGATCGCTTTTGCTAAAAAGGTCATTGAGATCGTGGACAAAAGGGTACCGGTTTATGTGGGAACAGGCGCCTGCTCTACAAAAGCCACCGTACGTCTGTCAAAGAAGATGGAAGAACTGGGGGCGGATGCCCTGTCCGTTATCACACCTTATTTTCTGAAGCCCACCAATGAAAACCTTTATGCCCATTATAAGGAAGTGGCAGAGAGTGTGTCTCTACCGATTATCCTTTATAATATTCCAAAGGCTACAGGCTGCCCTCTGGATCCGGAGCTGGTGGATCGCCTGGCGGATCTGCCGAATATTGCCGGCATCAAAGACAGCAGCGGAAATCTGGAGACTTTAAACGCTTATGCGGAGATTGCGAAGAAGAAGGATTTTTCATTGCTGGTAGGTTCTGATTCCAAGATTTCCTATGCATATGGAATCGGAGCGGTGGCGGCTGTGGCAGGCACCAGCAATGTGATTGTGGATGTTCTGGTAGGACTGGACAAGGCTCTCCGCCAGGGAGATACTGAGACAGCTGAAAAGCTTCAGAAGGATATTGACGTGCTTCGGGGCGTGCTGGGGCTGGGGACGGTTCCAAGCGTTATGAAGCGGGCTACGGAGCTGGCTGGCATTGCCAAGGTAGGCCCGGCAAGAAAGCCGGTTCAGAAGCTTGGCCAGGAAGATGATGAAAAGATTAAAACGATGCTGAAATACTATCATTTATATGAGTAGGAGAGGAAACAATCTATGAAGGAATACGTCATACCGGAAGATAAGGGAAGGCTTATGTTTTACACAGGGCTGAATCTTATTTTAACGGTCCTTCTGATGGTGGTTTCGATTGCTTCTTATGCCGTGTCCTGGTATCTGCTTACTTTTCTGTGCATTACAGGTCTGTGGTTCGCGATAAAGACCATGTTCCGGTACGGGAAAAAGCTTCTGAAAAATGTTCCGGTCTGCGAGCTGAAAAGAAATGAGGTCGTGATTCACTCTCTGCCGGGTAAAGCCAGGATCCTGACTTATAAACAGATCAAAGAAGTAAAGCTGCTTCGGGGAAGGGTTTCATTAAAGTTTTTCTTCTCCAGCAAGGAAGTAGAACATCCCTCCGGATGGTATTATGTAGGCGTCGTATATCCATTTCAGAAAGGACGTCTGGATGAAGTGGAAAAAAATGTGGCGGAATGTCTAAGAAAGCACGGTATTTCTATAAATGAAGTAGAGAAAAAATAATGGCCGCCCAAAAAACAGCGGCAGTGCATGATCATTTCAGAGGAGGAATTATAATGCAGAAAGCGGATATTACAAAGAGAATAGCAGATACAGGAGCAATGGCAATTGTACGTGTGGAGACAATTGAAAGAGGGTATGAGATTGCCCAGGGCTGCCTGGACGGAGGCGTTGACTGCCTTGAAATCAGCTTTACAAATTCCAATGCGGCAGAAGTAATCAGCGCTCTGAAGGCAAAATTCAAAGATCAGATTTGTGTCGGCGCAGGAACCGTTCTTGACTCAGAGACGGCCAGAGTGGCCATTTTGGCAGGAGCCCAGTTTGTAATTGCCCCTAATCTGGATGAGGGAGTGGCCCGTACCTGCAATCGGTATCAGATCCCTTACGCTCCCGGATGTACCTCTGTGACCGAGGCTGTAAAAGGACTGGAGTACGGCGCCGCTTTTATCAAAGCGTTCCCGATCTCTGATTTTTACGGTCCCAAGCTGGTTTCTGTCTTTAAGACGCCGATCCCCTTTATGCCGATACTGGCATCCGGCGGAATTACTCTGGACAACCTCAGCACCTACGTGAAGAACGGCGTGGACTGCTGCGGATTCGGCGGGCTGCTCACCAAGGGAAGCTCCGCGGACATTGCGGAAAACGCGAAGAAGATTAAGAGTATCATTGAAGAAACCCGTGCGGCCATGAAAAAATAGATGCAGAAGGCTATTCTACAGAAACCTCTGCAGTCAGGAACCAAAAGGAGGCTGCGCTGCAGCCTCCTTTAAAAAATTAAATTATAGATGGTCCCGAATATACTCCATCACCTCCTGGGAGGAATGAGCATTATCCAGAAGCTGATAAAAATTTTGATCATTAAACAGATGAATCAGCTCCGCCATGGCACACAGGTGGGAGGAATTGTTTACCGCGCTCAGGGCAAAAATATATTTGACCGGGTCATTTTCGGGGATCCCGAAGGTAAGAGGAGTTTTTAAAACTCCGATGCCGAGGCCGCAGGTAATGGCTCCGGCTTCCGGTTTGGCATGGGGAAGGGCCACGTGCTTGGTGATGACCATATAGCGTGTGCTCGTCCGGATGCATTCCTCTACATAGCTGGGCAGCACGCAGTGCTGGCGGACCATGGGTTCATAAGTTTTGCGGATCGCCTCCTCAGGCGTGGCGGCCTCCAGATCCAGGCTGATAATCTCCGGCCAGATCATATCAGTCAGATGCAGCTTAATATCCTCTGGGGCATCCGGAAACTGCGTCTCATAAAAATGAGCAGTCAGCTCTCCGTAGAGGCTGTCCTTTTCACGGATATCCGTGTACTTGGCGATAATGTCCATGACAATGTCCACATCCGGCTGTCCCTGGGAAGAAATTCCCAGCCACTGATAGACCTGATGGGTGATCTTTCGCCGTTCGTTTATCGACATAACAGGGTTAACACGGACAACCGGCACGGAGGGCTCTTCAGCCAGAGGCGTGTAGTTGGTGGTAAAGATAATGTCGGCTCCAAGGCGGCTGTCTCCTGCGTGGGAGGAATCCAGAGGCGGAAGAAAGTCCAGTTCAGGGAAAAGGCGGGTCAGTTCATTGTAGAGGATGGTTGAACTCCCTACTCCATTGGAACAGATCACTAAAGCCTTTTTGCGGCTGGTTTCCTCACTGTTTTTCTTTTCGGCGAAGGCCGCGGCAAAGTGCATGGTCAGGTACGCGATCTCATCTTCCGGAATCTTGCGGTTAAAGAGTACGGCTATGGGTTTCATGGTTTCCACCATCAGCTGGAAAAGCTCCCAGTACTCATTTTTCACAGTAGCGCAGATCGGATTGAAAATAGGAAGATGAAAAATGAGACGGTAATAAGCCGGGCGGAGATGGGCGTAAAGCTGTACAAACATCTTATCGCTGTCGCCCAGATGAACGCCGCTGATCGCTTCAAACCGCTGCATGATATTTCTGGCAATTCCGGAAATCAAGGCGTTGTCTTTCGTATCTTCATTGATATTGCCGTAGGAAATTCCCAGGATCCAGGATGTAATGTACTTAATATCGGATTCTGTGATCTGATCCGTATCTTCGTATCTGTTCAGCAGATCCTTGGTAAAAGCGTATTCCTTTAAGGTGGGAATGACGTCTGTTTCGATCATCGGAGGAAGAGACAGGTCTGCCTTTACGCCGCTCTGCATTCTGGCTTTCAGAAAGATGAAAATATAGATAAACTCCAGAAGGCGGGCTTCCACCAGGCGGATCTTCCACTGAGCGGCCAGCTCTGTGATAACCTGTCTGGAATAATCAAAAATATTGAGGCCGAAATCATTGATAAAGGCGTCAAAGATTTTCCCATTCTGTTTATCAGAGAGGGTACAGATGACCTCCCAGATCATAAAACGGCGGATCTCAATTTCAGAGCCCATCAGGTAATATCCCCGGGTGCGGTTGTTGCAGAGTTCAATTCCGTCTTTCTCCAGCACCTGCTTCAGCTCTTTGAGATCTGAGAGTACCGTGGAGCGGCTGCATTTCAGAGAGCCGATAAAATGGTTCAGCGATACGTAATCCAGATTGATAAAAAGAAGCAGATACATGTAGATCAGCCGGTCTTTTTTGCTGAAGTAGTACGCATGGCTGGCGCTGGATTCTTCCAGCAGCCGTTTTATAGCGGCCAGGGTTTCCTCTGATATGAGAATTTCCCTGGGAGGAGCGGAGCTTACAGTAACGGCGGGTATATTCTCTGCCTTGAGCAGTTTATTCAGCTTTTCAATGCGGTACATGGCCTGCCGCCGGGTAGCGTTGGTGGTGGTTTCAATATCCTTCAGAGTCGGGAAGGAGTTCGTTGACAATATCTGCATCAGAGAAATAAGATCATGATCCATATGGTCACCTCCCTGAGCGATGGGATCGCTGCGTGATTTTTCTAAACTTTTATGAAAATAATCATATAATATTATTTTAAACGATTTTAACAATGTGTCAACAGAAAAGCGGCTGGAACATGAGAAAAACCAGGGGGTTTTCATTGCATTTGTTAAAAAAACATGGTATAGTGATGTAAATGTTGTTAAAAAATATAACACATTCAGAAAATAGGAAAAGAGAGGACACGATTATGGTAAAAGGAACAATTACAGTAAACAATAAGTCAGGACTTCACTTAAGACCGGCATCTGAGCTTGCGAAAATTGCCGGGAAGCTTACTTCAGAGATTACAATTGTTGCAGGAGATAAGAAAGTAAATCCAAAGAGTGTTCTGATTCTTATGAGTGCCGGAATTAAAAAGGGTACCACCATTGATATCATCTGTGAAGGGGAAAACGAAGAGGCGGATCTTAAGACCATGCTGGATGCCATCGCAAGCGGACTTGGAGAAGGAACAGAGTAAGGAGGAAGCCGTCCATGAAAAAGTGGGAAGTTAAAAAGACTGCTTCAAAGGGTTATGCCATAGGCCCCGCTTACGTTGTGAAGAAGCAGGAGGTAACGGTGGACACGGCTTCCATCAGCGCCGAGCAGGTGGATGCGGAGATCAGCCGTTTTGAAGCAGCGGTGGAGAAAGCACAGGCGGATCTGGCAGAGCTTGCTCAGGACAACGCTATTTTTGCCGGACATTTTGCGCTGGCAGGCGATATTGCCATTCATGACGGAGTAGTAGGAAAGATCAAGGATGAGCTGATGAATGCGGAAGCAGCTCTCATGCAGGTAAAGGACGAGTATGTGGTGATCTTTGAGAGCATGGATGACGAATATATGAGAGAACGTGCCTCAGATATGAAGGATGTCTCCAAGCGGCTGCTTTTTGCGCTCAAAGGCATAGACGACAATCCCTTTGCGGCTATGAAGGAGAAGAGTGTGATTGTGGCGCAGGATCTGACTCCCTCTGACACAGCGAAGATGAATATGGACCTGGTTCTGGGATTTGCCACAGAGGAAGGCGGAGTGACCAGCCATGTGTCTATTATTGCGAAAAATATGGCGATTCCCTGTCTGGTAGGGGTTGGCCCCATGCTGGGCGATGTGGAGACCGGCATGACCATGATTCTGGACGCAGGAAAGGGCGAGATTTTCCTGGAGCCGGATGAGACAATGGTAGCGCTCTATAAAGAGAAGGCCGAAAAGTTCGAGGCATTTCAGAAAGAGCTGGAGGAGCTCTCAACCCTGCCTTCCGAGACAAAGGACGGACATGGCTTTATGCTGTGCGCCAATGTGGGAAATATCGAGGATATTAAGTATGCCACCCAGTTCCAGATCGAAGGAGTGGGGCTGTTCAGGAGTGAATTCCTCTATATGGAAAACGATCACTTCCCCACAGAGGAAGAGCAGTTTGAGGCGTATAAAGAAGCCGCTCAGCTTCTGGGCGGAAAGGAACTGACCATCCGTACGCTGGATATCGGAGGAGATAAGGAGCTGGATTACTACGAATTCCCGAAGGAGGAAAATCCTTTCCTGGGTTACCGGGCCATCCGTATGTGTCTGGATCAGACCGATATCTTCAAGACGCAGCTTAGGGCGATTCTGAGAGCCAGCGCTTTCGGATATATTCGCATTATGTATCCTATGATGATTTCCATGGACGAGCTGACAGAGGCCAATCATCTCCTTGAGGTCTGCAAGGCCGAGCTGAAGCAGGAGAAGGTTGCCTTTGATGAAAAGATTCAGGTTGGTATGATGATTGAGACCCCCGCTGCCGTCATGATGGCAGAGGAGTTTGCCCAGAAGGTAGATTTCTTCAGTATCGGAACCAATGATCTGACCCAGTATTTCCTGGCTGTGGACCGCGGCAATCAGAAGATCGCGAATCTGTACAACTCCTTTAATCCGGCGGTTCTCAGGGCGATCTATCATACGATTCAGGCAGGCCACCGTCATAATACAAAGGTCGGTATGTGCGGTGAATTCGCCAGCGATGAGAAGGCGTCCAAGCTTCTTCTCGGAATGGGACTGGATGAGTTCAGTATGTCCGCCGGCGAGGTTGCCAGAGTAAAATATCAGCTTCGAGGCTGTACCTTTGAGGTGGCCCAGAAGCTGGCAGACGCGGCGCTGAAGCTGGATACGGCAGACAAGGTTTTGGAGCTTCTGGAAAACAGCTGATTTGCCTGGCTGATTTCTGCTGCTGTGCATAAAAACTGCTCTTCGCATTGCGCGAAGAGCAGTTTTTGCTTAAGAGGAATCTTATACGGTTATTTTTCTTGCGTGATGTTCTGCCGCCACTTCCTTTGGCGTTTTTTCCCGCAGTCTTGCGGCGCCGTGATAGTCCTTTGTGGGAATCAGGTTTCCCTTTGAGAGATTTTCTTTTGCTGCCTGAATGGCCTCGGTATACTGAGGCAGCCATTTTTCCTGGGCTACCAGCATCTCATCAATCATCTGCCATACTTCCGGCGGATTGCATACAGCTCCGGTAAGAGGATCCAGAAGAGCGGCCTGCTTCAGCAGATTAACATCTCCGTGAACGGCCGCTTCTACAGCAAGCTTCTGTACCCAAATCGACTGGGAGCAGACGGCGGCGCAGCCCAGGGGAAGGTCTCCGACTTTAGGAACGCTGATGCCGTTGCCGTCCACGTAGCAGGGCACCTCGGTCACGCACTCAAAAGGAAGATTCGTGATGCAGCCTTCGTTCATTACGTTAAAGTGTCCCCGGTACATCCTGCCGGTTTCCAAAGCTTCTATGATATAGGAGCAGTGTTCCTTCCCACGCTCGGAGCCGTCCAGCTTCTTGGGTTCTTCCTTCAGAATTTTGGGATAATCCGTTTCAAACCAGTTTCGCTCTTCCCTGGTTACCCGCAGGTAACCGCCGGTTTCTCCGTGGATCCAGTTGTCTAGATTGATCCATTCTCTAATTTCTTCCGGCCGCTTTCTGTACCAGGCCACATATTCTGAAAGATGTCCGTTGGATTCCGTGGAATAATAGCCGAAGCGCTTCAGAACATCAATCCGGACTTTTTCTTCCTGGCTGAATTTTCTGTGATGTTCAAAGCCATCCAGCAGCTTTGGCAGCATATCCTCCCCATGATGTTTTACGGAAATGTACCAGGTCTGGTGATTGATTCCGGCGCAGATGATGTCCAGTTCTTCTCTGGGAATGCCCAATACCTCCGCGATCTGCAGCTCTCCATGGATCTCTCCGTGGCAGAGACCTATGGTTTTGACGCCGCCGTACTTATTGCATGCCCAGGTAGCCATAGCGTTTGGATTGGAATAATTCAGCATAATGGCGCCAGGCTCAGCTACTTCTTTAATATCTCTGCAGAAATTCAGCATTTCAGCGATGACTCGCTGTCCATACATAATTCCTCCCGCACAGAGGGTGTCTCCCACACACTGATCCACACCGTATTTCAGGGGAATTTCAATATCTGTCTCAAAAGCTTCCAGGCCGCCGATGCGGACACAGTTTATAATGTATCTGGCATCTCTGAAGGCATCTTTTCGGTCCGTGGTGGCAAGAATTTTTATGGGAATCTGGTTGGCGTCTAAATCTCTCTGGCAAAGGGCTCTGGTCTTTTCCAGGTTGTCGGGATTGATATCGGTGAAGGCCACCTGAATCTTATGGAATTCCGGCACAGACAGGATATCAGTAAATAAGGTCCTGGCAAAGACAAGGCTCCCCGCTCCAATGAAAGCAATTTTAAAGCTCATAATGATCCTCCTTTTTATTTTTTTTTAATTATAGTTTTCCAGGGAAAGCTATGGGCAATCGATTGCCTCATCTTTCATAGAATGCAATAAATTGCCGTATTAAATCTTCTGTGGTATACTGACGCACAGAGGTATCGTAAAAAAACAGCAATTCCCCTAGCGCCTCTACGGCCATTTGGGGAGCGCTGTGAAGTCGTTGACTCAAAAGGAGTTTTTCTATGGATTTGATGAGTAGAGAACAGTATGGTGAGATTACCGCCTTTTATGCCCTTTCTCTTCCGGAATTTCATATGTCCGCCCATTCCCACAAAAGCTTTGAGATCATGTATGTGACGGCCGGGTGCTGTACGATTTTCTGCGGCGGGGGGAAATACCAGGCGCTTGCCAACCATTTTGTCTTTGTGGGTTCACAGATTCCGCACCGGCTGGAAATTCAGTCAGACCATCCCTGCGCGATTCTGAATCTGGAGTTCCATTTTTCGTCCCGAAAAGGCCTTCTGAACCTTTCGGAGCTGTTGGAAAGGAGTGGGGATTTTTCTTCCTTTTGGAAGAAAAGGCCTTCCTGTTTTTATGGAGGGGATATGCGAAATCTGGGATATTCGCTGAAGGATCTGATTTCTCATTTGAAAAAATCTCCGGACAGCGCCGATTTTCTTTTTTATCTTTTATTTGCCAGAGTTATGGAAGAGCTGGCTTTTTCTGTCATGCATCCCAGAGAAAATACCGACCTGCGTTATCTGAAGAAAGCCTGTGAGTACATTGACGCGAATCTTCATGAAACCATCCGGATTCCGAAGGTGGCTGCGTATGCGGGCATCAATAAGTCTTATCTTCAGTCTCTTTTTGCAAGGCTGCTCGGATGCGGCATCATTGAATACGTGAATAAAAAGAGGATGGAGGAAGCGGAGTTCCTGCTGACCAACAGCTCCATGAGTATTACAGACATTGCGTTTTCCACAGGCTACAACAGCCGTCAGCATTTTGCCCATACCTTTGAAAAATACTGTGGTACGGGGCCCCTTGCCTATCGAAAGCTGCATGCTCGAAAGATGGAAGCGGACACAGGAAATGCACAGTATATTTTGGAAGAAAATCAAAACTTTTCCAGGAAGTCAATGGATTAACGAATGAGGGAACCGATCTGCGAAATCAGGTGTTTAAAAAGAAGAGACTTGACATACTATGCTTTACATACTATATTATACATAACATGTAAAGCGTAGTACAGCGGAACCTGATTCAGGCTCTCTATGATTTAGGAAGCACAGTTTTTTAAGAGAGCCTGGAGGATTTCCGGCTGAAACGGGAAAGGAGGATACGCCGTGGATACACAGAGAAAGAAAGGAATGCTGGATGTCTGCGTTCTGGCGGTTCTAAAAGAGGGCCCCTCTTATGGGTATATGATTATGAAAAGCATAGGCAGTTCCATAGGCATCTCGGAATCGACCCTTTATCCCATTCTGAAGCGTCTGGAACAGAATGGAAGTCTTAAGACTTACCGGAAGGAATACAATGGAAGAATGCGGAAATATTATCAGCTGACATCCTCGGGGCAGAAAAGGATTGATGATTTTCTGGAGGAATGGAAAGAGCTGGAGCGGATGTATGAGTTTGTAAAAAGAGAGAATGAGAAAAAGCCATGGACTTTGGGACAGGAGGAAATACAGCCGGAGGAAAAACGCGCGGATACAGAAAAGGGGGAGAATTCTTTATGAAAAAAGAAGAGTATTTGAGAAAATTAAAGTTTCAGCTGATCGACCTGCCCGGGGAGGATCTGGAACAGATTGAAGATTTTTATGAAGAACTGATTCTGGACGGAATTGAGCAGGGCTATACGGAGGATGAGGTGATTGCCAGGCTGGAGAGGCCGGAAGATGTGGCGGAGAAGATACGGGCAGAATACGGCGGGCTGGTGGTTTACACCGCCCATGGGAAAAGCAAGGAAGAAAAGCAGGGGTATGAGTCTGTGGATCAGATCCATACAGTCAGGGTGGAGAGCGAAAATATGAGAATCCGCATCCGCACAGTAGAGAGCGGACCCGTCCGGATACTTTTTCAGCCAAGAGAAGGGCAGGATATGGTGAACTTTAAGGAAGAGGACGGCGTGTTTTCTTTTGAACACAGAAGAAAGAGTAATTCTTATCTGGACTGGCTCAGCCATTTCTTTGATACGCAGGTGCTGATTCTGGAGCTTCCCATGAATTTCGCGGGAAATCTCTGGGTTCGGACGAAAAACTCTTCTGTTTCTGTCTCCGGGCTGGGTAATCTTTCCCTGGGAGAGTTTATAAGCAACAATGGGAAAATCCATGTGAAAAACAGCCACATCGAAAAGCTGGCGGTTCAGGCCAATAATGGGAAAATTGATTTGTCCAATCTCATGGGAATGGAGCTGGAGGCATCCTCCGGGAACGGACTGATTACAGCCAGGGAATGCAGATTTACAGAAAGGCTGGTTATGCAGACCCAGAATGGAGCGGTTACCGGAAAAAATTTGATTGGAGACAATATCTCCATGCAGACCTGCAATGGATTCGTCACCGGAAACATAATCGGAAATGAAAAAGACTACAATATAGAAAGCAGTACGAAAAACGGGTTTAACAATCTGGAAAATGTCAGTTCTCCGGAGAGGAGCAAAAAGCTCAGAGCAAAAACCCATAATGGAAGAATTCAGATTGAGTTTACAATGTAGCTGCTTTGACAGGACGCAGAATAGGGAAAGGCTGCTTTTCGGAATAATTCTCCGAAAAGCAGCCTTTTTTGAAATGTGCACAAAAGAGAATGGATGAAATTGTGCATACTGCACGAAGAAAACGATCAAAACGTTAAAATATAATGCAACTTAAATGAAAACAATCATATAAATATGAAAAAGATCATATATAATCCTTGATAATATTCATAAAATCAAATATAATACAACTATCAAGAACAGAAAGTTCATATAAAAGAAAAAGGAGGCAGTTTTTATGAGCAAAGTGGATGAAATCACAAGAGAAAGCTGGATCATGAGTACCTTCCCGGAATGGGGAACCTGGCTGAATGAGGAAATTGAAAATGAGGAAGTCAAACCGGGAACGGTAGCCATGTGGTGGCTTGGCTGCACGGGAATCTGGTTCAAAACACCCGGCGGCTGCAACATCACCATTGACCTTTGGGCAGGAAACGGAAAGAGAACCCACGGAGACGGTAAGATGAAGGTGGGACATCAGATGGCGAATATGTGCGGGGCGAGAGCGATGCAGCCAAACCTCAGGGCCATTCCCTTTGTCATTGATCCCTTTGCCATCAAGCAGGTGGACGCAGTGCTGGCTACGCATTACCACCAGGATCATATGAGCGCGGAATATGCGTCTCATGTAATTAAGAGCGGGATGACAACTACAGACGAGAACGGAAAAGAGATTCCCGTACCTTTTATCGGGCCTAAAAAATCCGTAGAGCTTTGGATTAAATGGGGCGTACCTGCGGAGCGCTGCGTTACAGTGAAGCCGGGAGATGTAATTAAGATCAAAGATATCGAAATTGTAGCGCTGGATTCTTTTGATCGTACCTGTCTTGTGACCACAGACTCTACCGGCCCGGACAGAGAAGAGCTTACCGGGAAATGCCCTACGGATATGGATGAAAAGGCTGTAAACTACCTGGTTAAGACCCCGGGAGGAAATATTTATCACAGCGGAGATTCACATTATTCTATTTACTTTGCGAAACACGGAAAAGACTACGATGTGGATGTGGCGTTCGGATCCTATGGAGAAAATCCCATTGGCATGCAGGATAAGATGACCTCTGTAGATATTCTGAGAATGGCGGAAGCTCTGAGAGCCAAGGTAGTGATTCCTATCCACTATGATGTGTGGACCAATTTCATGGCAGACATTAACGAGATCCGGGTTCTCTATGATATGAAGAAAGACCGTCTGGATTATAAATTCCACCCATTCTTCTGGGAAGTGGGAGGAAAATATGTATATCCCACAGATAAGGATAAGAGAGCCTATCATCACAGAAGGGGATTTGAGGACTGCTTTGAAGCGCCGCAGAATATCCCGTTCCGATCCTGTCTATAATCTGTATAACGGGGGTAAAAGAAAATGTTGCGGACATTTGTTGAAAAAAAGCATTATAAATTTGCTCAGGAGGCGGCTGACTGGAAAGAGGCAGTACGCATGAGCTGTCAGTGCCTGGAAGAGGACGGTACCATCGAACCCAACTATAAAGAGGACATTATTGCGTGTGTGGAGAAATATGGGCCGTATATTGTGATTATGCCCAATGTGGCAATGCCGCATTCCCAGGAAGGCGCCAAGGGAGTAAACAAGACGGCAGTAGCCTTTATGAAGCTGGAAAAGCCGGTAAGCTTTGATGAAAATGATCCGGAGAAAGATGCGCAGCTGTTTTTTACGCTGGCATCCTGCAACCCGGATCAGCATCTGCAGAACGTGATGCAGCTCTCTGAGATGCTGATGAACGATCAGGTAGTGGAAGCCTTGACGAAAGCAGAGACTCCGGAAGATCTGCTCAAGATCCAGGAGGAATTTCTGGACTGACAGATGAAAAATGTTTGAATTTTGAGAGGAGAAAAAAATGGATATTTTAATGAGCATATGGTCCTATTTTGCCACCAATGTGCTGCAGCAGCCGGCTTTTATGATTGGTCTGATTGTGGCGATCGGTTACATATTACTGAAGAAACCCTGGTATGACGTGCTGGCCGGAGTGATCAAGGCTATTGTAGGTTATCTGATTCTGACAGTAGGATCTTCAGGACTGGTGAATAATTTCCGCCCGGTGCTGGTGGGGCTCAGGGATCGCTTTAATATGGACGCCATGGTAATCGATCCTTACTTCGGACAGAATGCTGTAACGGCCGGAGTCGAAGAAGTATTTGGAAAGAGCTTTGGAAATGCTATGATACTTCTGCTGATCGCGTTTATCGTGAATATCCTTCTGGTGCGCTTCAGCAAGTATACGAAGCTCAGAGCTTTATTCACTACAGGACATGTACAGGTACAGCAGGCATCTACTGCTTACTGGTTGATCCTATTTGCATGCCCCTTCCTTCTGAACAACAATATTGCCTTGATTGTGGTAATGGCTGTAGTTCTGGGGGCATACTGGGCAGTAGGCGCGGATCTGACCATCAAGCCCTGCCAGGAGATTACCGATGGAGCAGGTTTCTGCCTGGCTCACCAGCAGATGTTTGGAATCGCTCTGAATACCTGGCTGGCAGAGAAGCTTTTCGGAAATAAAAAGGGTAAAAAAGTCAAGAAGATTGATGATATTGAGCTGCCGGGATTCATGTCCATATTCAATGAAAATATGGTATGTACCTCTATATTGATGCTGATTTTCTTCGGAGCGATCCTCTGTATTCTGGGACGGGATTATCTGACAGAACAGGGCTTTTTGGCAGAAGGCGCCAGCATGGTATTCTATGTAATTCAGACCTGTCTCTACTTTGCTGTATATCTGGCTATTCTTCAGCTTGGCGTACGTACCTTCGTGACAGAACTGACAGAATCCTTCCAGGGAATCGCGAACCGCCTGCTTCCCGGTTCCGTTCCCGGCGTGGACTGCGCGGTTATTTTCGGTTTTGGTTCTGCCAACGCAGTTCCTCTTGGATTCCTTGCGGGATTTCTGGGACAGATTATCGCTATCGCGGCCCTGATTCTATTAAAGAGCCCTGTACTTGTAATCTGCGGATTCGTACCGGTATTCTTTGATAACTCTACCATTGCTGTATTTGCAAACGAGAAAGGCGGCATCAAGGCGGCGCTGATTCTTCCATTTATATCAGGTCTCTGTCAGGTATTCGGTTCAGCGATTATCGCGGGCTGGGTAGGCATGGCTGCTTATGGCGGATACCTGGGCATGTGGGACTGGGCGGTTGTATGGCCGGTCATGACAGTGGTAATGAAGTATTTAAGCTATGCGGGAATCATCCTGGTTGTAGTGGGGCTTCTGGTGATTCCGCAGATCCGCTACCGGATGAATAAGGAAGGATATTTCCTCCTTACTGAGGACTATGAGGCGTATAAAGAGCTGAAGAAAAAACAGGCAAAATAAAAATTACAGAATGTTTGACGAAACAAGGAAAAATAATTATACTATTACAAAGAAAGAATAGGAGAATGAACGATGGCAAAAGAAAATATGAGTTTTTTGGTATGCTGTGCAAATGGAGCGGGCTCCAGTCTGATGATGAAAATGACTCTGCAGAAGGTTTTAAAGAAGCTGAATATCACTCCCGGCAAGCTTCATCACTGTGCCCTTTCGGAGGGAAAGTCAGCGGCAGCTCAGTTCGATGTGGTACTCTGCGCGCAGAATTTTCTGAATATGTTTAAGGATGCCGAGAAAAGGGGAACGGTTGTAATTGGACTTCGCAACATTATGTCCATGCAGGAGATGGAAGAGAAGCTAAAAGAGCATGGAATAGCCTGACAGACTGCACTTTTCTACAGGCAGAGGAAAACTCTGCCTGATTTTACAGAAAAATTTCTGTGGTTTGGCAAGAAAAGGAGCGGGTTATGAAACGTGAGAGAGCATTTGTAGAAAACCGAAGAAAGAATATTCTGGACGCGATCATTGAGAATCCGAAAATCCGTGTGGAACAGCTGGCGGAGCGGTTTTCCGTTTCAGCCATTACTATCCGGAGGGATCTGCAGTATCTGGAGGATCATAAAAAACTGACCCGTTTTTACGGCGGAGCAGCGCCTACGGAGCAGGCATACCTGCAGGAGGGACAAGATGAGGTGGCTCTTTACAGGGAGCTGATTGCCAGATTCGCAGCCACTCTTGTGGAGGACGGGGATTCTCTTTTCATCAACACCAGCAGGAATGCGCTGCAGATGCTCCAGTATGTAAACAGGAAGAATGTTACAGTTATTACCAATAACGGGCGGGCGATCAACAGTGAGCAGTCCCCGGGTGTCAGCGTGATTCTCACAGGAGGAGAGCTGCGTTATCCCAAAGAAGCTATGGTTGGAGAATTCGCAGAGCGGAATCTCCTGAAGGTTTACGCCAAAAAAGCTTTTGTGGGATGCAGCGGAATTTCCGCTGAGTGCGGAGTGACCACGGAAAATGCCAACGAGGTGAACCTGAATGAGCTTATGCTTCGGAGAGCGACGAAGGATGCCTATGTTTTAGCCGATCACACGAAAATCGGAGTAAACAGCAGCTTCCGCACCTGCAGCATTGAGCGGGTGAAAAATCTGATCACAGATGAGAAAGCGCCTCAGGAAGTCCTGGATGTGTTTCGGGAGCGGGGAGTAAAGGTTTATCAGGTAAGCCGGAAGGATGTATTTGAAGATTGAAAAGGAGAAAAGGATGAAAGCATATACTTTGGGACTGTATGAGAAAGCAATGCCCGGGAATCTGTCCTGGGAGGAGAAACTGCAGGCGGCAAAAGAGGCGGGGTTCGATTTTGTTGAGATCAGCATTGACGAGACAGAGGAGAAGCTTTCGCGTCTTGATATGCCCATGGAGGAGAGGAACAAGCTGAACCGTTTGGCGCAGGAACTGGGAATCGGCTTTCGCAGCATGTGCCTGAGCGGACACAGAAAGTACCCTTTGGGAAGCAGCGACCCGACTGTCTGCGCAAGGGGGATGGAGATTATGGAGAAAGCGATACAGCTTGCCGAAGATCTGGGCATCCGGATTATACAGCTTGCGGGATACGACGTTTACTACGAGAAATCGACTCCTGAGACAGTAAAGAGATTTGAGGAAAATCTGGAGAAGGCAGCTCTGATGGCGGCCAGGGCAGGAGTCCTTATGGGATTTGAGACAATGGAAACAGAATTTATGAATACAGTGGGGAAAGCCATGAAATATGTAAATATGGTGAATTCTGTTTATCTGAATGTTTATCCCGACTCGGGAAATATTACGAATGCGGCAGTGACGTACGGAACAGATGTTTTGGAAGATTTAAAATCCGGCGCCGGACGCATTGTAGCTCTGCACCTAAAAGAGACAGTGCCTGGAAAATTCCGTGAAATTCCTTTTGGAACAGGACATGTTGATTTTAAATCCATGATTCACACGGCATGGAGCCTGGGAGTGCGCAGGTATGTAACAGAATTCTGGTACACAGGAAACCCGGCGTGGAGAGAGGATCTGGTATTTGCCAGAAATATGATGGGGAGCCTGCTGGAACAGGAATCGTAAGCACAGTTAAGGAGAAGATCATGAAAATAGAAAAGAAGGTAATTTCGAATCTGACGAAATGCTATTCTATAGCGCCCCTTCATTATCAGGGCGGGGATCATATTCTGGTAGCCGCGGAAAAGCAGGATCCCTGCTACCTGTTTGATCTGGATGGGAATCTGGAAGATAAGGTCTGGGACGGCCCGGGAGGCGTCATGAGCATGGTGCAGGTACCGGGAACAGACGGACAGTTTCTTTCTACCTATAAGTTTTATTCACCGAATGACTCTAAAGAAGCCAAAATCGTAATTGTGACTCCGAAGGGGAAAGGAGACTGGGAGATCCGCACCCTTGTTTCTCTTCCGCATGTACACAGGTTTGACCTGCTGAAGCGGGATGGAAGGCTGTTCCTGATCGCTTGCGCTCTCAAGTCCGGCCATGATTTTAAAGATGACTGGAGCAAGCCTGGAAAAGTATACGCGGCAGAGCTTCCGGCAGATCTTTCCGGGTTCAATGAGGAGAATCAGCTTACGCTTACCATACTCAAAGATAATATGTTGAAAAACCACGGGTATTACAGAATCCTGGAGGATGGTCTTGAGACCTGTATTGTGTCCTCCAATGAAGGTGTTTTCCGCTTTACGCCTCCTGTCAAGGGAGAGACACAGTGGAAGATTGAGACACTGATTACAGATCCGGCCAGCGACGCGGTTCTGGTAGACCTTGACGGAGACGGTGAGAAAGAGCTTGGAGTTCTCTCCCCCTTCCACGGAGAAAAAATTTATATTTACAAAAAAAGGGACGGCGTATTTGAGAGAATCTATACATACTTTGAGGATGCGGATTTTACTCACGCAATTTATGGGGGAGATCTGTGTGGAAGCCCTGCTTTTGTAGTGGGACACAGAAAGGGAAAGAGAAATCTTATTGCGATCCGCTACGATCAGGAGAAAAAAGAGTATGTATCGGAACTGATTGATCAGGACTGCGGACCGGCAAATGTGTTCCATTATGTACATAACGGAAAGGATGTGCTGATCTCTACCAACCGGGAGATTGACGAGGTGGCCATGTATACGCTTTCCAGATAGCATAATCCTGTAAGAAGAGAGCAACTGAATTTTTTGGTGCCTGGAAAAGGGAATCCTTTGCCAGGTACCTTTTTTGCGTCTGATGTTCCGGAAAATTCTGATATACCAAAGAGAAGCCGTGCGGCAGGTGAAGCCCGGCTGCCGGAAGGAAAAGAGCGGCAGCAGAAGTGAGACTGCGCTGGCAGGAGCGGATATCAGAAATGATAAGGAGGAGAACAGATGGATAAATTTTTTCTGCTGACATACGTAAACAGGGGAGAAGACGGATTTGCGCATTCGTATCATGCATGGTTTGAAACGGAGGAGGAACTGATCGCTTTTGCCAGGAGAGCGAGGAAGAGGAATGAGGGAATGGAGATTGACCTGGCAATTGAGATATACAGATATAGGGAAGTAAAGGTTATTTTATAAGGTATCCTGACAGGGACACCGGCCGCCGGCGGGCAGGGCGCGGCTTCTGAGGGAAATCTGAAAAGCCTTAATAAAAAGTGAAATTCTCTCTGCTTCCTTGAAGTCTATTTTCAGGTATGATAAAATGAGAATACTTATAAAAAGGACAAAAGAATTTGCCGTTCGCTGGTTTGCTGTAAACTGCGGATGGGAAAAGGACGAAAGGAATTAAACATGAATATTTTGTTTTATCTGGTGCCAAAGAGCGAAGTTATGTATCTGTTTGAGGACTATTCTCTTCGGCAGGCTCTGGAAAAAATGGAATATCACAAGTACAGTGCGGTTCCGATGATTACCAGGGGAGGTAATTATACCGGTACACTGACGGAGGGAGATATTCTGTGGGAACTGAAGCGGAGGGATCTGTCGTCCCTTCATGAAGCGGAAGACATCTGCATTAAAAGCATTAAACGTAAGAGGGATAACCAGCCGGTGAACGTGAACTGCAATATTGAAGACCTGGTAATGACCTCCATGAATCAGAATTTTGTTCCTGTGATTGACGATAATGGGATTTTTATCGGAATTGTAACGCGAAAGAGCATTATCGAATATTGTTATAACCAATATAAGTGCCATTGTGAGGGAAAACACTAATTAATAAAATTTTACAAAACAGACGGTTTTATCTTGTGATATTAATAAAAATATGATAAAATGTTAATGTTTATTTAATAAATCACAGGATAGGAGCGTTTTCATGAAAAAGAAAGTATGCTTGGTTGTTCTTTTATGTCTTATGGCATTGGTTATGACCGGCAGTACAGTTGTGCTTGCAGCGGAAAATGAGACATCAGAAGCTGCCACTGTCGCGAAAAGAAGAGGCTGGGTAAAGTCAGGAAAGTATACGTACTATTATACTTCCTCAGGGAAGATGGTGACAGGGTGGAAGAAGATCAGCGGGAAGATCTATTACTTCCGTAAGACAGCCAGCGGCAGCAGACCGAAAGGCAGTATGGTGACAGGGTGGCTGTCCATTGGCAGCAGAAAATACTACTTTTCTTCCAAGGGTGTAATGCAGACTGGGTGGAAAACTATCAAAAATAAAAATTACTATTTCCGCCCCACAGGAAAAGCCGGGATTATGGGATCTATGTATACCGGCTTTAAGAAGATCGGAAGCAACCGCTTTCTTTTTAAGAAGGATGGAAGCGCTACGGTTGGATGGACTACATACAACAACAAACGGTATTTCTTCAGCAACAGCAAAAAGCTGGGAATCAGAGGAAGGGCTCTGACCGGCTGGAAGACCATTGGAAAGTACCGATACTATTTCAGCAGTACCGGCATCCTTCAGAAGAACCGCTGGATCAGCAGCAAATATTACGTGGATTCCAACGGACGGATGCTGAAGAATACGGTTACGCCGGACGGATATAAGGTAAATTCCAATGGCGTGAAAACAGGAAAGGCAAAGGGCTGGGTAAAATCCGGCGGAAAGTATTATTATTACGTTTCCGGGAAGAAAGTTACCGGCTGGAAGACCATCGGAGGGAAGCGGTATTATTTCGATAAGAATGGTGTGCGCCAGAATGGTCTTAAGAAAATCGGAAGCTATAAGTACTATTTCAAGAGCGGCGTAATGCAGAAGGGCTGGCAGACCATCAACGGAAAGAAGTATTACTTCAAGAGCAACGGCAGGATGGCTGTCAACACTACGGTGAACGGCGTTAAGATCGGGTCGGACGGAGTGGCGGAGACCTCTGTTTCCGTACTGATTATCGCAGGACACGGACAGGGGGACGTAGGGGCCATCGGACAGTACGGAAGCACTACTTACTATGAGTACAAGTATACCCGTCAGTTTGCTACCCTCATCTATAACAATCTGAAGTCCAGCGGCAAGAAGATCAGCGTTACCATGTACGACCAGGATTACGACTGCTATCAGGTGGTGGCTGGAAAGAAGAGCGGGCCGGAGCCAAATTTCAAAAATTATGATTATGTCCTGGAGATTCATTTTAACGCCACCGGTGTATCTGCCAAAGACTCTTCTGGAGACGGTTCTTATAAGGGCGTTGGGATGTATGTGAACTCTTCTAAGTCTAATACCGCCATTGACCGTCAGATTGTAAGAGCTATCGGAAATACAGGCTTTAAGATCTGGGGCGGCGGCACGGGAATTTTTGCCAGCAGCGGGCTTCTTAACGCGAAAACGTGCCAGAAGATGGGAGTTTCTTACGGGCTTTTGGAGACGGCCTTTATTGATGACAGAGACGATATGAAGTTTTATAATTCTAATAAAAATGCGATGGCGAAAGCTGTTGCGAACGCGATTCTCAATTATTTTGATCTGTAGCATCAGCGGTGTAAGAAGGACAAAGCAGTCTGTGCGGTTTATCCGGAGCAGGCTGCTTTGTCTCTGTCTGGCAGCGAATTCGGGAAAAATATTTTCGCGTTCAGGATTCCTGGTCCTGCGTCCGGAGGATTGAAGCGCTGCTTTTACGCTGACGCCGTGCAGAAATGAAGTGGTAAAGTGATTGACAAGGAACGGAATAGTTGGTAAAATAACTAGAAAAGTTTGCAGGAGACAAGAAAGATCAAGGTGATTCTTATGAAAAGACGGATTTTATCATTGCTGGTGGATAACACTTCCGGTGTTTTGAGCCGTGTAGCAGGTCTGTTCAGCCGACGGGGATATAATATTGACAGTCTCACAGTAGGTGAAACAGCAGATCCGCGGTATTCGCGTATGACAGTAATGGCTTCCGGAGATGAATTGATTCTGGAGCAGATTACGAAGCAGCTTGCCAAGCTGATTGATGTGGTGGATATCAAGGTTTTGGAAGAAGGCAGGAGTGTTTCCAGAGAACTCGTCCTGGTTAAGGTACGGGCGGATGTTCAGGATCGGGAAGCGATTATTACGATTGCCAATGTGTTCAGGGGAAATATTATAGATGTGGGTAAGGATTCACTGATTGTAGAGCTGACGGGAGATCAGTCCAAGCTGGACGCGTTCCTGCAGCTTTTAGGAGATTATGAGATTTTGGAGCTTGCCCGGACGGGAGTTACAGGACTTTCCAGGGGTTCCGACGACATACGGTATCTTTAATAATCGGCAGGTTCTGAGATATTGGAAGAGGCGAAAGCGCCCATACATAGTTTGATAGAGGCATCCTGTGCCTTTACCTATATAAAATTTATTTTAAGAATGCGAGGATGATAAGAATGGCAGCAAAAATTTATTATCAGAAAGACTGCAACCTGTCCCTTCTGGAGGGCAAGACGATCGCCGTAATCGGCTACGGCAGTCAGGGACATGCCCATGCGCTGAATGCGAAAGAATCCGGATGTAATGTGATTGTAGGCCTTTATGAGGGAAGCAAGTCCTGGGACAAGGCGGTTGCTCAGGGATTTGAGGTGTATACAGCGGCTGAGGCTGCGAAAAGAGCCGACATTATTATGATTCTCATTAACGATGAGAAGCAGGCAGCTCTTTATAAAGAATCCATTGAGCCGAATCTTGAGCCTGGCAATATGCTGATGTTTGCTCATGGATTCGCCATCCACTTCGGACAGATTGTTCCGCCCAAGGATGTAGACGTTACCATGATCGCTCCCAAGGGACCGGGACACACGGTTCGCAGCCAGTATCTGGAGGGCAAAGGCGTACCTTGCCTGATCGCGGTACAGCAGGATGCTACAGGAAAGGCACATGATCTGGCCTTGGCTTATGCACTTGCCATTGGCGGAGCCAGAGCAGGCGTTCTCCAGACAACCTTCCGTGAAGAGACAGAGACCGACCTTTTTGGCGAGCAGGCCGTTCTTTGCGGCGGTGTGACAGCTTTAATGAAGGCTGGATTTGAGACCCTGGTTGAAGCCGGATATGAGCCGGAGAGTGCGTATTTTGAGTGTATCCATGAGATGAAGCTGATCGTAGATCTGATTTATGAGAGCGGATTCGCGGGAATGCGTTATTCCATTTCCAATACGGCTGAATACGGCGACTATATTACTGGCCCGAAGATCGTAACAGATGAGACCAAGAAGGCTATGAAGCAGATTCTCAGTGATATTCAGGATGGTACCTTCGCGAAAGACTGGCTTCTGGAGAACCGCATCAATGCGCCTCACTTCAAGGCAATGAGAAAGAGAGAGGCTGATCATCAGCTTGAAAAGGTAGGAAAGGAACTTAGGAAACTTTACAGCTGGAATGACAGCAGCAAGCTGATTGACAACTAAGCCGCCGCAAACGGTATAGGACACGCGCGTATGCGCTGAAAAACAGGAAACAGACGGGGGATCGGCTGCATATATTCGGGCTGATTCCCTGTTTTCCTTTTCAGAAAATGAACAGAATGATAGTATGGAGGATACGACCATGGGAATGACAATGACGCAGAAGATTCTGGCTGCAGCAGCCGGTCTTGAGTATGTGGAAGCCGGCCAGCTGATTGAGGCCAAGCTGGATCTGGTGCTGGGAAATGATATTACATCTCCTGTTGCGATCCATGAGATGGATAAGTTTAAGGAGGATAAGGTTTTTGACAAGGATAAAATCGCTCTGGTAATGGATCATTTTATTCCGAATAAGGATATCAAGTCGGCGGAGCACTGCAAATGTGTCCGTGAATTTGCCTGCAGACATGAGATTACGAATTACTTTGACGTAGGCGAAATGGGCATCGAGCATGCGCTCCTTCCGGAGAAAGGTCTGACCGTTGCGGGAGACGTAATTATCGGGGCGGATTCCCATACCTGTACCTACGGCGCTCTGGGGGCTTTTTCTACCGGAGTCGGCAGCACTGATATGGCGGCGGGGATGGCTACAGGAAAAGCCTGGTTTAAAGTGCCGTCCGCTCTCAAATTCGTTCTTACAGGGAAACCGGCGAAATGGGTAAGCGGGAAAGACATTATTCTTCATATTATCGGTATGATTGGCGTAGACGGAGCTTTATATAAATCTATGGAGTTTGTTGGGGATGGTATTCAGTATCTTTCTATGGACGACCGCTTCACTATTGCAAATATGGCCATTGAAGCGGGAGGAAAGAACGGGATTTTCCCCGTGGATGAGAAGGCAGTAGCTTACATGGAGGAGCATTCAAACCGGCCGTATAAGATTTACCAGGCGGATGAAGACGCGGCCTATGATGAAGTGTATACTGTGGATCTGAGTAAACTGAGACCCACCGTTTCCTTCCCGCATCTCCCTGAGAATACAAAGACAGTGGACGAGATTATAGAAGAGGTCCGGATTGATCAGTCTGTGATCGGCTCCTGCACCAATGGAAGAATGGAGGATCTCAGGATTGCGGCAGGGATTTTAAAGGGAAGAAAGGTAAAGAGGGGAGTCCGCTGTATTGTAATTCCGGCGACTCAGGCAATCTATCTTCAGGCTATGGAAGAAGGGCTGCTGAAGATCTTCATCGAGGCAGGCGCTGTGGTAAGTACGCCTACCTGCGGGCCGTGCCTGGGAGGATACATGGGAATTCTTGCGGACAAGGAGCGCTGTATTTCTACAACGAACCGAAATTTTGTGGGAAGAATGGGACATGTGGGCTCTGAAGTATATCTGGCGAGTCCGGCAGTGGCTGCTGCCAGCGCGGTAACCGGAAAGATTTCTTCACCGGAAGAGTTAGAAGCGTAAAGGGGGATGGAAAATATGAAAGCAGAAGGAACCGTTTTTAAGTATGGAGATAATGTTGATACAGATGTAATCATTCCTGCCCGGTATTTGAATTCCTCTGATCCGGCAGAATTGGCTACACACTGCATGGAAGATATTGACAAGGACTTTATTCACAAGGTGAAAAAGGGAGATATTATCGTGGCGGAAAAGAATTTCGGCTGCGGCTCTTCAAGAGAGCATGCGCCTCTGGCAATTAAGGCAGCGGGAGTAAGCTGCGTGATTGCGGAGACCTTTGCCAGAATTTTCTACAGGAATGCCATTAATATCGGCCTGCCCATCATAGAATGTCCGGAGGCATCAAAAGGAATAGAAGCCGGGGATCAGGTGGAAGTGGATTTTGACAGCGGAATTATAACGAATAAAACCAAGGGAACCCAGTTTAAGGGGCAGGCCTTTCCGGAATTTATGCAGAAAATTATAAAGGCAGAAGGTCTCATTAATTACATTAACCAGCAGTAGCAGAAAGAAAATTTCCCTTGATTTTCTCAATCGTTATGTTATATTAATAATTGGAATGTTTCCATTGCCATTTGGTCTCTGTAAGGGGTAGCTTTAGAGGCTTGCAGTGAAGTTCAGAGCTGAATGGGGGAGCAGTGAAGCTATTTGTATGTAAGGTTTGCAAGGTATGGAGTATGCAGTTTCCTGCAGAGCAGGATTATGACGGAAATAGATCTGTCATGTTTGGCATATGGATCTGTACAATGCGAGAGGAGAGGTAAAAGAAAATGAAGAAAGCGACTATGTTTGTTGCAGCGGCAGCCCTGGTGATTTCTCTGGCAGGCTGCAGTTCTCAGACTGAAGAGACAGAAGTGGTTACTGAACAGGCTACAGAAGCCGCAGCAGAAACAGAAGAAGCTGCCGAGAGCGAAACAGAAGAAGTAGCTGAGGCTGAGAGTGAAACCGAAGAAGCGACCGAAGCTGAGAGCGAGACTGAAGAAGTAACGGAAGCTGCTGAGAGCGAGACGGAAGAAGCGACCGAAGCTGAGAGCGAGACTGAAGAAGTAACGGAAGCTGCTGAGAGCGAGACGGAGGAAGTGACCGAGGCTGAGAGCGAAAGCGAAGAGGCAACGGAAGCCGAGAGCGAGACTGAAGAAGTAACAGAAGCTGAGAGTGAAAGTGAAACCGAAGAGGTAACGGAAGCTGCTGAAAGCGAGACTGAAGAAGTAACAGAAGCTGAGAGTGAGACCGAGGAAGTAACGGAAGCTGAGAGCGAGAGCGAAACCGAAGAAGCGACCGAGGCTGAGAGCGAGACTGAAGAAGTAACGGAAGCTGAGAGTGAAAGCGAAACCGAAGAAGCGACCGAGGCTGAGAGCGAGACCG
>DVGK01000092.1 GCA_018712785.1 Candidatus Choladousia intestinavium | reverse complement strand
TATCTGTATCTCCATTGTCTTCTACTCTTACTTTTTTAAGCATTTGTCTACCAATCACTTCGATATGTTTATCATTTATATCAACACCTTGGTTTCTATATACTTTTTGTACTTCTTGTACTAAGTATAGGTAAACTCCTTCTGGGAATGATGGTTCCTATCCATGCGGTTCTGCTTCCTCTTTTCATTGTGCTGAGCAGGACAAAAATGCTGAATACTTACTGGGCGTTAATCGTTCCATATGTGGCTTTTGGTATACCGCTGGCAGTTTATCTGTTTTCCAGCTTCATGCAGTCTATTCCTACAGAAATGGAAGAAGCGGCTGCCATTGACGGCTGCGGGATCTACAGGATTTTCTTCCGGATTATCCTGCCATTGATCCGTCCGGCTGTGGCTACAGTCAGCATTTTTACCTTTATTTCATCCTGGAATGAATTAATGTTTGCCGTTACCTTTATAAGTAAACAGGAATATAAGACGCTTACGGTGGGGATTATGTCCATGGTGGGAGCCTATACCACGAAATGGGGAGAGATTGGCGCCGGGCTGATGATAGCAACGATTCCTACCATATTGATTTATCTGCTTCTGAGCGAACAAGTGCAGAAGAGTCTTGTAGCGGGAGCAGTGAAAGGATAATAAATGAATAGCTGAAAAAGCTGAATGTATATCAGAAGAGCGCTCATAATTCTCGAACAGGGAATTTTGAGCGCTCTTTTTACAATTCAGATTCTAAACCGTCAAGGTAGCTTGCTTTTGCTGCTTCTGGCTGCAATGTGTCAGATAAGGCTGTTATTATAGATGGTCAAATCTCTGCCTCCGCAAGCTTTACATCACCATATGTGGTATACTGATGAGCCTCCTGCAGCATCTTATCCTTTACCTTCATCAGCCGTGTCTGGGAGCTGCGCTCATTTTCATCCAGCTTCATAGTAATGTAGCGGATGTTCTGCTCGGTCTGGGGGATGACGACGTGCTCCAGGGCGTTCACCCGGCGTCTGGTTCTCTCGATTTCAGCAGCCATAAGCTGGCAGGATTTTTCACACTCAGCCAGCTTAAGCATCTGGGGCAGCAGGTCAGACAGGCTCTTTACCGCGTCGTCCAGGTCGCTGGAGGTGAAAGCATAGCCGTAGGGATAGATGTCGGAGGGATCCGAGGTCCTGGTGCTGCAGTGAAAGACAGGAATTTCCACGCTCATGACGTTTTTCGTCTCCGCCTCCAGATAGACCTCCTGCTTCGGCGCCATAAGAGCCACGTTCAGGGCCTCCTCGGACATACCGGCCCTGGCCAGGACAAAGTTCTGGTTGGCCGACCGGATGCCTGCTTCTACTTTTTCGCGGAGAGCCTTATTTTCCCGGACCATCTCCAGAAACTGGCGCATCAGCTCATCCCGTTTATCCTTCAGAAGCTTATGGCCGCGTCTGGCAGTGGTCAGCTTTTTCTTCAGCCTGGTCAGCTCCATACGGGTAGGATTCACATGTTTCGCACTCATATCCGTCAACTTCCTTTCCTTTATCCCTCATAGAACTCATCCAGGAATTTGTCTTTAATACGTTTCAGCTCGCTTCTGGGAAGAATGCGCAGAAGCTTCCAGCCGATTTCCATGGTTTCTTCGATACTCCGGTCCGTATAGTAGCCCTGGGACACATACTCTTTTTCAAAAGCATCGGCGAATTTCGCGTACAGCTTATCCATATCCGTGAGAGCCGCCTCTCCGAGAATCACCATCAGCTCTTTGGCGTCCTTTCCACGGGCGTAGGCAGCGAAAAGCTGGTTCATCACATCCGCGTGATCCGCCCTGGTCTTTCCCTCGCCGATTCCTTTATCCTTCAGACGGGAGAGGGAGGGGAGCACATCAATAGGAGGAGCGATATTCTTACGGTAAAGCTCACGGCTTAAGATAATCTGACCCTCGGTGATATAGCCGGTAAGATCCGGGATGGGATGGGTCTTGTCGTCTTCCGGCATGGTGAGAATGGGGATCAGGGTGATGGAACCGTTTTTCCCTTTTTGTCTGCCGGCTCTTTCGTACATGGAGGCCAGATCCGTATACATATAACCGGGATAGCCGCGACGGCCCGGTACTTCCTTCCTGGCCGCCGAAATCTCCCGGAGGGCGTCGGCATAGTTGGTAATATCCGTCAGAATGACCAGTACATGCATGTTTTTTTCAAAGGCCAGGTACTCTGCGGCGGTCAGGGCCATACGGGGGGTGGCGATCCTCTCTACAGGCGGGTCGTTGGCCAGATTGATGAACATGACGCTGCGGTCGATGGCCCCTGTTTCACGGAAGCTTTCCATAAAGAAGTTCGCTTCCTCAAAGGTGATGCCCATGGCGGCGAATACCACTGCAAAGGGTTCGCTGGTTCCCCGTACCTTAGCCTGCCGGGCAATCTGCGCTGCCAGATTGGCGTGGGGAAGGCCGGAGGCGGAGAAGATCGGAAGCTTCTGTCCCCGCACCAGTGTGTTTAAGCCGTCAATGGCGGAGATACCCGTCTGGATAAATTCCTGGGGATAATTTCTGGCAGCCGGATTCATAGGAAGACCGTTAATGTCATTCCGCTGTTCCGGGAGAATTTCCGGGCCGCCGTCAATGGGACGGCCCAGACCGTCAAACATGCGGCCCAGCATGTCCTCCGAAACGCCCAGCTCCATGGAGCGGCCCAGAAAGCGGACCTTGCTGGATTCCAGGTTAATTCCCGTGGACGCCTCAAAAAGCTGCACCAGGGCGTTGCCGCCGTCGATTTCCAGTACCTTGCAGCGGCGCTTCTCACCGTTCGCCAGTTCGATTTCCCCCAGCTCATTGTAAGATACATTCTGTACGCCCCGCACCAGCATTAGAGGACCGGCTACCTCTTCGATGGTTCTGTATTCCTTTGGCATCAGTAGTCCTCCTTTCTGCTTACGGCCTGACGGATCTGATCCGCTAAGATTTTCTGTATTTCGGCAAAAGCCGGATCCAGATCCGCTTCTTCTGTATATTTAAAGCGGCCGATAGCCTCCCGCACCGGAAGCTTTACAAGATCTTCAATGTCAGCGCCCTCCCTAAGAGCCTGGTTTCCCTGATCGAAGTAGGAGAGGATCAGCCGCATCATCATATGCTGCTTTTTCAGAGAGGTGTAAGTATCTGTCTCATGAAAAGCATTCTGATGGAGAAAATCCTCCCGAATGGAACGGGCTGCCTCCAGCTTCAGACGGTCAGGAGATGAGAGTGCGTCCATACCCACCAGCTGTACGATTTCATTTAACTCGGACTCCTCCTGGAGAAGCCGCATCATTTCAGAACGAAGATCGGTCCAGTCCTCATCTACCTGGGCATTGAACCATTTCTCCATAGTATCGATATAGAGGGAGTAGCTGGTCAGCCAGTTAATAGCAGGAAAATGACGCTTATACGCCAGGTCTGAGTCCAGACTCCAGAATACTTTTACAATGCGCAGAGTAGCCTGAGTAACCGGCTCGGAGATATCGCCTCCGGCAGGGGAGACAGCTCCGATGACAGACAGTGCACCTTCGCGGCCTTCTTTTCCCAGGGAGATTACTCGTCCGGCCCGCTCATAGAACTGGGCCAGTCTGGAGCCCAGGTACGCCGGATATCCCTCTTCACCGGGCATCTCTTCCAGACGGCCGGACATCTCCCGGAGGGCTTCCGCCCAGCGGGAGGTAGAATCTGCCATCAGGGCGACGGAATATCCCATGTCACGGAAATACTCCGCAATGGTAATGCCTGTGTAGATAGAAGCCTCACGGGCAGCCACCGGCATGTCGGAGGTATTGGCGATGAGTACCGTACGCTCCATAAGAGATTTTCCTGTTTTCGGGTCCTTCAGTTCGGGAAATTCATTGAGAACGTCTGTCATCTCGTTTCCGCGCTCCCCGCAGCCGATGTAAACCACAATATCCGCGTCCGCCCACTTTGCCAGCTGATGCTGCACCACTGTTTTGCCGGACCCGAAGGGTCCCGGAACGGCAGCTACGCCGCCTTTGGCAATGGGAAAAAGCGTGTCGATGACTCTCTGCCCCGTAATCAGCGGCATATCTGGAGACAGCTTTTTCAGATAAGGACGTCCCTGGCGCACCGGCCATCTCTGCATAAGAGTGATAGGGTGTTCATTACCCTTTTCATCCTTCAGAAGGGCAATAGTATCTGTCACGGTAAATTCACCGGCCTGAATCGAAACCAGAGTGCCGGAGAGACGGGGAGGAACCATGATTTTCTGCCGGACAACGGCTGTTTCCTGCACATATCCCAGAATATCACCGCCGCTGACTGAATCCCCCGGGGAGGCTGCAGGCTCAAAGGTCCAGGTCCGCTCCCGGTCCAGAGAGGGAACCTCTACTCCCCGGTTCAGCATATTTCCTCCGGTGACCTTCATGATAGCGTCCAGAGGACGCTGAATTCCATCGTAAATGCTTCCGATCAATCCCGGTCCAAGTTCCACGCTCATGGGAACGCCGGTGGATTCAACGGGTTCTCCGGGGCCTAATCCGGAGGTTTCTTCATAAACCTGGATGGATGCCTGATCTCCGTGGATTTCGATGATTTCACCAATCAGACGCTGGCGGCTGACCCGTACCACGTCAAACATATTGGCGTCCCGCATGCCCTCCGCGATGACCAGCGGACCGGCTACTTTTTTAATTACGCCTTTGCTCATTTTATTAACCTCCGTTGAAAATAATATCCGATCCCACGGCCTGTTCCACGGAT
Source organism: Candidatus Choladousia intestinavium (assembly GCA_018712785.1). Lineage (GTDB taxonomy): Bacteria > Bacillota > Clostridia > Lachnospirales > Lachnospiraceae > Choladousia > Choladousia intestinavium. The sequence goes on along the minus strand of DVGK01000092.1, from coordinate 12,838 downwards.
TTCTTTACAGCCCGCATTCCGCGGCCTGTATTGCCGGTGACGCCCGGAATCAGGATAATTGCTGGCAGACCGGCCTCCTGATAGCGGTCGATCTCTTCCTCCAGCTGTGCTGCCAGAGCTTCTGTAATATAGATAATCCCATAGCCGCTTTCTGCCAGCTCCCGCAGTTTTCTGGAAGCGGCCGAAGGATCTGTAAGAGAGAAGGGAATAAGTCCCAGGGAAGCAAATCCGTAGATGCTGTCCCGGTCTCCCATAACTGCGATTTTATACATACGTTTCCCTCACCCTTTCCCGGATGGATTCTTCAGAGAGCTGATTTCGCTTTCCAAAAAGAATGATCCGAACAGATTTGATCTCGTTTTCCCTTGCCAGAATGTAGGCGGCCAGAGGCCCCAGGCCGAAAGGCTCATGAAGCTGGGGACGGATTTTGCGGATCAGAAGATTATCGCACCACTTTTCGAATGCGGAAGGGGAGCGCTTCAGTTCATCCGCTGCTTCTCTGTAGGGCGTGTTTTCCAGATATTTTCCAATGGCTTCAGTACCCTCCATGGCTGCCTGCGTCAGCTCCGGCAGCTTCAGTGTGTCGCAGGGGACCAGAGCGCGGGTAAGAAATTCTCTGCTTTTTCCGGTGCGGCAGGAACGGAAGGCTGTTTTCAGATCCGCAGCCGCTACAGTCAGTTCCCCGTACAGCGCCAGGAACTCGTTTCCAGATACTTTGCCGGCCTGATAGGTGGCCTCCAAAGCCGCCCGGTCTAAAATCACATCACAGAGCTGCCCGTCATGGGTGTGAAGAAGAGCGGTATAAGCCTCCCTAGCGGGAGCCTGCATGGCTTCCGGAAGATCGGAGAAACGGTTTTCGGACACAGCCTTCCGGATGACCTGGGGAGAGAGGGTTCCATGCTCCAGATAGATGCCGGGAAAGCCGTTTCTGTGATGCAGCTCCTTAATGGCAGCCTTCAGATTATGATAATCATTTTTGTAAAGGAACACATGGAAGACAGAGGTATCCTTTACCAGATCTTCCACCAGCTCCCAGATTCTGTTTTCTTCCGTGGAGAGCATTTCCTCCGGAGTCTCCCCGGAGCCATTTCCCCATCCTCTTTCTGCCAGGAGCTTCAGACAGCTCTCACAGTCAGAAGCGGAAAGCAGCTGTTCCAAAAAGGAAGCGGATAAAAGCTTAAGCTCTTTGGAGCGGATCCGCGCCACGGCATAAGCGTAGTCCGTTTTATTTTTTGCCATTTGATTCCCGCCTCCTTATGAGAAAAGAATTTTCTGCACCGTATCCTGCAGAGCTTCACGGGAAGCATGGAACAGTGATTCAAAGGAACAATTTTCTTCGATTCCCCCATAAGAAAGGATAAAGCCTCCGTCAATCTCTCTGGGAGTGCCGGAGATATGAAGAACGGCTTTTTTGTCCTTAAGGGCTTCGTTCAGTTTTTTCTCAAAGCCGGCAGGAAGCCGCTTAAGATCTCTCTGAGAAAAATAAACAGTGCCTTCCCCGGGCAGGGCGGACTTTAACGCCAGTTTTTCCATGGTTTGGAAATATTCTTCCCCGTCCAGAGCTTCCAGCCGTTTCAGAGCCTCTGAAAGTACCTCATGGATCAGCCGCTGCTTGCAGGCAAGAAGCCCCTGCCTGCGTTTCAGGTCCGCGGATGAACGGCCCCGGGCCAGGGTATCCTGCACCTTCTGTCGGGACCGCTTCTGAATTTCCTGACACTCGGCCTGGGCCTCCAGAACAGCCTGCGCACGAATTCCCTCTGCTTCCTTTCTGGCAGCGGCGATAGCGGCGGAGGCGGAATCCTCCGCCTCTTTGCGGATCTGACTGATAATTTTATCTAATCCCGCCATACTGCATTCTCCTTTCTGACTGATTTAAACCGGAAGTCCGTTGATACCGAAAATAGCCAGAATCGAGATCAGAAGGGCCAGGATGGCATAGGTCTCTACCATAGCCGGGAAGATCATAGCCTTGCCGAACTGGTCGGGGCGTTTTGCCACCAGGCCGATGGAGGCCACGGAAGCTCTTGCCTGACGGATAGCCGACTTGTAGCCTACGAACGCCATAGGAAGGCAGGCCACCAGATACAAAAGCCCCTTGATGACAGAGATATCCGAGCTGCCGCCCATAATTCCGATCTGTGTTAAAGTAACGAAACCAATCAGCAGGCCGTAAATACCCTGGGTACCCGGCAGAAGCTGAAGAACCAGGACTTTGCTGAAAAGAGAGGGTTCTTCGGTCACAACTCCCGCGGCTGCCTCGCCGCTCATTCCGACTCCGATGGCTGAACCGATTCCTGCCACCAGCGCAGCCAGAACTGCGCCTAATAATGCTAAAAGAACGCCCAGATTTCCCATAATTTCCATAACTAAATGTCCTCCTTGACTTTAAAATATTTTGTGTGTACGGCAAAAGGATTGAATTTTTTCCCGCCGCCTTCATAAAATTTTCCGAAAAATTCCACAAACTGCAGACGATTTGTGTGTACGTAAGCCCCAAGGGCGTTGATGGCAAGATTTAATGTATGCCCAATGAGGAATACCAGGATAAACAGAATGATTCCTGGTATGGAATTGCCCAGCATGCTTCCCAACTGGTTAAATACAGTGGAAATTACGCTGGTGGCAAGGCCCAGAGCCAGAAGCCTGGAGTAAGAGAGAATGTCACTGAGATAAGACGTAACTCCGTAAGCTCCGTACAGGCCCTTCAGCAGTCGTTTTCCCCAGTTTTTAGATTCTCTGCCGCTGGTAAATATGATTCCCACCAATCCTATGAGAGCGGCCGCACCGGAAATGGCACCAGCCGCCGGGGGCAGCGTGAAGCCAAGTCCCAGCATCTCTGTAAACATGGACAGCGTCAGCATGTAGACTACAGCGCCTCCTACCAGCAGATACCAGAACACCGCATCGTAGATTCCGTCTGCCAGATGCCCGCTCTTTATGGAACTGTAGAGCTTCACTCCCAGCCCGGTAAAGAGATGGACGATGCCGAAGGCAAAGGAGAAGACCAGCATCCGCATGGGATAGCTGATGGGCTCAAACCACAGGGGGGCAAGCCTGATATCCGGCCGGTTAAAAAAGGTAGTGGCAATAATATTCACCGCGTCTCCGAAAAAACTTCCGAACATGAATCCCCAGAAGGTGGTGGAGATTCCGCAGTAAAGAAAAAGCTTCATATTTTTTTTCATGCCGGGTTCCAGGTTTTTATATTTTTTCATGATATACAGGCACCCGAATACCATAATCAGCCCATAAGCCGCGTCAGAGAGCATCAGACCGAAAAGAAGATAGTAAAAGGGCGCCATAATGGCGGTGGGATCCAGCTCTCCTTTAGCGGGCAGGCTGTAGCTTTCCACAATCCCCTCTGCAGGCTCCGCGAAAGCGTTGTTGTGAAGGAGAACCGGAACCTCATCCCCGCTTTCCGGAGACGAAAATTCTACAAAGGCATCGTATCTGCCTGCGAGGGCTTCCTCCAAAACTTCCGTTTTATCCTGGGGAATATATCCGGTAAGGAGAAAGACGCTTTTTGACTGGGACAGTCCGCTTAAAACCTCATATTTTTCCGCCCGCATGTCGTAGTAATCCGCGAGAAATTTCAAATCTTCCCGGGCACCTGCCAGAGAGCGTATCTCGTTTTCCAGATTTATAATCTGTTTTTTTACCTTTTGCAGTTCTTCCGTCAGCTCTTCCTGCCGCCGGGCAGGAATGGAAGAAGAGAGGGGAGAACGCTGAAAATTCAAACTCTGCAGCGCGCTCTTTACTTCTGCTGCATCCTCCCTGCCGCAGACCAGGAAAATACAGGTCTGCTCTTTGGAAGAACTGACGATAGAAAATTCCATTGGAGCGTCCGTACGTTCGGACAGAGCCTTGGACAGTTCCTGTGAGGTGTAGGGATGGGGCAGGGAGCCGATAAAAGCTCTGGTTTTCTTCGTGCCCTTAAAATCAAGAGGAAGATCAAAGCCCTGCCAGGGAACCAGCTCATCCATTTCCCGCTCCAGCTTAGGGAGAAGGGCTTTGCTTTCACCGATTCCCTTGGAGAGATTCAGAAGCCGGTTCGCCGTTTTCAGAATCTCCCTGTGACGAGTTGTGAGAGTCTCATATTCCTGAAGGGAGAGAGAAGCACGCCCGGCGAAGGAATCCAGCATTCCTTTTTTCTCCGGAGCGTACTGGTCCAGAACGGCCAGAGCCTGTCCGGCTGTGGATGAGTTCCGCAGGAACACGCTCCGCCTGGAAGCCACATCCATCTTGTGAAAAATATCGTCTTCCTCCGTGCCGCTGTTTATCTCCACAACCCCCTGCCTCTGCAGAAATTCAAGGATGCCCTTGCGGTTTTTCTTCAGAGCGCAGAGGGTCATTTTTTTCATAGGAACAACAGCCATGGGAAACGCCTCCTTTCTGTTTTAGCGATTTTTATATATGCGGCCGCTTATAGCAGCTGCTCCAGAACAGCCTGAACGGCGCGTGTTCTTTTGCCTGATACTTCTTTTTCAAGCCGTGCGGTTTCTTCCGCTTCAAGAGCCGCCGCTTCTTCCAGGATGATACGGCATTGCCCCAGAGCTTCCTCCAAAGCCTGTTCCTCAGCCCTGCGAGCGTTTTGAATCATCTGGGCTTTTTCCTGGGCGGCGTTTTTCTTTGCCTCTTCTACAATCTGCTTCGCGGTCCGCGCCGCCTCTTCCTCTGCGACGGCGGCCTGCTGTTCCGCTTCCCGGATAGCGTCAATCGTTTCCTGAGCCAAATTAAATCCTCCTTTCCGAAAAATACCTTTTATTAATTTTTCGCAGCATGCGTAAATTATACTTCATTCTCCAGAGTTTCGCAATCCAGGAATCCAATTATCTGTTAAAAAAATGACAGGCTGTTCATCCGGACAATTCGAAAACATAGAATAAAATTTAAGAGAACTCATTAAAAAAGATTCAGAAATTTTTCCAGGACGCTGGGTTCTTCTGTTTCGGTCTCTGTCTCATCTGTTTTTTCCGAGGTCTCTATGGCCGGCGTCTGAATGACGAACTGCAGGGATTCTACCTGGGTGTTTTTGGCAGACACGAAAGAAGCGGTTTCCCCGCCCCCGCCGGAAATGCTTTCCAGCAGCTTGTCGACTTTATCAGAAATTTCCTCATCCATTCCGTCCGTTTCCTCCTTCAGCTCCCCGGCGCCGTCATTGAGTTCTTCCGTGCCGCTGTAAAGGTCGCTGATGCCGGTGAGAAGTTCAGCCACGCCGCTGTTTAACTCCCCGGTACCGGAACGAAGGCTTCCTGTCGCGTTGTAGATTTCCACGATTCCATTTAAAAGCCGGGAAGTAGCGGCATACAGGGAGGCGCTGCCGCTTTTTAACTCGCCGCTTCCATCCAGAAGCGTGTCCGCGCCGTCAGATACCTGTTCCTGGCCTTCGACAATGACAGAAACGCCGTCTGTATAGTCGTTCAGCCCGGCATCCAGTGTTTCGTATTCCTCAGCCAGGGTATTGACCGCCTGGGTAAGCTGGGTCATCTGGGAGATCAGGCTGTTTAGGGAGTCTGTCATAGCTTGGATTCCAGTATCAAAGGATTCGTAGGAGCTTTGGAGAGAGGCGGCGCCGGAAACAAGGGAAGTACTCTCTTGGGACACAGCGTCCAGATAAGCCTGAGAACCCTGGATCAGAGCGTTGCTGCCCTCAAGCAGCGTCTTTACCTGACTGGCTAAAGAGACGCCTTGAGATTGCCAGCCGGAGATCAGGCCGGCATCGATCCCCATGCCCTCCAGGGCCGACGCCAGGCTCCCTGCCTGGGAGAGCAGACTGTCGATGGAGGAAATAGCCAGGGTATTGCCTGCCTGCAGGGAATCCAGATCCAGGCCATTCCCAGCCATGGCGGACTTGTAGGACTGAGAACCGATGCTTCCCTGGAGATTCTGCATACCGGAAGAGAGATCAGAGATTCCCTGGCCGATCTGTGACGAGGCATCAGAGAGCTCCTGCAGGCTCTCGCTGGTGACGCTTACACTGTTTAACGCATTCTGCAGCTGCTCCAGAGCAGATTTGATTTGCGCGGACCCTTCCGTAAGCGTATCGGACTGCGCGTTAAGGGCATCCAGCCCGGACTGAATCTGGGAGATCCCTTCATTTAAATCCTGCAGCCCCTGATCCAGGGAGGACGCCCCTTCGCTTAAGGTCTCGGCTCCGGATGCGAGGGAACTGCCGCCGTTTACCAGCTCTCCCGCGCCTGCCTGCAGTTCTCCGGCTCCGGAATCCAGGCTCCCGACACCTGACTGCAGCTCTCCGGCTCCGGAATCCAGGCTTTCAGCGCCGTCCTTCAGCTCTTCCGAGCCTTCATCCAGCTCTTCGATGGCATCCAGCAGTTCCGTGATCTGGTCCATCAATTCTTCATCGTCTACCTCCACATCCATATTCAGACGGACTCCGTTCAGAGAGATGGCGCTCATCTCAAAATCAGTCACATCAGCGGAGAAAGAAAGATCGGTTTCTGTTCCGGGCAGAATGGTATAGGTAAGCTGCTTATCGGAACCGACATTGGCGATGGTGGCATTCTCTGCCGAAATATTTTTCGCCTGTTCCGTGTCCAGCGTAAAGGCAACCTGCAGGGCATAGTCCTCAAAGAAGCTTCCGCCGCAGTCTTTGTTTTCACGGATTGATGCGGTGACTTCAAGAGCGCCGCTTTTCCCGGCCAGTTCGCCGGCCGGATACTCCTGGCCGTCCAGATAATAATGGAATTCAAAGTCCCAGGGAATCGTGCCGTCAGCCAGGACGCCCTCGTAATAAAGTTTTCCGGCCTGGGCGTCTATGGTAATCGCGTCTCCGTTCTGATCAATGAGCGCCTGGGAGGTCATATTCCGGACTTCTGTGTATTCTCCGTAGTCAAGAATCTGTCCGGGCGTCTCCAGATCAAAACTGTTTACCACATAGATTTCAGAGATGGTCCCATCGGAATTAAGATTTACGTAGACCACCTCTTCTTTCGGGGTGTTTTCCGAAGCCGCGCGAACCGCGGGCGGGCAGCAGAGGTTTACGGATAGGATCAAAGCCAGGGACGCCGGCAGCGCCTTCCGGCACAGAATTTTTTTGCAGATCATTTTTGAAATCCTCCTTTTCTTTCAGAATCAGAAATCTTCGTTTTTTTCTTTTTCGTTACAAACCAGTCAAACAGGGAAAGCAGGCTCGGAAGGACGAACAGAACGATCGCCAGAGAAAACAGGGCTCCCCGCCCGATGAAAATACCAAGCTGGGACAGAAGCTGGTTGGAAGAAAAGTAGCCCAGCAGCAGGCCCACTACGGTCAGTACGGTTCCCGAGGTAAGAATCGAGATGGCTGTATCGGAGACGGTCTGGATCGCGCTTTCCTTTTTATTATATTTTTCGCGGTTCTCCTTGTAACGGTCGGTCATCAATATAGCATAGTCTACGGTGGCTCCCAGCTGAATAGAGCTGATGATCAGGTAGGCGATATAGAAGATTGTGTCGCCGGCGAAATACGGACAGGACAGATTCAGCCAGATCGCGGCCTCGATGCTCAGCACCAAAAGCGCCGGAACCACCAGAGAGCGCAGAGTCAGGATCAGCACAACAAACACAGCGCCGATGGACACCAGATTGACACTTACCATATCCTCTGTGATGGTATCCATCAGATCATAAGTGCTGACACCCTCGCCAGCCAGCGCGTACTGTCCGGGATAATATTTCTCCGCGGTTTCACGGATTTCCTCCACAAGGGAGAAGGTTTCCTCTCCCTCCATATCCGCGCGGACGGAAAGGACCATCCGGCTGTAATGCTCTGAGATGAGCTGGGACAAGGTATCCTCGTCCAGATATTCCGTGGGAATTTCCGCTCCGGCCAGATCTACATAAGAAAGAATATCCGTGACCTGAGGAAGCTCATGGAGACGGCTGGAGAGCTCTGTCTCCGTGGCAGTATCTCCGGAGGGAACCAGAAGCACATACGTGTCGCTTTTGCCGAACACTTCCTCGATGGCCTCCGTATCCCTGCCATACTGGGTGCCGGAACCGAAAATTTGAGAAGAACCGTAATAGTAGTTGTTGGCACTTGAGGCCAGATAAGACGGCACCAGGATCAGCAGGAAAAGAATTACCAGAGGAATGCGGATCCGGCGAACCAGCACGCCGAATTTCCGGAAGGACGGAAAAAAGGCAGGGTGCCTCGTGCGGTCCAGAAGCCTGTAAAACGCCAGGATCAGGGTCGGCATAAAGAAGAAAACTGTCAGAAGACTGATGGCAATTCCTTTGGCTAAGGCAAGACCCAGATCCGGTCCCAGACGAAAGCGCATAAAGATCAGGGCAAAAAAACCGATCACAGTGGTCAGGCCGCTGGAGAGGATCGAGGAAGTGGATTTGCACAGAGCTTCCACCATGGCTTCCTGGGGATCGCTTCCCCCTTCTCTGCACTCTTCAAAGCGATGAATCAGAAAAACCGAATAGTCCAGGGACACCGCAAGCTGCAGGATGCTTCCGGCTGCGTTGGTGACAAAGGAGATTTCTCCAAAGATCAGGTTCGTGCCGTTGTTCAGGATGATGGCGATCCCCAGGCCTCCCAGAACGAGAAAGGGTTCGGCAAAGGAGCCTGTGGTCAGAATCAGCACCAGCAGGACGAAAAGTACGGCGATCACCGTGATCTTTTGAATCTCATCTACCGTGGTTTCGGTAGAAAGGGCTGTGGAGACCGCGCTTCCGGTCATGGCGTTTTCATCGCCGATGATGCTGCGGATGGAAGAGACAGCCTGGATTCGGCAGTCTTCCTGGATGACAAGGGTGAAAAGGGCGTTTCCGTCCTTATAGTAGGTCTCTACCGTATCCGGATCCAGAGTTTCCAGGGGAACGGTAAGATCTGCGGAGTCATCCAGCCAGGTAACGGAGGAGACCCCTTCTACGGAGCTGAGTATTTCCTTGTACGTAAGAGCTTCAGCAATGGTGACATCCGAAATCATAACTCTGGCGTTTGGGATGCCGCCGTCAAATTCTTCCTCCATAAGATCAATGGCGGCGGTGGACGGTGAGTCTTCCGGAAGATAATCGTTTATATCATAATTCACGGCTACCTCCTGCCGCAGAAACAGGCAGACTGCGAAAGCTGCCAGAAAGGAAAAAAGGATGACGTTTCTGTGTCGTACTACGCCTGCGTAAAGCTTTCTCATACGGCATCCTCCGTTTCTTCAGCAGGAAACCCCGTAATCTGAAAATGCCGGTTCTGATCGGCAGTCAGGGAAAGCCTCAGCTTTTTTGGAAGAATTTCCCCGGAGGCAGTAAAGGGTACCGCTTTTATCAGGGTGACAAGTTTTCCGGATATGCGGCAGTTGCCCAGGGAATCAATGACCCCTCCAAAAAGCTCCGTATGGTTCAGAAGATTCAGATAGCCTGTGATGGTCCGGCCGCTGATCTGGGCGTATAATGTTCCCTCCCGGTCGCCGATGGGGGTATGCATCCGGATTCTGTATTGCTGTTCTGTCAAATCAATCGCTCCTTTCTTGGTATAAAGCCAGAGAACTGTGTAACTGTTCCGCACTTATTATAGAAAATCACGCGGAAAGGGAAACGGTCACGAATTCCATAGATGTATAAAAACCGGACAATTGACCGAATCTGACGGAAAAATAAGAATTGACCGAAAATGGGACAACTGTATAATAATAGACAGAGGTGAAAAGCTGTGAAGTATGAAATTACATCTTATAATACGAAGCGTATGCTGGCGGAATCACTGAAAAAGCTTCTTTGCCGCAGGCCCCTGTCAAAGGTGACGGTCAGTGAGATTGTGGCGGACTGTAAGGTGAACCGTAAAACTTTTTATTATCATTTTGAGGATCTTTACAGTCTGCTGAAGTGGATGCTCGAGCAGGAGGCCATTGAAGTAGTAAGGAATATGGATCTGATCATCGACTATGAGGAAGCGATTCTGTTCGTCCTGGACTATATTGAGGAAAACTACAAAATGCTGAGCAATATCTGCGGCTCTGTGGGACGGGACGAGCTGAAGCGTTTTTTCTATGCGGATTTTATCGGAATCTGCCGTACACTGATCTATCGGATCGAAGAGTTTGAGCATCTGTCTGTCAATGAAGAATTTAAAGAATTTCTAAGCAAATTTTACACAGAGGGCATAACCGGGATTCTGCTGGACTTTATCCAGCACAGGGAGGAATTGGACAGACAGAAGGTGGTGGATTATATATCCCTGCTGATCCATACGTCCATCAAAAGCGTGCTTCAGACAGCGGCAGAGGGCCGTTCGCCGGATCTGTGATAATGGAAAGTTTACGGAATACACCTTTAATTGTGCGAAATCCCTCTTTAAAACCTGGGGGATTGTGCTACAATAAGGATAGCGTCAGTACAGAAAGGAACAGAATTATGACAAAAGCGATGCAGGCCATTCTTTATGCCCTTTCCTATGGAAATATAGAAGTGGAGGCGGCCAGGAAGCTGGCTGATCTGAAAAAGCTGGATCCCATGCGGATTTTTTTGCGAAAAGCAGACACCAAGGTATACCACGGGGATTATGAGGTGCCGGTGCGGTTCTATTTCCCATCGGAAAAAAGTATGAGCAGAGAAGAGGAGGCGAAATCCGTCATCCTTTTCTTCCACGGAGGAGGATGGATTACGGAGAGCGTGGAGAATTACAACCGGGTCTGTGCCAGAATGGCTCAGTCTACAGGGCTTTTGGTGGCTTCTGTGGAATATCGTCTGGCGCCGGAGCATAGATTTCCCACAGGGCTGGGGGACTGCTATGAGGCGGCCAAGGCTCTGTTTCAGGGTGAGCTTCTGCCGGGAATCGATCCGGACCAGATTATCCTGATGGGTGACAGCGCCGGGGGTAATCTGGCGGCTGCTGTAAGCCTGCTGGCCAGAGAAAAAGGCACGTTTATGCCGAAGCGCCAGGTGCTGATCTACCCTGCGCTGAACAACTGCTACACAGAGGATTCACCTTATGAATCTGTGGCGGAAAATGGGAAGGGCTATCTTCTCACCAGTGAGAAGATGGAAGATTATCTGAAGCTTTATCAGAGAACAGAGGCGGATCGGGCCAATCCGTATTTCGCCCCTCTGCTGGCGGAGGATTTTTCCGGTCTTCCGGATAGCCTGATCCTTACAGCCCAGTTTGATCCTCTGCGGGATGAAGGGGAGGAATACGGGAGACGGCTGAGAGCGGCGGGAAGCCATGTGGAGATCCACCGGATCGCCGGCGCCGTTCATGGGTATTTTGCCCTTGGCATCCAGCATCTGTATGTAAAAGAAAGCTTCGAATATATGAATCGTTTTATCCAGGGAGGCGGCTATGAAAAAGATACGATACTCCCGGTGGAGGAAACTGGACAATGCAGCCCAGGCCTTTCCGGCAGCGACAGGGAAAAATGACACGCGGGTGTTCCGGTTCTACTGTCTTTTAAAAGAAGAAGTCTCAGGAAATATTCTGCAGAAGGCCCTGGACCGGACTATGGAGAAGTATCCTCTTTTCCGGTCTGTGCTCAGGAAGGGAGTCTTCTGGTTTTATATGGAGATGCGGGATCTGCCTGCCATGGTAAAGCCGGAAACCAGGCCCCCCTGCAGCAAGCTGTACGTACCGGATCAGAAGCAGCTTCTGTTTGAAGTTACATACCATAAGAACCGGATTAATTTTGAAGTATTTCACGGACTTACAGACGGAACCGGCGCCATGATCTTTCTAAAGGAGCTGGTAAAGAATTATCTGCAGCTTCGCTATCCGGGAAAAGGGCTGCCAAAGCTGGAGGAGGAGCAGGAGGCCACCGGAAGCGACCAGGAGGAGGACAGCTTCTCCCATTATTATTCCAGAAAGAAAATCCGGGATCAGAGCCGACCCAGAGGAGCGTACCAGCTGAAGGGTGAGCTGCGGGAGCATCAGGATATGTCTGTGATTGAAATGCTCCTTTCCGCCGATGAGGTACACAGAAAGGCCAAAGAATACGGGGTTTCCGTGACGGTGTTTCTTTCAGCAGTTTTTCTCTGCGCCATACAGGAGGAGATTCCCGCCAGCAGACAGAGGAAGCCGGTGGCTCTGATGATTCCGGTGAACCTGAGAAATTATTTCCCCTCCCGCTCTATGATTAATTTTTTCAGCTGGATTGAGGCAGGATATCATTTTCGGGAAGGGACAAGGCTGAAGGATGTTATTTTATATTTAAAAGAACTCTTTAAAAAGGAGCTTGTAAAGGAAAATATTGACGCCAAGATGAGTACTCTGGTTCGCTTGGAACGGAATCCTCTTCTCAGGGCTGTGCCCCTGGAGATCAAGAACCTTCTGCTCATGGCGGGAACCACATTGGGAGGCAAAAGCGTCACAGCTGTATTCTCAAACATGGGGCAGATCCGGATGCCGAAGGAATACGGAGCCTACATAGAAAGGTTTGGGTTTTTTACCAGCACGGGAATCCTTCAGCTGTGTTCCTGTACGTATCAGGATCAGCTTTTGCTGGGATTCACCTCCAAGCTTGTCAGTGAAAATATCCAGAGGAACTTCCAGAGAATTCTGGAGCAGGAGGGAGTTTGCTGCCGGGTGCTTGAAAATGATTTTCCGGGAATGTCGGAGAAAAAGCCCGGTTCCATGATAACGGGAATGAGGATCTTTACTTTTCTCTGCGCGGCCGCGGTGATTCTGTGCTGGATGATGAATTTTTTGGCTACGCCGGGCTTCCTGTGGGGAGGATATGTCACGGCGGGGGTATTCTGTATGTGGCTTTTGGTGATGGTAGGCTATCGAAAACGCAGAAATCTCTTAAAAAACGGTATGTGGCAGCTGCTGATTGTGTCGGTGGGCGCTTTTGCGTGGGATCATTTTACCGGATATCAGGGGTGGTCTTTAGATTTTGTCCTTCCCTTT
>DVGK01000091.1 GCA_018712785.1 Candidatus Choladousia intestinavium | reverse complement strand
CCTATGAAAGACATGATTGGATACTGCGGATTGGACTGCGGAAAATGCGACGCATACATAGCTACCGTCAATGATGATCAGGCTTTGCGGGAGAAAACAGCGAAGCAGTGGGCAGAGTTAAATAACGCCCCTATTTTACCGGAACATATTAATTGTGAGGGCTGCCGTGTGGACGGAGCAAAAACAGTATTTTGTGAGCATATGTGTGAAATCCGGAAATGCGCTTTGAAAAAAGGTGTTTCCACTTGCGGCGACTGCTCAGAGTTAGAAACTTGTCAGACTGTCGGGGCTATTATTTCAAATAATCCTGCTGCATGGGAGAATTTGAAAGGATAAATATATGAATAAACAAATTGAAAGTTGAGGAGGGTTCTCATGAAACGGGAATTAGGAATTGCCAGATGTGGTCTTGCCTGCTGTTTATGTACAGAAAACGCCGATTGCAATGGATGCGGCTCAAATGGGTGTCCGGATAATGATTTTTGTGAGAATAAAAAATGCTCGATCGCAAAAGAGCTGACACATTGTTATGAGTGTGAAGAAACTTGCAGAAAAGGATTATTGAGCAAAATTAAACCATACACATTTAGCTTATTTGCTAAAAAATATGGAGAAGAAAAGCTTCTGGATTGTTTAGAGAGAAATGAGAAAAATGGAATTGTGTATCATCGAGAGGGCATAAACGGGGATTATGATGATTTTGATGATGTAGAACGGTTAATGAATTTTATCTTAACAGGAGTGCGAGAAATTAAAAGCTGTTGAGTCAGATGATTTTGATATTTCATATTGTCAAGAGCATCCGTCAGAAATGATAGGTTCCTTATGCGGAAATATCAATCCTATGATAATTCTGCAGGGGCCGGAAAAAAATTGTAGAAGAAATGAAAACATTTCTTGAGAAAACGGATGACAGAAGTTTTTTGAGCTCCGGGTGTGAAGTGCTGAAAATGACGCCGTCAAAAAATTTAATGCTCATGCACGAAACATCGCTGCACTGAAAGCAAGGCTGCTACTGTGATCCGCTCAGATATAAAAGAAAGGGGTTCCGGGAATGAATGGAAATAGTGGTGGATACATGAAAGAAGAATGTCTGATCTGCAAAGCGCCTCTGGAATATCTGAGAGAAGATATTGAAATGGAGTGCGAGCTGTGTCATAAGAAGGAAAAAAGTAAAACCAGATGTGTCAACGGTCATTATATATGCAATGCGTGTCATATACAGGGGGTGGACAGCCTCATCAGAGTTTGTATGGGGGAGACATCCAAAAACCCGGTGATCGTTCTCAACCAAATGATGGCTCAGCCTTTCTGCCATATGCATGGGCCGGAGCATCACATTATGGTGGGAATGGCACTCCTGACAGCTTACAGAAATTCCGGAGGGAGAATTGACCTGAAAAAGGCTCTGATTGAGATGATCAGCCGGGGAAGTTCGGTTCCGGGAGGCGCCTGCGGCTTTTGGGGCGCCTGCGGCGCCGGAATCAGCACGGGAATGTTTCTCTCCATTGTTACTGGTTCCACACCGTTGGGAAAAGATAATTTCGGCTTGTCTCACAAAATGACGGCAAGGGCACTGGGGGCTATCGGAGAAATCGGCGGACCCCGGTGCTGCAAGCGGGATTCTTACCTTTCTATTCTTCAGGCCGTTGACTTTGTCAGGGAAAACCTGGGAGTCCGTATGGAGCAGCCCAGGATATGCTGTTCCTACAGGGTACAGAACAACCAATGTATCGGGAAACTCTGCCCGTTTTGTAAAAAGAAAAAGAAGATTGCATTTATCTGTGTCCATAATTCCTGCCGGAGCCAGATTGCCGAAGCACTGGGAAGGAAGTATTTATCTGATTTCTGTGAATGTTATTCTGCAGGAACCGAGACCAAGCCGCGGATCAATCCGGACGCAGTTAGGCTGATGAAGCAGGAATATGGGATTGATATGGAAAAGGATCAGTATTCAAAACTGATCCGGGATATACCGGAAGCGGACCTGTATGTGTCTATGGGGTGCAACGTGGCATGCCCCAATATTCCCGGCAAACAGATGGTGAACTGGGGCCTGGAGGATCCAACGGGAAAGGAAGATCAGATTTTTCTGGATGTAATCCGGCAGATTGAGGAAAAGATACAGCATTTAAGAGAATGGGAAGAAAGCTTTTTTATAATGAAATAGGAAACGGTCAGGGAGCGGTATTCCACAAAGGCAACGCTCCCTGACCATGTGAAGCCCGGAAGGATCCGGGCTTTTTTGTACAGGTTTAGTCAATCCGCTCAATTTTGAATATTACCGGGCGTGTTCCATCGGAACAGCAGGTGATCATTGTGTTTTCTTCCTTCATCCAATTCCTCATAATCGAACCGCCCTGAAGTCCGGTATAAATATAACGGGCGATAGCGTCCCAGGCTTCTGAGCAGAACGGCATTGCGGGACCGCCGGCCACAGTATCCGGATTGCCCTTTGTTTTAGTTAACGTGTTTAAACCCATATGCCAGAAATCATCTCTCTCATCGTCTCGGCAAAAGACGAATTCATCTCCTACGTTATAACAAGGGCAGGCGCCTGCGTTTGGATCCGCACAATACTGCTGCTGTAATTCCGGATATAACTTTTTATCCAGTACTGTTACTTTTACTTTGTATTTCATAGATTACCTCCCTGAATCAGTTGTTTAGCGTCAATGCAATTTTATCATATTGTCGGCGCAAAAGCTATGTTCTGCCCCGAGTATGGGATTCATATGTAACCGTTCAGCCGGGAACTGAGAATACAGCTGGCGAATCGCGGTATGATGGCTGAACGGTACTTTTTTCAACTTTGGGAAGGAGAGGAAGCCTGGACATTCCAGGGAGGGTACAGTATCATAGTAAATAAATTGACTATAAAAGCGACGGAAGGTATTGAAATATGACTAAGGAAGATAAGAAGAATGCATACCTGTACTGCAAATTCAGAGATGAACAGTTCGCTCTCTATGATGAGTATGCAAAACGAAACGGCATGATGATGAAAACATTGCTGGTGGTAAACGCGCTTTTTTATGCGAAAGAAGGAATGACGCAGAAGGAAATCTGTCAGCGGACATTTCAATCAAAGCAGACCGTCCATCTCATTATTAAAAATCTTCTGGCAGAGGGATATGTGACTGTCACTGAAGTGCCGGAAAATAAACGGAACAAAATTGTTCAGATGACAGAGGAAGGCCGGATATACTGTGAGAAAGTCGTGCGTCATATTACGTGGGCGGAGGATACGGCAATGTCCATGTTCACGCGGGAGGAGCAGGAACAGCTTATTGATCTGTCCAGAACCTTTACGAAAAATCTTGCCCGCTTGGTCAATCAGGAAACGGAGGAAACAGCAGAATGATTATCAATACAGGCGCACGAACCGATACTGTGCAGTATTATACTCCCTGGCTTTTAAAGCGTTTCGAGGAAGGGTATGTTCTTTCGCGCAATCCCCTGTTTCCCAATAAGGTGACCCGTTACGAACTGACGCCAAAGACTGTGGACTGCGTGGAATTCTGTTCCAAGAATTATAAGCCCATTCTGAAGGAACTTCACAAGATCACGGACCGTTTTCATACCCATTTTCAGTATACCATCACTGCTTATGGAAAGGACGTTGAACCAGGGGTTCCTTCTATTGACGAAAGTATAGAGACTCTTTTGGAGCTGGAGAAAATTGTAGGGGCGAAACGTATCTGCTGGCGGTATGATCCTGTGCTGCTGACGAAGCGATATACTATTGCGGTTCATATGGAAAAATTTGAGTATCTGGCTTCCAGACTGGCAGGACATGTGGACCGCTGCATCTTCAGCTTTGTAGAAATGTATAAAAAGCTGCGGACTAATATGCCGGAACTGATCCCGCTGACAGAGACGGATAAAGATATACTGGCAAAGGGGATGGGCGGAATTGCCGGGAAGTATGGGATCTATCTTCAAACCTGCGGCACCAATGGGGACTACACCTGTTACGGTATCCATCCCTCCGGATGTATGACCCTCCAGATGCTGGGAGATGCAAATGGGATTGTATTCCGGGCGCGAAAGCATAAAGGAACAAGAGAAGGATGCCATTGTATTGAGAGCCGTGATATTGGAGCATATGATACCTGCCTGAATGGATGCAGATACTGTTATGCCAGCTTTATGAAGCGGTTTACAAACCATCCAGAGCCTTGGGGAAAGTTTTTGGATGTGAAATACTGGCCGGAAATCAAAAATCCGGAAAGATATGCAGGGAAAGAGCTGTTCTTTGGCTCAGTTACCGATCCATACAACCCCCAGGAGGAAATATACTGCCGCACAAGAGCGCTGCTTGAGCAGTTTAAGGGGAGCGGTGTCCGGTTAAGCATCCAGACAAAATCAGACCTTGTTCTCAGAGATGTGGATCTTATCCGCAGATTTCCGGATGCAAGAGTAGGGTTCAGCATCAATACGCTTGACGAGTCATTCCGGGCAGATATGGACAAAGCAGCCAGTATTGAACGCAGACTGTCAGCCATGGAGAAGCTGCATGAAGCCGGCATTCCCACGACATGCTTTATCTCTCCGATTTTTCCCGGGATTACGGATGTGAAAGCAATTATAGATAGGGTAAAAGAACAGTGCAGTCTGATCTGGCTGGAGAATCTGAATCTGCGGGGCGGATATAAAAAGGAAATCCTGGAGTATATCAGGGAAAGACATTCGGAGCTGGCGCCTCTGTATGAGGAGATTTATGTTCACGGGAGCCGGCAGTATTGGGAAGCTTTGGATAGAGAGGTGCGGGCATATACTGAAAAAAACGGGATGGAATATGTCAGGGATGATGACAGCATGAAAAGATCCTTTGATGATCCGCCGGTGATTGTGAATTATTTTTATCATGAAGAAGTAAAAAAATCTGCAAAAAGAGAGCGTGGATTACACGGCATGAACTGACGGAAGCAGAAACAGCAAAAAGCATCATGGGACCGCAGGCTAAAGGGTAAAACATAGACGGAACAGAGCAATAAGCTGCTTCGTGATTTACAAGCTTTGTCTTTAGCGGTAAAATATAAAACAAGAAAAAACGTACACAACTGGGGGTTTTGGAATGGGACCGCTTCCTGGACAGGAATTAAGACTTCTAAAGCCGTACCATGTCCCTGGCGGCATTCCGGAATACGTAAAGAAGTGAGAAATATTTTTCAGAAAGGACTGAATAGATTATGAAATTATCATTGGAGGGGCTGAAAGATACGAAAGCGTGGCAGGAGGCAGGGATTTCCCTGCCGTCCTATGACGTGGCACAGATTCAGGAAAGAACCAGAAAGGCGCCGAAATGGCTCCACTTTGGGATCGGCAATATTTTCCGTATTTTCATCGGAGGTATTGCGGATACGCTGCTCTCCGGAGGCAGTATGGATACCGGTATCGTCTGCGCGGAGGCATTTGATTATGATATTGTAGATAAAATTTACAAGCCATATGATAACCTTGCCCTTGGTATCACCCTGTATAAGGACGGCAGAATGGATAAAAAGGTGATCGGATCTCTGGCAGAGGCTGTGAAGGCTAAGCCGGATGACGCCGATTCTTGGGAACGGTTAAAAACCATTTTTACGGATCCGGGGCTTCAGATGGTATCTTTTACCATTACGGAAAAAGGATACAGTTTGACAAAGACAGACGGAACCTATCTTGGATATGTACAGAGCGATATGGAAAAGGGACCGGAGGCTCCTGTGGGGATTATGGCTATAGTCGCAGCCATGCTGCTGGAGCGTTATCGCCGCGGCGCCGCTCCCCTGACCCTGGTTTCCATGGATAACTGTTCCCATAATGGAGATTTGTTAAGGAAATCCGTTCTCACTATCGCGAAGGAATGGAAGAAACGGGGATATGCAGAGGAAGGATTTATTTCTTATCTGCAAGATCCTGAAAAGATCTCCTTCCCATGGTCTATGATTGACAAGATTACGCCCAGACCCGGAGATTTTGTGCAGAAGGAACTTCAGGCAGAGGGCGTGGAGGATATGGAGATTGTTGTAACAGACAGAAGAACGTATATCGCTCCCTTTGTCAACGCGGAGGGGCCTCAGTATCTGGTGATCGAGGATCGGTTCCCCAATGGCCGTCCGGAGCTGGAGAAGGCTGGTGTCTATATGACAGACAGAGAAACCGTGAACAAGGCGGAGAGAATGAAGGTGACAGCGTGTTTAAACCCGATCCATACGGCGCTGGCTCCCTACGGAAGGCTGCTGAAGTATGAATACTTCGCGGATCTGATGGAGGATCCTCAGCTGAAGACGCTTGCCCGGAATCTGGGATATGGAGAAGGGCTTCCCAAGGTGGTGGATCCGGGGATTTTTTCTCCTAAGGCATTTCTGGACGAAGTGCTCACGGAGCGGATGCCCAATAAGTATCTGGGAGATACCAATGCCAGGATCTGTACGGATTCCTCCCAGGGAGTGGGAGTACGTTTTGGGGAAACCATCAAAGCCTATGTGGCAGAGCAGGGAACGGCAGAGCAGCTGGAAGCGATTCCCCTGGCTCTTGCGGGATGGCTGAGATACTTTTATGGAATTGACGATGAAGGAGAGGCTTTTGAGCTTTCTCCGGATCCGCTGGCGGAAGAACTGCAGGCCATTGTGAAGCAGGTTCCCCTGGGACATCCGGAAGCCCTGAAGGATCAGCTGCGTCCTGTCCTTTCCAATGCCGGCATTTTCGGCATTGATTTGTACGAAGCCGGGGTTGGCAGTAAAATCGAAACATTGTTCAAAGAAGAAATCGCCGGGTACGGCGCGGTGCGGGAAACCCTGAAAAAGCATCTGGGGAACTGAGCCGGAGTCAACGGGCTGCTATCTGGTAGGACATCACCATACGTATACAGATATACAGGAGATGGATTACCAGATTCTGGTGGAGGCGGATTTCCTGGTAAATCTGTATGAGGATCATCTGGATAAAAAGAGTGTTCTTTTGGCTCTGAAGAAGATATTCAAGACCGAAAGCGGGAAAAAGATCTGCAGAGAGATGTTTGGAGTAAAGGAAGAAGAGCAGGACGAATGAGAGAGCTTGATGCGAAAGAACGTCTTGGAATACGGAAAGAAGAGATTCTTAAGACATATTTTGGATATGAGACCTTCAGAGCTGGTCAGGAAAAGATCATAGACTGTATTCTGGCGGGGCAGGATGTGCTGGCTGTTATGCCTACGGGAGCGGGAAAATCGCTGTGTTATCAGCTTCCCGCCCTTTTGATGCGAGGGATTACAGTGGTAGTCTCCCCTCTTATTTCTCTGATGACCGATCAGGTCAAGGCTTTAAATGAGATGGGAGTACATGCTGCCTATATTAACAGCTCACTGACAGAAGGGCAGATCGCGAAAGCTCTGGAATTTGCCAGGGCGGGAAGGTACAAGATGATCTACGTGGCTCCGGAACGGCTGGAGACACCGAGATTTCTGGATTTCGCGAATCACGCTGAAATTTCCATGATCACAGTAGACGAGGCTCACTGCATTTCCCAGTGGGGGCAGGATTTTCGGCCAAGCTATGTGAGAATCCTTTCATTTATCCGGCAGCTTCCCCGCAGGCCTGTGGTTTCCGCCTTTACAGCTACGGCCACCAGAAGGGTCAGGGAGGATATCCTGGCCTCTCTGGCTCTGGAGAATCCCTGTGAGACCGTGACGGGATTTGACCGGGAAAATCTGTATTTTGAGGTGCAGAGGACAAAGAATAAGAAAGAGCGCATCCGGAAGTACTTAGGCAGCCATGAAGGGGACAGCGGGATTATTTACTGTGCTACCCGAAAAGGCGTGGATGAGCTGTACCAGTTTTTAACGGAAGAGGGCTTCCAGGCAGGCCGGTATCATGCCGGTATGGACCAAGGGGAGAGAAGCCGGAGTCAGGAGGATTTTATCTACGACAGAATAAAGGTCATGATTGCCACCAACGCTTTCGGAATGGGAATTGATAAATCAAACGTCCGCTATGTGCTCCATTATAATATGCCTCAGAGCATGGAAAACTATTATCAGGAGGCAGGAAGAGCCGGGAGAGATGGAGAACCGGCGGAGTGCATTCTTTATTATTCGCCTCAGGATACCATGATCAATCGCTTTCTTCTGGAGAGCAAAGAGCGAGACGGCGAGTACTCCTGGGAGGAAATGAGAATTATACAGGCCCAGGATATGGAGCGTCTGCATAAAATGGAAGCTTACTGTACCACTGCCAAATGTCTCCGGGGCTGTATTTTAAATTATTTTGGCGAAGAGGCAAAAGAAAAGTGCGGAAACTGTTCCAATTGTCTGGAAGAGTTTCAGGAAACAGACGTCTCCCAGGCTGCGGCAGATGTGATTCGCTGCGTACAGGCTTCAGGACAGCGTTTCGGAATGAATATGATCGCGGGAACCCTTCTGGGGGAGAATACGGCAAAAATACGCAGCTATCATATGGAAGAAAACCCTGTGTATGGGAAGCAGAGCAAACTTGGACAAAGTCTTCTGAAAGAAATCATACGGGCCATGGTGGAACAGGGATATCTCAGGCAGACGGAAGACAAATATTCTCTTTTGAAGTTGACCGGACAGTCCGGACGCCTGCTGGAAGGAGAGGATTCCCTTCGGATTTTGCTCAGAAAGGAAGACACCCAGGAAAACAGCAGAAAAAATACAGAGACGGTTCTGACACAGAAAGGGAACCAGCTGTTTGAGGAGCTGAGAAAGCTTCGGGCAGAGCTGGCAAAGGAACGCTCTCTTCCGCCCTATATGGTGGCCTCCGATAAAACCCTTCGGGACATGTGCCTGCGGATTCCTCTGACCGAGGAGGAAATGCTGGCCGTAAACGGTATGGGAAAAAGAAAGATGGAGCAGTACGGAGCGCAGTTTCTGAAGCGTATTCTGGCTGTCACAGGCGGAGACTGGGAGAGCTGGGGAGCTGACCCGGAGCTGAGAAAAAGCATCCCCGGGGACGGGGGAAAGAGCTCTGAGGAAAAAATGCCGCTGACAGAATCCAGACCAAGGGGAAAGAAAGCGGAATTTCGCCTGACGGAAGAGCTCCTTTTCGGGATTCAGTACGTTCCGGAGCTGTCTGTCAGTGAGTTTACGGCACAGATCAATGAACGCAGAGATGAAAAAAGAATGAAGCGTCTTACCATAAAATGGCTTACAGAGAAGCTGCTGGAAGAAGGGTGTCTGGAAAAGAGAGCGGACGGCGGCTATGAGAAAATTGTGCTGACCCGCCAGGGAGCAGCCGCGGGATTTCGGGCCGAGGAACGGGTCAGCGCCATCTTGTGGAAATTATGAAAAAAGAATGGATGTAAGAACGGAAATTCCCGCGTCGGCGGACTTTGGCAGTGGGGAAGAACGCAGGACGGCGCCGGCTTACCGGAAGAAGCTTTTCTTTCCGGCAGCCGGCGCCGCTTATTCATGACAATAGAAAACTCGCGGAGCGTGTTTTCTATTGTTTATCTGGAGCTCCCGGGGATTTAAAAGGACTTACAGAGTGAGGATGGAATCACAGCAGGTAAAATCCGTATCAATATTGTGAGCGATCAGCCTTACTTTGAAATTTCTTGTACCGCAGATGGAGCGATCAGCGCATCCGGAGACATTCAGATCTTCCGGAAGTACGAACTTAATGCATTTTACCAAAATATCCCGACAGCGGGAAGAGGTGTGGGGCGGGATGGTAAAGGCCTTAAGACCTCTGGGATGCTCCTGCCCGGAGGCGTCTGTTTCTGTGAGAATCACACCCAGGGCTACCCGCTTGTTGGGGCAGACATTTTTGATGGTCACGTTCAGCTGCAGGATTCTTCCCAGGGACTCCAGGTAAGTATCTCCCAGATCCATCACCAAAGCATCCTGGCAGTTCCCTACGGACAGATTTACCGGAGTGGGGCAGGGCTCCGGAGTGACTGCAAGACCGCAGTCAACTTTGATGGAGGGTGAAGGGAAGGTGACGGAATTTCCCTCTGTATCTGTGTAAAGAATGGAGTGGTTGATCAGCTTTGTGCCGGAGGTGTTTCCCGCATGCCTGACCAGAAATTCCAGGGAGGCGCCTTCGTTTCCCATTACGCCCAGAGAGGGGATTTCCCAGCGGATGGTGGTGGCGTTTACAGTCATGGCGCTCCCCTTTGTGGGCGGCGTTATGCTGACAATGTTAAAGTCCGTGTTTAGAATTTCGTCAATGACAATATCTGTGGCGCCTGGCTTGGATATATTTGCCGCAAGATCCGCGAATAGATTCTCCAGGTCGGAGTCATTAGGAGTCACGGCCACATGGGAAGCATCCGGGTCTGTGGCCCAGTCATTGAGAACGGTCACGTCAATGCCGTCCGCGCCCATCAGGCCGATACAGTAGATTATGATTCCCGCTGCTCTGGCGGCGGCAGCCACAGGGGATGGCTGGGGGCCTGAGGTAGTTTTTCCGTCGGTAAACATGACGATTACCTTTGCGTTGGAAGAAGCAGGATCAAACAGAGACACAGCTTTTGAAAAAGCATCCGCGTGATTAGTAGAGCCTCCGGCGGTTAAGCTGTCCACACTGTCCTTCAGCGCGCTGACAGAAGTGATCAGCTGGGTATCGGCAGCGGCTGTATCGGAAAAACTGACGATGCCGATACGGCTTCCCGAGCCAATGGTTCCGTCCTGGGTGCTGTCAGTGGCTTCATCTATGATATCAATAAAGGTTTTTGCTCCGGTTTTCATATTGGCAAGAGGACTTCCGGCCATACTTCCGGAACGGTCCAGAACCAGAACGATATCTGTAGGATTAGAAGAAATATCCGGTGCTGCCGAGAGAGCCAGCGTAACTTTAAATGTACCGTTACAGTCTATCTGGGAAGCATCGATCTGCTTGTTTGAATTTGTAATTCCCATAATGGGTACCTCCTTCATAAAATATAGCGGGAAAATCTTCCCGCTATATTTTATGAAGGAGGTGTCAACAGCGAGGAGCGTTTAAACTGCCTAATGACAGAGACTTTTTTTATATTCGATCCCCCACTGTTCCATGGCGTCCAGGATGGGACGCATGGATACTCCCAGAGGAGAAAGGGCATATTCCACCCGGGGCGGCACTTCCGGGTAAACGGTTCTTGTAATGATCCCATCCTCCTCCATGGCTCTCAGGCTGTCGGTCAGAACCTTCTGGCTGATTCCTTCCAGGTCTTTGCGAAGCTCATTAAAACGCCAGGGCCGCGCCATCAGGTTCCGCAGGATTAAAAGTTTCCATTTGCTCCCTATCAGCCGTACCGTAGTCGCCACAGGACAGGCGGGCATTTCTTCTTTTGTCAGCATTTTCTCACCTCATTTTTATATACCCAAAAATCTGCAGGCTTAGCCTGTACTTTGGATCATCAGATTCTAACAAACATTACTTTTTGATTATAAAGAAAAAAGAACAGAAGATCAAGAGAAGCGCCAAAGGTTACAAAAAGGTAACTAAGTAATAGATTTGTGCGTACTTTTTTTCTGGGATTCCTTCTTTTACAATGAAGATGCAGACAGGAAAACGTCTGATATTCATTAAAGGAGGCAAAGAATCATGGCACTTTCAAATTTATTCGGATGGCACAGAAAAATGGAGACTGCTCCTGCCGCAGCCTGCGGGTCAGCATGCGGCGCAGGAGATCAGCCGAAGGAGAAACCCGCGGCCTGCGGATCAGCATGCGGCGCGGCAGATCAGCCGGAGGAGAAGCCTGCAGCCTGCGGGTCGGCCTGCGGCGCAGGGGACAAATAATTTGTCCCGTTTATGGGGGAGATTCCCGGCAGGCAGGTCCGGCTGGGAATCTTTATTCATGACAATAGAAACTTCGCGAAGTCTGCTTTCTATATGTTTCAACAGGAAAGGAGACAGGAGGCCGGAGCGCAGCAATTTTGATGCCCGCTTGCCTGCAGCGGGAATTTGACTCTGATGGTTTGTCAGCAGAAGCCGTCACAGGAAGCGCCATAAAGAAAGCGTTGTGGTTCTTCCTGTGACGACCGATCAGATGCAGACCTATGCTGCCGTAAATATAAAATTCAGGAGTGAGCAAAAGCGAGGAGGATGACGATGAAACAGTATTTTTCTTTTCAGTGGCATATTACGGATGAGTGCGACCAGAGATGCAAGCACTGCTACATTTTTTCTGAAGATATCTGCAAAAAACTGGATTCCATGAGCTGGGAGCAGATGCAGGACACCTTTTATAATTGTCTTGATTTCTGCCGGGTATATAACCGGCTGCCCTATTTTTATATCACAGGAGGGGATCCCATTCTGCATCCTGACTTCTGGAAGCTTCTGGCGCTAATGAAAGAAAACAGCGTTCCCTTTACGATTCTTGGAAATCCATTCCACTTAAGTGATCCGGTGTGCCGGAAGCTGAAGGAATATGGCTGTGAAAAATACCAGCTTTCTCTGGATGGAATGAGGGAGACCCATGACTGGTTCAGAAAGCCGGGCTCCTTTGATATTACACTGGAGAAAATCGGCTGCATCAACCGGGCCGGAATCCGGAGCGTGATTATGACCACCGTGTCCGGAACGAATATTGACCAGGTGCCGGATATTATTGAC
>DVGK01000090.1 GCA_018712785.1 Candidatus Choladousia intestinavium | reverse complement strand
GACAGCGGTGAGCAGCCTAGAGAGGTTTTTTGTAATTTTGAAGGCAAATTTTCAGATTTAAAGTCGGTGGATGAATATGTTTATTCCATGTCATTGGAATCCTTGGATACGCTAAATACACCAGGAGAGGAGTACTTTAGAAACGGAACTAAATATATTAGTTCAACGCCGTATGGACTGGAAAATACTCAGGAAGTATATGTTTATTTTCCAGGCTGCCCGACCAGTAGTATTCCTAAAGAGATCGCAGACTGGGTATCCATGTCATATGGAATAGATGTTACGGCAGGGCTCCCGGATGGGTATTATATACTTTGCGATAAAAATCAAATTTGTCCCTTTATAGGCTATAAAGACAAGACAGCAGAAAAGGCTGAAAGCGAAACATCAGATCCAGATACCTTTTCAAAGGCTGAGATTCAGGAAATGCTCTCCGAGTATCTGAATGGACAGATTGATACGGAGGAAGGTGCTTATGAAGTCTGTGATGAGTCCAGCGAAAATGACACAGAAAATAGTTATGAGTTTGTGTTAAGATTTTCTATGTCAGAAAAGGCAGTGCAGGCAGTTATTGACGCGGGAGGTTTCCCGACCGCAAATAAATTGATTGACACCATTACTGTAGATTTAACAACGGGACAGGTACGTTATGAAGGATCGGGAGATACTTTCCAACTCTGGGGAAGAAAATAAAACGATTTAGTAGAAGTGAAATAATCTCTAAAAATGCAAATTAAAAGAGTTCCACGTTATTCAAACACCAGAATAGCGGGGAACTCTTTTAGCTTCTTAAGGATTAGGCGATTCATCTGATACAGCGGCATTTTTATCGCTTCTGCAAGTAATCCAGTTTTCCTTCGGAAAGAGGACTATGAGGATTCCTATGCTTACCATTATTAATAAATCACCACCGTAGTGCCTACCGGGCAATTCTTATAAATATAGTAGATATCATCGTCATACATACGGACGCAGCCGGAGGTCGCCGGCTTGCCGATGGTAGAATCAGCAATGGAACCGTCGCTGTTGTGCAGCCTTGAGTGGAAAGCGTTGTCTCCGTAGAAATAGACGATGGGCTTCTGGTAGGTGCCGTTGTCGTAGTACCAGCCCTCCTCCTTCCAGGTGATCTTGCACACCTGGACGCTGGTGGGGTTAGAGGCCTTGCCCGTGGAAACCTTGTCGGTGCGGACCAGATTCCAGTTTCCCCTGGAGCCGGTATAGAGACTGAAGGTCTGCGTATACGTGCTGACCCAGATCAGCCATTTGGTGGAGCTGGAGTAGTTCTGGCTGTTGACGAAGTCCTCCTTCAGGGTATTGCTGTAATTCTTCGTAGTGTACAGCGCTTTCGTGAAATTCAGGTTAGACAGCTTTATGTAGACCTGCTGCCCGCTGGAAAGCTTGACCTTGCAGGTAGAACCACGGGAGAGAACCGTTACGGTCGTTCCCTTCTTTACCTTCTGCTTTTTACTGGAAGAGTTGGCCGGACTGGCAGTTACTGTCTTCTTTACCGTGGCCTTAAAGTACATGGGATGTACGGTGGACACATAGGAAGAAGCGGAAAATGGCTTTCCGGTTACAGCGGAGGTAAACTTACTGTACTTGGTAACCCCGGAGACGGTCCGGCAGCTCCTTACCTTAAATTTGTACGTGGTTCCGTTCTTCAGCCCGGTAACCGTGTAAGTAAGCTTCTTCGTAGTGGCAACCTTTACGTACTTTTTCTTTGAAGAGTCGTAGCGATAAATCTGATAGCTCTGAGCGTTGGAGGCTTTGGACCACTTCAGAGTCACCTGCTTGTTTCCGGTTTTGGAAACCTTCAGTCCTGAGGGCTTGGAAGGGGTTTTCACCTTCGGAGTCCCTTTGACTGTTTTGGAATAATCGCTGTAGTACTTCTTTCCGCCCACACTGCGATACGTACGTATCCGGAAATAGTAGGTTGTGTTTACATCCAGCTTCTTTACCGTATAGGAACGGGAACGGGTGCTGCCCAGCCGGACGTAGCTGCCTCCTGCCTGACGCATATAGATGACATATCCGTCCGCGTTGGAGACCTTATTCCAGGAAAGCTTGATGCTTGATTCTCCGGCCGATACCGTTATCTTCGATACCTTTTTCGGCGTATAGCTCTTCGCGGAGGCGGAAACGCAAAGAATACCGGATAGAAAGACGGCAAAGGAGAGAATAAGCAAAAACCGGGAAAGTTTTTTCAATCCTACTTTCATTTACGAGATCCTTCCTTATAAATAAGATATTAAATTTTGTTTACATAAAATAGTATATTCGATTGAAAAATAGTTGTCAAGTTGTTAACATTCTTAAGAATCTCCGTAAAAAAACAAAAAATTGTAGGAAGCCTGTACAAAAGAGGGGATATTTGGTAAAATAAATTAATTTCATTAGAAAGGAAATATTAAGAATGCATAGTGAGACGACGGTCAGGCAGAATCATTGCCATCAGGAGATGAATACTCTGCTGTTTATGTGCTTTTTTCTTTTTATGGCCACGCAGCTTTTTATAGGAGAGACAGGGCAGGAGACGCTGGTAAACGGGGTGAATATGCTTCTTTATCTGGTGTTTGTTCCCGGTTTTATTTTTTTGGCCGGGTACAGGGTGTCCATGGCTTTCCGGGATCCGAAGGAGGGCGGGCGGCGGCGTCTGATGAGCCTGGCGGGGCGCGGCTTCCTGGCGTTTTTCCTGCTGGCCCTGGCCCAGAATGTCGTTTTGAATAAACTGCCGTTTACTTACAGTCTTGCGCAGGTGCTGACCGGGGTTAGCATTCCCTCCCTTTCAGCGATTTTCTTTTCCCTGGGCCTGCTGTTTTCCCTGGCAGTTCTTTTTTATGAAAATCTCATAAGACTTTCCATGAATAAAAGGCGGATGCTGGCAGTGGGGATTGTCTGTCTGCTGACAGGCCTGATTTCCATGGAAGAGGGCTATGCCCTTACCGGCGTTTTTCTGCGCTGCGAAAATCAGGCGGCGGTTCCCATTCTGCCCTACGGCGGTTTCTTTCTTCTTGGCCTGTATTTTGAAGAAAAAAAACCGGGATTTTCCTGGAAAATTCTGGCGGGCGCAGCTGCGGTAAGCGCAGTCTCCCTGCTGCTGTACCGGACGCCTGTGCAGAGCCTGGTGAGGATCACGGCCTCGGCCCTTCCGGTGTATCTGGTTTACGTTTTCTCAGAAGGGCTGTGGGAGCTTTCCCTGAGATTCCGGCCGGTGAAGCTTTGGTGCGGTACGGTTTCCTATGTCTTCGCGGCCTATGGGGTCCTTCTGTTCTCGCTGAGGGGCATGGGATATTTTGAGAACGTTTCCCTGTGGAAAGCGCTGGCGGTGGGAATCGGCGTTCTGGCCGCCGTTTACCTGGGAAGCCTTCTATTTGTCTGGTTTACCCGTCTCTATGCAGCCGGAGCAAAGTATTTTGAAGAAAAGGTGCGTCATAAGACAGCGGCCTATTTCCTGATTTATACGGCGGCCTTCGCGGTGCTCCTGCTCCTTTGCTTCCTGGATTATCTGCGGTTTGACAGGACGCTTTTGTGGAGGGCGGATTCGGTTTCCCAGTATTATCCAAGAGCAGTGTATTTTGCCAGATACATCCGGGAGCTGGTGTCGAATGTGCTGAGCGGGAACTTTGTCCTGCCTATGTATGACTTTTCCCTTGGTATGGGAAGCGAGATCACATACAGCCTGGAACCCTTGTATTTTCTGTTCGCCCTGTTCGGTGAGGAGAATGTGGAGTTTACGTATTCTCTGCTGATTTTGATTCGTTTCTATCTGGCGGGAATTACCTCATCCATTTTCTTCCTTTATTTTAAAAAGGATTATTTTACCACCTTTATTGCCAGTGTAGTGTACGTCTTCTGCGGATTTTCCCTGTTCGGGGGCACGCGGCACGCCATGTTCATGATTCCCATGATTATGTTTCCGCTGCTGATTCTGGCTATTGAAGAGATTCTCAGAAACAAAAGGTGGTATCTGTGTACGATTTTTGTGGCAGTATCCCTGTTCAGCAATTACTACTATTTATACATGTGTACCATTGGGATGGGAATTTATTTCCTGGTGCGGTTCTTCTGCCAGAAAGACAGGCAGAAAAAGACCTTTAAGAATTTTATGCTGAAGGGCCTGACCATCAGCGGCTCTTATCTGCTGGGAGTGGCCATGTCCTGCATCGTCCTGGTTACCACCTTCGGCATGTATGTGGGTTCCGGAAGGAGCGGAGCGGCGGTGATTAAGACGCCTTCGCTTTTCTACTACGGCGCGGACTGGCTGGTCCGGTGTCTGATGAGCTTCCTGACCACGGTAAACTCGCCGGGAGACTGGCTGAAGCTTGGATATCTGCCGATTTCCTTCCTGGCGCTGATTCTTCTGTTTGTGAAAAAGGGGAGGAAGGAGCTGAAGATTCTCACGGTCATCTCCGTGATTCTCATGGCGATTCCCCTTTCAGGGTTTGTGTTCAGCGGGTTCAGTTCCATTTCAAACCGTTGGTGCTATATGATGGCTCTTCTTTTCGCGTATGTGGTGGCGGAGTGCCTGCCCCAGCTGAGAAGCATGGACAAAAGGGAGATCCTTTACTGCGCGGCGGGAACTGGTATTTACGGCTTTCTGAGCTTTTTTGGGAATACGCTTACTACGATCTATACGAAGGCGGCTTTTGTCTGCCTGGCGGCAACTCTGGCAGTGGTGCTGATCTGCCACGTAAAGAATGTAAAGTGGACGGAGGCGGCGAAAAAGTGCCTCCTTCTGGCGCTGACGGCCGCGCTGGTTTTGTTTAACTCCCACAGCCTGTTCGGTTTCTCAGGGGTAATTCTGGAGTATACGCGGCCGGGAGAAGCCCAGGCAAAGGGAGAGAATACGCCTCTTCGGGCGGTAGAGCAGCTGGGGGATGAATCCTTCTACCGCAGCGCTACGCCGCGGCTGGACTATTCTACGATTTCATCCTCCATGCTTTTGGACTATAACAGTATCTCCATTTTTAACAGTACCCTGAATGGAGCGATTATGGAATACCTGGCAGAGATGGGAAGCAGCAGCTACAGCGCCACGCAGTTTTTCGGCATGAGCAATCGTACGTATATGAACGCTCTGGCGGCGGTGAAATACTATGCTTATTATGATGAACCTTCCAGAGCTCTGCCCTATGGATATGAAGAAGTCCTGAAGACCGAGCTGGACGGCCGGGAGACGACGGTGTGCGAGAATCAGTACGCGCTGCCTCTTGGCTATACGTATTCCGGAGCCATTACCCGGGAAGAGCTGGAGGAGTATTCCGTGCTGGAGCGTCAGGAAGTGATGATGCAGAAGGCAGTTCTGGAGGAAAACACTTCCTCTCAGGCCCAGGCATTTCTGGAAGATGAGACGGAGGCCCGGACGACCCTGCGGGAGCTGGAAATTCTGTCTGTGGAGCCGGAGCTTCTGGAGTATACCGGTACGGCGCTGACTACGGAACTGGAGCGGGAGACGGAGACAGAAGAAGCATCTGTCCAGGAGCAGGAGGAAGAGGAGCTTGGCAATTCTCTTACCATCCGGTTCGAGAGTCTTCCCAATTCTGAGACTTATCTGGTGCTGGAAAACGCGGTGCTGAAAGGAGATATGTCGGAGAATCCTATTAATATCAGCTTTAAGACCGAAGGAAATAATCTTAGCTATAAATTCCGTTCGGACGATGATCGGTACGGCTCCGGGCAGGAAGATTATGTTTTCAATTTGGGATATCATGAAGGTGTGATCACGGAATGTACCATCACCTTTGACCGGTCCGGCACCATTGATTTCGACAGTCTGAAGCTGTACAGCCAGCCTATGGACAATACAGAGGAGTATACAGAGGCTCTCACAGAGGATATTCTTCAGAATGTGGAAATAGGAACCAATGAGATTACGGGAACCATCTCCGCCGGGGAGGATAAGCTTCTGGTGCTCAGTATTCCGTATCAGAACGGCTGGACCGCGTATGTGGACGGAGAACAGGTGGAGCTTGAGCGGGTCAACATTATGTATATGGGAATTCCCCTGGAGGCGGGCGAACATACCATCCGTCTGGAATTTGAGATTCCCGGCGTAAAGGCGGCCCTGGTTATCATGCCGGCGTCCGCGGTTTTCTTTGTTGCGCTTTTGGTGATCCGTCAGTTTAGAAAAAAGAAAGTCAGGAAATAATAGTCAGGAGTTGAAAAAAGTGCTATACTCAATTATTATACCGTGTTACCGTTCTTCCCGGACCATCCGCAAGGTGGTGGAGATGACCATGCGGGAGCTGGACAGGCTGGGGAAGAAGGAGTATGAATTTGTATTGGTGGATGACTGTTCTCCGGATGGAGGCGAGACCATGGCGGCTCTGCTGAGCCTGGTGAGGGATTACCCCTGTGTCAGGGCTGTGGAGCTGGCTAAGAACGCAGGCCAGCACAACGCGGTGATGGCGGGGCTGAACCATGCCAGGGGAGACGCCTTCATTGCCATGGATGATGATATGCAGACCCATCCCTCTCAGCTTCAGTATCTTCTGGCGGAATTTGAGAAGGGCTGCTACGATATTGTATACGGATATTATCCGGAAAAGAAGCATACCAAATTTCGGAATTTCGGAAGCTTTGTAAATTCACTGACGGTGAGGATTCTTCTGAAAAAGCCCAAGGATCTGAAAACCTCCAGCTTTTGGATTATTAAGCGGTTTGTCCGGGATTACGCGATTCAGTACAAAAGCGCGTATACGCATCTTCAGGGCCTGTTTCTGCGGACTACGAGAAACATTTGCTCTGTGCCGATCCAGCATTTTGAGAGAGAGGTGGGTACCTCCAACTATACCCTGAAGAGGCTGCTGAAGCTCTGGTCCAATATTCTGGGATTTTCTATTGTGCCTCTGCAGCTTGCCACCATGCTTGGCTACGTTTTTTCTGCTATAGGAATTATTGGGGCCATAGCCGTGGTTGTACAGAAGATTATCCGTCCTGCCACTTATATCGGATGGCCCTCCATGATGGTCTGCATCTGCTTTTTCTCTGGCATCAATCTTCTGTTTATGGGACTGA
Source organism: Candidatus Choladousia intestinavium (assembly GCA_018712785.1). Taxonomy (GTDB): domain Bacteria; phylum Bacillota; class Clostridia; order Lachnospirales; family Lachnospiraceae; genus Choladousia; species Choladousia intestinavium. The sequence goes on along the minus strand of DVGK01000090.1, from coordinate 3,516 downwards.
TCGGAGAATATGTGGGCAGGATTTTCCTTGGTATGAGCCGGAACCCTCAGTTCGTTGTGCGAAGCGTCTATCATCAGGATAAAGAAAGCGGTCAGTGTGTGTCGGAAACAGAAGAAGAGGTAAAGGCTTTGAAAAAAGAAGAAAATCAGAGGCTGCACGATCAGACGGGAAAGGGAAATATATGAAAAAGATAATGATTATGGGCGCCGGTATTTATCAGGTTCCTTTAATAAAAAAGGCCAGAGAGATGGGAATTTATACCATTGCCGTAAGTATTCCGGGAAACTATCCGGGGTTTCCGCTGGCGGATCAGGTCTGTTATGAAAATACAGTGGATTATGAGAAGATTCTCCAGATTGCCAGAGAAGAGAAGATCGATGGAATTGTGACGGCCGGAACAGATGTGGCGGTGATTACCATCGGCAAGGTGTGCGATGAGCTGGGACTGACGGGACTCTCCTTTGAAGCGGCCAAGATCGCTTCCAATAAAATTCTCATGAAAAAGAAGTATGAGGAATACGGGGTGCGCACCGCCAGATTCCGGGAGGTATCCCTTGATGAAGATGTGTATGAGAAGACCAGGGAGCTGAATTTCCCTCTGATTTTTAAGGCTGTAGATACATCAGGCAGCCGGGGAATTATCCGGGTGAATTCCAGTGAGGAATTTGAAGCTGCCCGGGAGGTGGTGAAAGCCAATACAAGATCTCATTACTATATTGTGGAAGAGTTCCTGGAGGGAGAGGAGTTCGGCGCGCAGGCTTTTGTCTACCGGGGGAAGGTTCAGTTTATTCTGCCACACGGAGATTATGTGTTTCAGGGAGATACGGGAGTGCCCATCGGGCATTTTGCTCCCTATAATCTTGACGGGGACATTATAGAAGACGCCAGAGTCCAGCTTGAGAAGGCAATCGAGGCCATGGGGCTGGACAACTGCGCCATCAATGCAGACTTTATCCTGAAGGATGGCAGGACGTACGTTCTGGAACTGGGGGGACGTTCCGGCGCCACCTGCCTGGCAGAGCTGGTGTCCATCTACTACGGATTTGATTACTATGAAAAACTGATCTTGGCGGCGCTGGGGGAGAATGTGGATTTTCCACAGAAGTCTGCGGTTCCGAATGCCAGCATGCTTTTGCGGAGCGACAGAGACGGGGTGATACAGTCCATTGAGAATACCAATGAGCCGGATGAGGATATCTGTGAGATTCAGTTCGACTACGGACCAGGTGAAAGGGTTCATAAGTTTCATGTGGGGCCCCATCGGATCGGCCATGTGATTACGAAGGGGGCGACACTTCAGGCGGCTGTGGACAAGCTGCAGGAAGCTCTTGGAAAAATCAGAATTCAGGTAGAGTGACTTTGGAACAGGCTTATAGAGGAAAACGAGAGAGAACGCTTAGCGGACTTTCGGCTGCTATGAACGAAGGACCTCCGGGATAATGCTCCCGGAGGTCCTTCGCAGCTATAAAGGGAAGCGCTTTAAGCGCAGAGCTTTTATCCCTTTGCATTTTGGACTGAAAAATCAGGATTTTTTCAGGTTCTTCATGATTCCCTTCAGCTGAGGCAGAAAATAGCGGATCAGGAAGGGGAGAGTCACTATGGCGATGCCATAGCGGATCAGACTGCTGAACTGGAAGGAGGCCATTGTGACCAGACACATAAGAAAATAACCGCAGGAAATCTTCAGAGTGCTTCCTAGAGGGATCAGCTGCTTTCCGTTAATATGCTTTTCCATAAGGGCCTGCATGATCAGAAGCACCAAATAGCAGAAGGCAGTGGTATAGGCTGCCGCCTGATAGCCGAACAGCAGGATGCAGACGTAATTCAGAAAAACATTCAGGAACATCACGGACACAGTTGAAATGGCCACAAAGCCGGTCTTTTTGTAATAATTCTGTATAGCGGTATAGCTGTTGCTGTAGAAGCGGAACAGCGTACCGGTTACCATGGGCGCGATCAGATAGACGGCCGCGGCATAATTTCTGCCTCCCAGAATCAAAATGATTTCCGGGGCGAACAGTACCAGATACCAGGAAAAAACGCCGAAGCCATGCATGAGAACACTCCAGGAAGGACGGATGTCCCCTTCCTGTCCACGGGAGATTTTTTCGTACATCCAGGGAAGCCAGGCGTTCCAGATGGAGTCCTCCAGAATCCAGATCACGTAGGAGACTTTGGTGGCCAGGGAAAAGATAGAACCGTCGTAATCTCCGGCCATGGCAGTCACCATAAGCTTGTCGGCCTGGTTCATAATCTGAATGGAGATCACCTCCGGGATCAGGGGAAGGCTGAATTTTAGGGCGTAGCGCCAGTATTGAAGGTGGATAAGCTTTTTTCCCTGAACCAGCATTACTACAGCTACTGTGAAGCCGCCGATAATCATAGGCACATAATAACCGATGATGCGCAGGATGACCAGATGCTCCTCATACCCTGAATTTTTGCCCAAGTATACCAGAAATACGGAAAAAAGGGTGGCAGGTATCACAGTCAGAGCGGTAAAGAGAGTGCTGGCCTTGTAGCGCATCATCTGTTTTTCCCGCCGCTGATAATAGTAAATACTGGTGTGGGCGAAGGTGTAAAGCAGAGCGATGACCAGCATCAGATCTGTCATGGAACAGAATTCTCCCACCGGTTTTCTGAAGATCAGAAAGAGGAGGGAAAAGGCGGCAATAGACAGATAGGAAAGGGTCTGTACACTGGAGGTAAATTCATTGAAGCGGTCTTTTACATCGTATTTTGCCCGCTCCACACTGCGCCACAGACATAAGGACATAATGGGGGCGAACAGAAGAAGCCAGGACTCAAAGATCTGTACCTGATTATACTGTTCATTTGACAGAAGCCGTGTGAAAACCGGCGTGGTTAAAAAGGTAATGCCCCGCACAAAGAGCTGGGAGATTACATAAAACAATCCGGCTCTCAGTGCAAGGCGGTTCAGGGATTTATTTCCCTCCTGTTTCTTTGGCATAGGATGCCTCCTTATTCTTTTACGTTGCATACAAAACAGCGGAGTTTCCCGTTGGGATCCGGAGGAATAACGTCCAGCCAGCAGATCTCGATTCTGAATTCATCCCCGTACAGCTCCTGAAGACGTTTCCGGAAGAAACGGTCGATTTCTTCATTCGTATAAGTGGTATCCTTCGGATCACGAACCAGTTCCACCCGCAGATCGTGGTACGTATCCTGGACGTATCGGAACTGGGCAATGCCGGTGATCCCGTTTGGAATCTTCCGAAGCTCCAGGACGGAGGTGGATTCTCCGTTCTCGTGCTTTACCATGTCGTTGAGCCGTCCGTGGATTTTTGTGATAAAGCGGACGCCCTCCCGGGTAAAGGAGGAGGCCATATCTCCGATGTCATAATTGATAATAGGAAAATCTGTTTTATACAAAGGAGTGAGAATGACCTTTCCGTTATCCGCAAGACGCCCCTGGTCGTCGTAGATATTCACCACATGAGTGTCATTGCAGATATCATAGTAATCCTTGCCAGGGGCTTTTATAATGCAGCTTCC
>DVGK01000008.1 GCA_018712785.1 Candidatus Choladousia intestinavium | reverse complement strand
TAATAAAAGCAAATATTTCTGGATTTTTACACCGGATTTTATCTATCAGTACAGGATCTTTTCGGCATCCGTAGTGAATCAGACAGGGCTTACGTATCAGACCTCTTTTTCAGATGAGGATTTCCAGGAGTTTGTAAATACAGCCTTTCAAAATTCAGTGGTGGACAATACAGGGCTTCAGGTGACAGAAGACGACCGGATCGTTACCCTGTCTACTTGTACCGGAGATGATAGCACCCGTTTTGTGGTGATGGGGCGGCTGGCTCAGGTGTACGCATCCAAAAAGTAAAGAGAAAACGTCTGAAGCAGGTATATCTATCTGAGAGACGGGGAACAGGAGCCTGATCGGAGGACTGAGACTGCTGTGAGGAGCGGAAACAGCAGAGGAAGGAGGAAGTCATGGATAAAAACAGAGAAAAATTACAGGAGATTATTTCAGAGAGCAGCAACATTGTTTTTTTCGGAGGGGCCGGAGTCTCCACGGAAAGCGGAATACCGGATTTCCGCAGCGTGGATGGGCTGTATAATCAAAAATACGACTATCCTCCGGAAACGATTTTAAGCCATACCTTTTTTATGCGCAGTCCGGAAGAATTTTTCCGCTTTTACCATGACAAAATGCTGTGTCTGGATGCGGAACCGAATGCGGCTCACCGAAAGCTGGCCGAACTGGAAGAAAAGGGGAAGCTGAAGGCTGTGGTCACCCAGAACATAGACGGGCTTCATCAGAAGGCGGGAAGCCGACGAGTACTGGAGCTTCATGGAAGCGTACACAGAAATTACTGCCAGAGGTGCGGCGCCTTTTATGACGCTCAGTACATGAAAGAAGCACAGGGCGTTCCCAGATGTTCCTGCGGAGGCATCATAAAGCCGGATGTGGTTCTGTATGAGGAGAGCCTGGATCAGAAGACCATGAGGGATTCCGTGGACTATATTTCAAAGGCGGAAGTTCTGATTATAGGCGGAACTTCTCTTGCTGTGTACCCGGCTGCGGGACTGATCGATTATTTTAACGGAAAGTATGTGGTGGTAATCAATAAATCTTCCACGCCCAGAGATCGGTTCGCGGATCTTCTCATACAGGGCAGCATCGGGGAGATTCTTGGAGCCGTACAGGTATAAGAAGACAGTGGTATACGGACAGGTGCGCCGGGAGAGGATGAGAGAATGGAATACGAGATCGGAGATATTGTCAAGCTGAAAAAGAAGCATCCCTGCGGCAGCCAGGAATGGGAAATACTGCGGGTTGGGGCTGATTTTCGGTTAAAATGCTGCGGCTGCGGACGCCAGATTATGGTGGAGCGCAGGCTTGTGGAGAAAAATACCCGGGGACTGAGAAAAAAAGAAGAATAATAAAAAAATCTTGAAATCAGCGAGATTTTATGGTATTATCAATTTTCGTGATATATCAATTTCCTTGCTCCTCTCCCGTAGAGGGGCCAGAGACCACAAGGAGGTGCGAGAAGCATGAACAAGTATGAATTAGCAGTAGTTCTCAGCGCAAAAATTGAAGACGAGGACAGAGCCGCTGTCATTGAGAAGGTAAAAGCACAGATCGAGCGGTTTGGCGGTACAGTGACAGAGGTGGACGAGTGGGGAAAGAGAAGACTCGCTTATGAGATCCAGAAGATGCGCGAAGGATTTTACTACTTCATTCGTTTTGATGCGGATGCGTCCTGCCCGGCAGAGGTAGAGAGACGTGTTCGGATTATGGACAATGTCATCAGATATTTATGCGTGAGACAGGATGCATAAATAGAAAAGAGGAGATAGAATGAATAAAGTCATCTTAATGGGGCGTTTGACAAGGGATCCGGAAGTCCGGTATTCAGCAGGAGATAATTCTATGGCTATCGCCAGATATACGTTGGCCGTAGACCGGAGATTCCGCAGAGACGGGGAAAACAGCGCTGATTTTATCAGCTGTGTCGCTTTCGGCCGCAGTGCGGAGTTCGCGGAGAAGTATTTCCGCCAGGGAATTAAGATCGTAGTAACCGGACGGATTCAGACAGGCAGCTATACAAACCGGGATGGCCAGAGAGTATATACGACAGAAGTAGTTGTAGAGGATCAGGAGTTTGCTGAGAGCAAGGCGGCATCCAGCGAAAACGCAATGGCCCGTCAGAGCGCTCCGTCACCGGCAGCACCGTCTATGCCTTCACCCAGCCAGGCTTCGGTTGGGGACGGATTTATGAATATCCCCGACGGTATTGACGAGGAGCTCCCCTTTAATTAGGAGACCAGCAAAAGTCCCGTCTGTTCCTGCACAGGGCAGGGAAGAAGAAACGGTCGGAAATCCGGCTGGTATGCGTAAAAGGAGGACAATCATCATGGCATTTAATAAAGATAGAGGCGATGCCCCCATGAAGAGAAGAGGCGGCATCCGCAGAAGAAAAAAAGTCTGCGTATTTTGCGGCAAGGAAAACAATGAGATCGATTACAAGGATGTAAACAAGCTGAAAAGATACGTTTCTGAGAGAGGAAAAATCCTTCCCAGAAGAATCACAGGAAACTGTGCAAAGCATCAGAGAGCTCTGACTGTAGCCATCAAGAGAGCCCGCCACGTGGCTCTTATGCCCTACGTGCAGGACTAATCATCTGGCAGAAAAACAGAAGCTGTATGAATTCCGAAGAGGGATTCATACAGCCTTTTTTGAGTATTCTTAGTAAAACACAGCAAAAGCATTGGACAATGTGTGGAATGCTTTTGCTGAAACCAGGAGAGAATTGCTACATTTTTCATAATAAATATAAGGATTATCGTTGACAAAACGTTCTGTCTAAACTATTATATATTTAAACTACAAAGTATGAAGCGAAAAGGAGTGCGAAAAATTGAAGCAAAATTCTCTTACTAACAGTGAAAAGGAAATTATGGACTTGCTTTGGACGACAGATAGGCCTTTGACTGCCTCCGAGATCGTTTCTCTGTCGCCCGACAGGACGTGGAAAAAGAGCTATATTCATCTGCTCATCAATTCTTTACTGGAAAAACAAATGATTAGGATTGCAGATTTTGTACGGACTGAGAAGAATTATGCCCGTTCTTTTGTTGCGACCCTGAGCGCAGCAGACTACGCGATTCTCCAGTTAACAAGCCAGAAGAATTTCAGCCCGGAATCCATTCCAGTTTTGGTTTCTTCTCTGATTGATCAGATCGATGACGTTCAGCTGATCGAGAAGGTAGAGGAAGTTGTAAGAAAGAAAAAAGAAGAACTGAAGTAATGGTGTATAAACCAGGCTTTGTGTGATCGACAGCCCTGCCGTTAAGGAGACGGCGGGGCTTTTTTCAAAACAGTAGAAGACAGATTTCTGGATTTCGTTTACAGGAGGAAAAAATGAAAATCGTAATCAGCATCGATTCATTCAAAGGAAGTCTTACCTCCATGGAGGCGGGAGAAGCATTTCGGGATGGGAGCATAAAGGCCGCGCCGGATGCGGATGTAGTAGTAAAACCTCTGGCGGACGGAGGAGAGGGGACTGCGGAAGCTCTAGTAGAAGGTATGGGAGGCGTATGGATTCGCACGGAAGTCTCAGGACCGCAAAAAGAGAGGCGGGAGATTTCCTACGGATGGTTTCCGGAAAACAGATTGGCGGTCATGGAGATGGCGGCAGCGGCGGGGCTCACCCTGCTTCCGGAAGGGGAAAGAAACGCTCTCTATACCACTACATACGGGGTAGGAGAAATGATACGGGATGCCCTTGAACGGGGGGCCAGACAATTTCTTCTTGGAATCGGAGGGAGCGCCACCAATGACTGCGGGCTTGGGATGATGACGGCGCTGGGGATTAAGTTCCTGGATGCCGGTGGAAAAGAGGCAGGAATTACCGGAGAAGACACTGGCCGGGTAAGGAAAATAGACTGCTCCGGCTTGATTCCTCAGCTGAGAGAATGCCGGTTTCAGGTGGCCTGTGACGTGACCAATGTTCTGTGCGGCTCCCAGGGCGCTACCTATGTGTACGGCCCGCAGAAAGGTATTCCTTCCGATCAGCTGTCTTTTATGGATGACTGTCACAAAAATTTCGCCAGATGTACGGAAGAAGCGGTTGGGGAGGACTTCAGCTGCAGGCCGGGAGCGGGAGCGGCCGGCGGGCTCGGGTTATCTCTTATGGCTTTTCTGGGAGCGGAGCTGCTTCCGGGGGCAGAGCTTGTCATGCGGACTCTTGGGATTGAAAAGGAAATTGCCGGGGCAGACCTGGTAATTACCGGAGAGGGACGAATCGATGGACAGACCTCTATGGGGAAAGGCCCCATGGGAATTGCCCGGATTGCGCGAAAATACCGTGTACCCGTCATTGGAATCGGAGGGAGTGTCACAAAAGAGGCAGAGACGGCCATGGAGCCGGAGATGGACGCTCTGTTTTCCGTCCTCAGGGAGCCATTAACGCTGAAAGAAGCGATGGAGCCGGAGCGAGCGAAAGAGAATCTGAGACGGACCGGGGAACAGATTGTCAGAATGGTGCGGACATTTGAAAACGGAAGCCGCAGAAGGTCAGAGATTACGAAATGATATCTCATAATATTTATACAACAGCACAAAATATCTATTGATAATCTAAGACAGGTATGCTATGATAAACCTGTCTTTTAAAGTTCTGCGGCGGTCGCCGCAAAATTCCCTTATTGCTGAATTTAGAAACTGAAAACCGTATTTTGACAGAAGCAGCACCGGAAAGAAAACGCAGTGTATTATTTTGTCCAACTTAGTTTTCCAAACTGCCGGACCGGGTTCTGCGCTTCCGGGATGCTGCGGGAAGGAGGAGTCTGAAAGTTTATGGAACAGAAAAAGAAAAAAAGGAGTGCGGGAAAGCTGCGGATGATTCTGGCGGTACTGCTGCTTGCCGGAATGATCTTTCCTGCTTTATTTGCGGAACAGGAAACCTGGTCCGGGGAAGGGGGACGGGCAGAAGCGGAAGAAGTTCTGGAAGAGACGGGACTGGATTCCGGGGAAAAGGCAGGAGGAGGTTCTGAAGATCTCCGGGAGACAGAAAGTGAACCTGCCAAAGACACAGAGAAGCCTGCGGCGCAGACAGAGGCTTTTCAGAGAGAAACAGTGAAGGAGGAAATGCCGGAGGAGACGCTTCAGGAGTCGACAGAGGTTTCAGAAGAGGACGGCAAAGACATACAGGAATCAGAAAAAATGTCGGAGGATAAAACAGCGGCGACGGAGACGGGCACAGAAGCCGGCGCTTCCAAGAAAGAGACCTCCGGTACGGAAGCGCAGACAGCTGCCATTTCTTTTGGGAACCGGCAATCAGAGGGGAACACAGCCCTATCAGAGACAGCGGCGTCCGGGAAAACCGAGACAAAAAAAGAGACCTCAGGTGCCGTTGAGCCGGAAACAGAGTCGGAGAGAGGGGCGGAACAGGACTTGGAGCCAGGAACAGGCGCCTGGACAGGGTCGGAATCAGGGACGGAGTCAGAATCAGAGACAGAGTCAGACTCCGGAACAGGGTCAGAATCAGGGACGGAGCCAGAATCCCAGACAGAGTCAGACTCCGGAACAGAATCGGAGACAGAAGAAGACCTGTCCTTCCTTCTGGATGAACAGTGGAGAGATGGACCTATACGGAAGGTGGGCGGCATTTCTCTATTTACGGCCAGGTATCCCACCGTGTCCAGGGACAGTTCAGAGATTCTCTCTTACCTGGGCTTTCCCTGCTATTTTAAGTATGTAACGGATCACGGAATGTCCGTAGGCGGGAAGACGGTGGCCGCTTACTGCCTTTATAATACCAGGGAGGCGCCGGAGGATGAAAAATATACGTATGACGGGGAGGGATCTCTTTCCAAGGAAATTACATACTGCTTATACAGCGGCTGCCGGTACCGGGGAAGCACTGCGTACAATTCCAAATATTCGGCCGGAAGCTGGAAAAAGGATTACTATATCACGCAGATGGCCATTCATATCATAAACCATGAACAGGGCAGAGAAAGCTCCATTGAGGATTACCTGGATCAGTCAAAAGACAGAGAAGTCTATAACCTTGTGTATAAGATGGTAGAGGACGCCTACGCAGATACGACAATTGCCAGCAGCGTGACGAACCAGACCAAGGAGGTAACGTATGAGATTACGCCGTCCAAGCAGGACACCTGGATCAGGCAGGGAAACGGTACCTACCGTACAGCTTCCAGCTACACCTGCAAAAGTAATGAACCGGACAGAATCCTGGATGTAACCAGAAGTCTGGAAAAAGGAACTCCCCAGGGAGTGACCATCGTTGTCGAGGAACCGGAGAACCCTCTGTCCCCCTTTTATTTTCAGGCGACGCAGGCGGCTTACCAGAGTATAGCCAGGGATCAGATTACGGTGACCGCATCGGTGACGGTTGTGGCGGAAGAATATGGAGGCTGGTGGTATGAGCCGGCCGACAGCAGTGTAAAGCGCCAGGCGGTGACATACCTGTCTATGGATTTTACAGAGCTGGAAGAAACAAGGAAGGTTACAGCAACCGCCGCTGAGCTTTTTTTCAGTGTGAGAATTCAGAAGACGGAGGCGGGAACCGGAGCGGCTCTGAAGGGAGCGGTTTATGGGCTGTACGGGGATGAAGGCTGTAAGAATCTGCTGTATACATTTCCAGCCACGGATGAGAATGGCCGGACGCAGCTTTTAAACCTTCAGGCTGAACAGGAGAGTTATTATGTGAAAGAAATCACAGCTCCATCCGCGCATGTGCTGAACACACAGGTATACAAAGTGCAGAGTATTCAGGAGGAAACGGTTATCCAGGCGGAGGATAAGCTTCAGACGGCATCTCTTACGATCTGGAAAGAAGGGGAGGTTCTGACTGGAGCGGCTTCGGATGGAGAGGGAGTGAAATTTCTGTATGAAAACCGGAAAATCACAGGAGCCGTCTTCACCCTGTATGCTGAAGAGACGATTCTCAATGGGGCAGGACAGAAGGTTTACTCCGCGGGAGACATCGTCCGGGAAAATCTGCGCGCAGGGGCGGATGGCAGCGTGACGGTAAACGGACTTCCCTTCGGCGTTTATTCCCTGGAGGAAAAACAGGCTCCGGAGGGGACGGCGAAAAGCCAGGAGAGGTACCGGGTGGAATTAAAGGCTCCCGGGCAGACGGAGGAGGTAAGCTACCATACGGTTACCGTAAAAAACACCAGAACAAAGGCCAGAATAAAGATTTACAAAGCGGATTCGGAGACGAAGAATCCGCTGGCCGGAGCCAGATTCGGGCTGTACACAGCTGGAGAAATAAAAAATGCTTCAGGACAGGTGATTGCCGGGGCGAATACGCTGATTGCTTCGGGGCTTACAGGACAGGACGGATTTCTCAGCTTTGAAGAGGAAATTCCCTGGGGCTATTCTTACTATGCTGCCGAGATACAGGCGCCAAACGGCTATGTGAGAAATCCGGAGGCCCGGTTTTCGCTGGATTTTCGGGGAACAGGAGGTATAGCTGTACAGGAATTTTCTTATGAATGTACAAATCAGAACTGCCGGGCCAAAGTGAACCTCCAAAAGGTGGATCTGGAGACGGGAGAGGCGGTTCCCCAGGGCGACGCTTCTCTGACGGGAGCCGTTTACGGACTCTTTGCCCGGGAGGACATTGTGCATCCGGACGGCAAGACCGGAGTTCTTCATAAGGCAGGGGAGCAGGCGGCGGTGCTGACTTCCGACGAAAGCGGAAGGGCCGCGGCGGACGGACTGTATCCGGGCAAATACTTTCTGAAAGAACTGAAAGCGCCGGAGGGATACGTACTGGATGAGAAGGAATACGATGTGGCTTGTCTCTGGGAGAATGATCAGACGTTGACGATTGAAAAGAGCGTGACCATAGGGGAACAGGTGAAAAAGCAGCCCTTCCAGCTGATTAAAATTTCCCAGGAGGGAGCGGATGACGCTCCGCTTCTGAAAGGGGCGGGGTTTACGGTGTACCTTCTCTCAGAGCTTAAGATGGACGAAGAGGGAGAATATCTTCTGGATGAGGCAGCGCCGGTGGTAATCGGTGAATCCGGCGAGACAGAGCTGTTTACAGATGAGACAGGATATCTTCAGACGATTCCCCTTCCCTACGGGAAATATCTGGTGCGGGAGACTACAGTGCCAGAGGAATACAAACCTGTCAGGGATTTTCTGGTCACTGTCTCTGAACACAGCCCCGATCAGCCGCAGCCCTGGCGGGTTCTTCTGGATGAGCATTTTCAGGCGAAGCTGAAGGTGGTGAAGCGGGATCAGGAGACGGGCGAAATCCTGAAAGTTCCGGGAGCCAAGTTTCAGATTCTGAATCAGGACACCGGGGAATACGTGAAGCAGACGGTTACTTATCCGAAAAGGGAGACGCTGGAGGTCTTTGAGACCAATGAGGAAGGATACCTGATTCTTCCGGAAAATCTTCTTCCGGGAAAATATAGTCTGATTGAGACAGAGGCGCCGGAGGGCTACATAAGAAACGAGGAGCCACTGGAGTTTGAGATCTCCTCGGGGTGCGCTTATGAGACGGATTCCCTCACCGGGGATGTGGTCATTGTCCAGGAGTATGAGAACCAGCCGGTAAAAGGCGAGATACAGATCCGGAAGACTGGGGAGATTCCGGAGAAGACAGAAGAAGGACTGGTCTATAAAGAAACTTCTCTGGCAGGGGTGGTCTTTGACCTTTACGCGGCGGAGGATATTCTCTATGCGGACGGCAGAACCGATGCGGATGGAGAAAGAGAAATCCTGTTTGAAAAAGGGGCGCTGGCGGCCTCGGCTGTCACAGATGAGAAAGGGGAGGCTTCGGTAAAAGATCTGCCCTTGGGTATCTATGAGATACGGGAGAGAAAGCTGCCGGAAACTTTTCAGGAACCAAAGGAAGAGACGGTGGCGGAACTTCTGTGGAAGGATCAGGAGACGCCGGTGATACGCTGGGAGAAAGACTGGAAAAATCTGCGGCAGAAGATAGAGATCCGGGTGCAGAAAAAGGATTCAGAGGACGGAACGCCTATAGAGGGCGCCGTATTTTCCCTTTATGCGGCGGAGGATATTCTGGGTCCGGACGGCATGCTTCTTTTTGACGAAGGAGAGGAAGCGGCCCGCTGTACGACCGATCAGGAAGGGCAGGGAATTTTTGAGGCAGACCTTCCCCATGGAAAATACGTGATCCGGGAAGAACAGGCGGCTCCCGGCTACGTAAGCAGCCGTGAGAGCCTGGAAGCGGATGTAAGGTACCGGGACGGAACGGCAGAGATTCTGGAATTTACAGGGGTTTTTAAAAACCGCAGAACGGATCTGCAGATTACAAAGACAGATCTTACTAACGGGGAGGAGATTGAAGGGGCATCTCTGGAGGTAAGGGATTCAGAAGGAAATGTGATAGATCAGTGGATCTCCGAAAAAGAACCCCACAGAATTCGGGGACTGGAGAACGGAAAGAAGTATTTTCTGACCGAGACGCTCCCGGCGCCCGGATACGTTACGGCAGAGACAATAGAGTTTACCTTGGAAAATACCGAAGAAATACAAAAGATATCCATGCAGGATGATATTACGAAGGTGGAAATCAGCAAGCAGGATATTACAGACGGCAGTGAGATTCCAGGGGCAAAACTGAGCATTGTGGATGAAAACGGAAAAATAGTAGAAAGCTGGATCTCTGAAAAGGAGCCTCATCAGATCCGCAGACTGCCGACGGGTACTTATACCCTGCGGGAAGAGCTGGCGCCCTACGGTTATCTTACGGCGGAAGAGGTAAAGTTCACCGTAGAAGATACAGGGGAGATACAGAAGGTTGTCATGCAGGATCATCATCCTATGGGACGGCTGATTCTGGAAAAGACAGATCAGGAGACCGGCGAAGGGCTGAAGGGGGCTGTGTTTGAACTGCGGAGTGAAGAGGGGGAAGTGCTGGAAAAGCTTGAGACCGATCAGGACGGAAGAGCAGAAAGCAGCCTCCTGGAAACAGCCCTCTATAAAGAAGGGGTTTTTCAGGAAGAGATCACATACTTTCTGGAGGAAATTCAGGCTCCTGAGGGGTACGAAAAGGAGGAAAAGATACGGGAAATCACATTCCAGTACGAGGACGGAAAGACGAAGGAGATTCAGAGAGCGGAGGAGATAAAAAACCGCCGCACACCCATTCCTCAGGGAGATACCCCCAGAACCGGGGACCGAACCGGAATAGAATTCTGGATGGGCCTGGCAGGTGCCGGGGCCGCTTTAGGAGGCCTGCTGCTCTTCGCCGGAGGGAGAGCCGGAAGGCGGGGACACTGACGCTTGACAAACAAAAATCAAAATGATATCTTAGCGTCAGCGTACAAGGGATGCAGGAAAGCAAAGGAAGCTTTGCTTTTCCGGTCCGGAAGGAGAGGGCAATGGAAAAAGTCGAAGAGACACTGGAAGAGTATCAATACATAAGGGTTCTGGAATCCGGGCGGAGATTTATGGAAATTATGAATAAATACCGCTGTGCCATCATGGAGGTGGAGACAAAGCTGAATGTGCTGAATTCAGAATTTTCTCTCCAGTATGACAGAAATCCTTTTGAGTCCATCAAGACAAGGCTGAAGTCCCCCAGGAGCATTATCGAAAAGCTCCGCAGGAGAGGATTTTCTTTGGCAGACGGAAACGTGGAAGAACTCGTGGAAGAGAATCTCTATGATGTAGCGGGAGTGAGAGTGATCTGCGCTTTTCAGGAGGATATTTACCGCCTGGCAGATCTGCTGCTGCAGCAGGACGATATCCGCTTGATCCGCACCAAGGATTACATTAAAAATCCAAAGCCCAACGGCTATAGGAGTCTTCATCTGATTCTTGAGGTTCCGGTTTTTCTGGAGAAAGGAAAAACGCCTGTAAAGATCGAAGTACAGTTCCGTACCATTGCTATGGACTTCTGGGCCAGCGTGGATCATAAGCTGCGTTATAAAAAGAATGTGGAGGATGAGGAAAAAATCGTGGAGAAGCTGCGCCAGTGCGCGGAGACGATCTCTACGCTGGATGATGAGATGCAGAGAATCCGCAATATGATTGAGGCTGGAGGAGAGAGACATGTTAAGGATTGAAGGACTGACTAAGACATACGGCAGGAAGAAGGCGGTAGATCATCTGGATCTTCATATCCGCCCCGGAGAGATCTACGGGTTCATCGGACATAACGGAGCGGGAAAGACGACCACCATTAAAGCATGCTGCGGGATTCTGCAGTTTGACCAAGGAGAGATCCTGGTGTGCGGTCATTCTGTGCGCCGGGAGCCCCTGGCCTGTAAGAGGATGCTTGCTTATATTCCGGATAATCCGGATCTTTATGAGTTTATGAGCGGAATTGGCTATCTGAATTTTATCGGGGATATTTTTAAGGTATCCGGAGAAGAACGGGCGCAGCGCATCCGTTACTATGCGGAGAAGCTGGAGCTGAAGGAGGATCTGGCAGAAAAAATTTCCGCCTATTCTCATGGAATGAAGCAGAAGCTGGCTGTAATCTCAGCCTTCCTCCATAAGCCCAGCCTGATTATTATGGATGAGCCCTTCGTAGGGCTGGATCCTAAGGCTTCCCATACCCTGAAGGGAATGATGCGGGAACACTGCGATCAGGGCGGGGCGATCTTCTTTTCCACCCATGTGCTGGAGGTGGCCGAGAAGCTCTGCGATAAAGTGGCGATCATAAAAAAGGGAAGGCTGGTGGCTTCAGGAACCATGGATGAGGTAAGAGGACAGGATTCCCTGGAGGATGTCTTCCTGGAACTGGAGGGCGAAAATGCTTAGAACTTTGCTGAAAACGTACTGGATGTCCATGTTTCATTCTCTGTTTTCCAGAGGCAGCAAAAAGAGAGCTAGCAGGCTGAAAAAAATCGGCATCTGTTTTCTGTTTTTGTATCTGGCAGGCGTCTTTCTCTTCCTGTTTGGAGCTATGTTTTTTGCCATGGCAGAGCCTCTTCACGGACTGGGACTGGACTGGATGTATTTCCTCCTGATGCTTGTCATGGCGTTCCTTCTGATGATGGTGGGAAGTGTGTTTCTGGCTATGACTCAGCTGTACGAGGCCAGAGATAATGAGCTTCTGCTGTCTCTGCCCATTCCGGTTTCCATGATTCTTTTCAGCAGGATGCTGATGCTGTACCTGACGAATCTGATTTACGGAGCCGTAGTGGTTCTGCCGGCCTTGGCAGGATACGGATATCAGGTAGGGCTTTCGCCCCTGCAGCTTTTCTCATCCCTGCTGCTGTTTTTCCTGATCCCTCTTCTGGCAATCAGCATTTCCTGCCTGCTGGGAGCCGCATTTACGGCTGTTGGAAGCAGGATACGTCATAAATCGGCGGCCGTGCTGCTTCTCTGGATTGCTTTTTTTGCCGGCTATCTGTATCTGTACAGCCGGATGTTTACAGGGCTTTCGTATCTGCTGACTCACGCTGCCGAGATTGCAGGGCTTCTGTCCAGGATTCTTTATCCTTTATACCAGATGGGAATGGCGGTCGGAGAGGGGAATCTTTTGTTTCTGGCGTATTCCGTTTTATACTGCAGTGTTCCTTTCGCCGCGGCCTACCTGATCTTGTCGGCAACCTTTGTGAAAATCATCACATCCAACCGGGGCTTTAAAAAAACCCGATACCGGGAAAAACGCCGGGGCCGATATCCGGTGGTGGCAGGGCTTATGGGAAAGGAGTGGCAGCATTTCACTTCTTCTCCGGGCTATATGATTAACGCAGGCATAGGCGCGGTATTTTTGGTGGCGGCCGGGGTATTTCTTCTGGTGAAGCAGGATATGCTTTCACAGATCGCGGGAATTACCATCGGAGGCGTTTCCCTGAAGGAGGAGATGAATTCCGTTTACCTGGCGGCTCTGTGCTTTTTGGGAGTTTTAAGCTATATATCAGCGCCCAGTATTTCTCTGGAGGGAAAGAGCCTGTGGATTCTGAAAAGCTGTCCGGTTACTTCACGCCAGATTCTTGCGGGAAAGCTGCTGTTTCATCTGGCTGTCTGCATTCCTCCCCTTCTGTTTGCCCAGGGGGCGGTTTTCTGGGTGCAGCGGCCGGCACCCGCAATGGCGGCGGTTATGACTGTCCTGCCGGTGCTGATGGTCATTCTGTGCGGGCAGATGGGGCTGATGTGGAATTTGCTGTTTCCAAGACTGGATTTTCTGTCTGAGACCCAGGTGGTAAAGAACAGTCTCAGTTCCACCCTTACCCTTCTTTTGTCTATGCTTTTTTCAATTCTTCCGATTCTTCTGCGCCTGGGAACAGGACTGGGATTGGGAATTGCCCAGGAAGCCTATTTCGCTTTCTGGACAGCCGCAGCCGCGGCCGGATGCGTCGGCCTCCAGATCTGGCTGAATGGCCGGGGAGCCCGCCGCTTTGAAGAGCTGTAGTTTTACGGGACTCCAGGGGGCCTTTTTGTACCGAATCCCAGGGTACAGACGAGGCTCCCGTTTTTTGTATTCTGCCGCCGGCACACATCTTCTGGAATAAACTCTTTTCCAAACGGCTGTTTTATGGTAAAATGTTCCCTAGAAATGAACGGTTCCAGGATGGGGGAGCTTTTGCGTCTGGGATCCGGTTTGGAGGGAAGCCGTTTTAAGGGGAAACGGAATGAAAGAGAATGGAGAAGGCGCATGAAGAAGAAAAAAGAAAAGCTTCAGATAAAATACAGCGGGCATGTTATGAGACACTGGTACTGGTGTGTGGTTATGACGCTGCTGCTCTGTGTTCTTACAGGCATAGTGCTCTACGTGAATACCCTGGCCGGCTGTCTGGTGGCGGGCTTTACCGTTCTGTTTTATCTGAGTATGATCGGGCTTGAGCTGTATTACCGGCCCAAAGTACTTCAGGAGCTGCTGGATTTTACAGGGCGTTATAAAGAGATTGAACGGGAAATGCTGAAAGGTCTGGCCATTCCTTATGGGATTGCACAGCAGGACGGAAAGCTTCTGTGGATGAATGAATCTATGTCCCAGATCACTGGCAGACCCGGGGACTGTCATAAAAATATCAGCAGCCTGGTTCCTCAGCTTACTGCGGAATGTTTCCCGGATGAGGAAGAGGAGAACGACGTAGAGATTGAATACGGAGATCGGAGATACCGGGTAAATATAAAAAAGATCCTGCTGAAAGAGCTTCTGGAGGAAGCACAGGCGGCTAAAATTGTGACGGGTGAGGGCTGGATCCTGGCGTTCCATTTTTTTGACGTAACAGAACTGAGTCTGTATGTTCAGGAAAATTATGAGGAACGGCCGGTGGT
Source organism: Candidatus Choladousia intestinavium (assembly GCA_018712785.1). Classification (GTDB taxonomy): domain Bacteria; phylum Bacillota; class Clostridia; order Lachnospirales; family Lachnospiraceae; genus Choladousia; species Choladousia intestinavium. The sequence continues at coordinate 21,568 of DVGK01000008.1, read as the reverse complement.
GGGGCTTTTGTATATGGATAATTACGATGAAGCCATGGAAAGCGTGGAGGATGTCAGAAGCTCCATGCTGGAGGCACTGGTAGACAGAAGGATCACGAAATACGTCACCTCCATGGACGGCCTGATTAAAAAATTGGAGAAGGACAAGTATCTCCTTGTGGTGAACCAGAAGGGGCTGGATCAGATGATTCAGGATCGGTTCTCTGTTCTGGAGGATGTAAAGACGGTAAATATCGGAAACAGTATTTCTGTTACCATCAGCATCGGAGTGGGCGTCAACAGCGGCGGCTACTGTCAGGATTATGAGGCGGCCAGAGGCGCTATGGAAATGGCTCTTGCCAGAGGCGGCGACCAGGCTGTGGTGAAGAACCAGAATAAGATGACCTTCTACGGTGGGAAGACCCAGCGGCAGGAGAAGAATACCCGGGTGAGGGCCCGGGTGAAGGCGCAGGCTCTCCGGGAGCTGATCAGCTCCAGAGAACGGGTGATTGTCATGGGGCATAAGGTTACGGACATCGACTCGTTGGGAGCCAGCGTAGGAGTATGCCGAGCGGCTCTCCAGGCAGGCAAGCATGCTCATATTGTTCTGGGAGAGATTAACAGCGGAATCCGGCCCTGGGTGAATGCCCTGCAGGCCAGCGGGGATTATGAGGAGAATTATATTCTCACTCATGACCAGGCCATCGAACTGACCAACCAGAACACGGTGGTAGTAGTAGTAGATACGAACCGTCCCAGCATGGCTGAGTGTTCAGAGCTTCTGGAACGCACAAAGACCATTGTGGTGATGGATCACCACCGCCAGTCGGAGGAGAAGATAGAGAATGCGGCCCTTTCTTATATTGAACCATCGGCGTCCTCAGCCTGTGAGATGATCGCAGAGATTCTTCAGTACTATGATGACGATATTAAACTGAAGGTGAATGAGGCGGACTGCATTTATGCCGGAATTATTGTGGACACCAACAATTTCGTGGCCAAGACGGGGATGCGGACCTTTGAGGCGGCGGCGTTTCTGCGCAGACATGGAGCGGACGTCACCAGAGTTCGGAAATCTTTCCGGGAGGATATGGATACGTATAAGGCAAGGGCGGAAGCGGTACGTCACGCGGAGGCTTTTATGGGCAGGTACGCCATCAGCGTGTGTCCGGCCCAGGGACTGGAGAATCCCACTGTGGTAGGTGCCCAGGCCGCCAATGAACTTCTGAATATTATAGGGGTGAAGGCTTCTTTTGTGCTGACTGATTATAAGAATAAAATTTATATCAGCGCCCGGGCTATTGATGAAGTCAATGTGCAGATCATCATGGAGCGGCTCGGAGGGGGAGGCCATATGAATATCGCTGGAGCTCAGCTTGAGGGAGTAACGGTAGATGAGGCCAGAGAGAAATTGAAACAAGTATTGACACAGATGACAGAAGAAGGAGCGATCTAAATATGAAAGTAATTTTGCTTCAGGATGTGAAAAGTCTTGGAAAAAAAGGTGATATTGTAAATGTAAGCGACGGCTACGCAAGAAATATGCTGCTGAAAAAAGGACTGGGAAAAGAAGCTACAGGACAGAATATGAATGACCTGAAGCTTCAGAAGGCAAATGCCCAGAAGGTGGCCCAGGAGAATCTGGAGGCAGCCCAGGCCCTGGCAAAGGAACTGGAAGGAAAGGAAGTAAAGATTGCCGTAAAGACGGGAGAGGGAGGGAGAATTTTCGGTTCTGTTTCTTCCAAGGAAGTGTCTGAGGCTGTGCGGGAGCAGTTGGGCAAAGAGATTGATAAAAAGAAGCTTTTGATGGAAGGACCTATTAAGACCCTGGGAGTGACGCAGGTTGCCGTGAAGCTTCATGCGCAGGTGACCGCCCAGATTCAGGTGCATGTGGTTGAGGCGTAAAAGAAAGGAAAAGCACTGTGGAAGAAGCGCTGATTAAAAGAGTGATGCCTCACAGCGTTGAGGCGGAGCAGTCGGTGGTTGCGTCTATGATGATGGATCAGGACGCCATTACAATCGCGTCTCAGATCGTTACAACGGAAGATTTCTATCAGAAACAGTTCGGGGTGCTTTTTGAGGCAATTACAGATCTTTACGGAGAAAATAAGCCTGTGGATATGGTCACTCTTCAGAATCGGCTGAAAGAAAAAGGTGTGCCGCCGGAGATCAGCAGTCTGGAATTTATGGGCGATGTAATTGCCAATGTGCCGGTCTCTACCAATGTAAAGGCCCATGCGGAGATTGTGGCGGAAAAGGCTCTGCTGCGGCGGATGATTCGGGTGAATGAAGAGATTGCCAACGCCTGCTATACAGGGAAAGAGACTACGGAAGAGATTATGGAGGACGCGGAAAAAAAGATTTTCCAGGTTCTCCAGAGAAAGGGCAGCGAGGATTTCGTACCCATCAAGGATATAGTGCTGAACGCTCTGGACAAGATCGAGGCGGCCAGCAGATTGAAAGGGAACGTCACAGGTCTGGCTACAGGATTTATTGATCTGGATTACAAGACCTCCGGCTTCCAGCCGTCGGATCTTATCTTGATTGCGGCCCGGCCTTCTATGGGGAAAACGGCCTTTGTTTTAAACATCGCGGAATACATGGCTTTCCGCAGCAATCTTACAGTGGCTATCTTCAGTCTGGAGATGTCCAAGGAGCAGTTGGTGAACCGTCTCTTTTCTCTGGAGTCCAGGGTGGATTCCCAGCTTCTCCGTACCGGTAATCTCAGTGACAATGACTGGGCCAGCCTGATTGAGGCGGCCGGCGTGATTGGACGTTCCAATCTGATTATTGACGATACGCCCGGTATCTCTGTGACAGAGCTGAGAAGCAAATGCCGGAAGTATAAATTGGAACATAATCTGGGGATTATTATGATCGACTACCTGCAGCTGATGCAGGGCAGCCGCCGGTCGGAGTCCAGACAGCAGGAGATTTCGGATATCTCCAGATCTCTGAAAGAGATCGCCAGGGAACTGAAGGTTCCCGTAGTGGCTCTTTCACAGCTTTCCCGGGCAGTGGAGCAAAGGCCGGATCATCGTCCTATGCTCTCAGACCTGCGCGAGTCGGGAGCCATAGAGCAGGACGCTGATGTTGTGATGTTTCTGTACCGGGATGATTATTACAACCACGATACAGAGAAGAAGGATGTGGCGGAGGTCATTATCGCCAAGCAGAGAAACGGCCCCATCGGCACGGTGGAGCTGGCATGGCTGCCAAGATTTACGAAATTCGCGAATATGAAAAAATAAGACGGAGTGTTCTATTTCACTTTTCCCCGGCATATATTGTAAGTATGAGGCCGAATGAAAAGAGATCGGAAGGCTGCTGTGAAGCTTGTGAACAGCAGCAGGCGAAGAGAAGCAAAGGGGAGAAGTTTCATGGAGAAAGAGCATTTACCAAAAGAGTACTCCGTATCAGAAACAGTGCGGCTCGTAGGCGTAGAGTCGCACGTTTTGCGTTACTGGGAAGAAGAGCTGGGACTGGAAATACAGAGGACAAGCCAGGGACACAGGATCTATACGGAACAGGACGTGGAGACGCTGTGCAGGGTAAAGGAGCTGAAAGAAAAGGGGATTCAGTTAAAGGGAATAAAAATTCTTCTTAAGGGAGCAGGGGAAGAAAACAGTGGGGATTCAGAACTGAAAGAGGGAATCCAGAGGATCGAGAATGCCTATCCGGCGGTGCTGGGGGAGGGGCAGTCAGAGAATCTCCGTCAGTTTGAAGCTATTTTAAAGAGAATGATTCAGGAAGTGGTGGAAGAACAGAATGAAAAGCTGAAGCAGGCTCTTTCAGAACGGCTCAGGGAAGAGCTGGAGATTTACTTTCAGTACCGGGAAGCGTCATTTTCTGAAGCTGCGGCGGCCAAAACAGAAAAGGAGGCGGGATGGCTGGAACGTCTTCGGAAAAAAATCGGAAAGCGGGGATAGTCAGGCGAAAAAGCCCATGAAAAAGGAGCGTCCGGAAACGCTCCTTATGTATTGCCGTTTTGTACGCCGCGTCTGACGCGGCAGCCTACCTCTTTTTTGCCGCGTTCGCTGCGGCCGTCAAGGTATGCCTGAAAGGGCAGATAAATTATTCAGCAGAAATAGCACCTGTGGGACATACACCCTCGCAGGTACCGCAGTCAAGACATGCATCTGCATCAATTACATACTTTCCATCGCCCTCGCTGATAGCTTCTGCCGGACACTCATCTGCGCAAGTACCGCAGGCTACACACTCATCAGAAATAACATATGCCATGATCTTATCCTCCTTCTCATTTTTTGGATCCAGAACTGTTCTGAAATCTGACTACATTCTAATACAAAAATGCGGAAGTGACAAGAACCAAACAGCAAATTTCCATGTATTTCTGGGAGAACAAAGGGGAAGGGCTTGCATAAGGAAAAGAAAGGTATTATAATGTAAAAACATTGTAACTGTTCCGCAGGTCTGCGCATTTGCTGAACGGACTGGAAAAACGGATGCGGGAGTACGGGCTTATGAGGACCGGAGAGGCTTCGGGCGAAGTCCTGTGTACTGTATAAGATGATTCTGAACAGATACAAAGTATGATAATATATTTATAGAAGGAGGAAACAACTCATGTCAGTTAGAATTACCAAGGATATGACGATTGGTGAGATTCTCAAAGTGAATGAGAATCTGGGCCCTGTTCTGATGGGAGGCGGAATGTTCTGCATCGGCTGCCCCTCTGCCCAGATGGAGTCTTTAGAGGAAGCCGCCATGGTGCATGGCATAGAGCCGGATCTGCTTCTGGAGAGATTGAACGCGTATCTGGAAGCGGAAGAAGCTGGCAAATAGTTTTGAAAGCTTTGAAGCGATAAATTCTGCGGAAGATGGAAGTCTGCAGCAGCCTGGGACAGAGCAGCAGTTTTGCTGTCCGGTCTTGGGCTGTTTTTTTATTGCTGTCCACAGTAACGTTTTTTATGGTCTCACAGAGAAAAAATTTGAAATTCTTGCATTCCACGCATGTATTTGCTATAATAAAAAAAGAACATATGTTCGAATATGCGAAATGAGGAATGTAAAAATGAAAATTTCCAAGGAGATGGATCTTTATGAAAAGCTGCAGATACTAAGTGATGCGGCCAAATACGACGTGGCCTGTACTTCCAGCGGCGTTGACCGCAGGGGAAGCGGGAAAGGGATGGGTAACTGTACGGCGGCAGGGATCTGCCACAGCTTTTCCTCTGACGGGCGCTGTATTTCTCTTCTGAAGATTCTGTTTACTAATGAATGCGTATTTGACTGCCGCTACTGTATCAATCGTTCCTCTAATGATACGGCGCGGGCGGCTTTTACGCCGGAAGAGGTATGTACCCTCACCATGGAATTTTACAGGAGAAATTATATTGAGGGCCTTTTTCTCAGCTCAGGAATTCTGGTAAGTCCCGCGTATACCATGGAGCTTCTATATCAGACCATTTTTAAGCTCCGGAGGGAATATGGCTTTGAAGGGTACATTCACGTGAAAGCCATACCGGGTGCTCCCCGGGAGCTGATTGAGCGCACCGGGTTTCTGGCCGACCGCATGAGCGTGAATCTGGAACTTCCCACAGCGGAGGGGCTGAGGAAGCTGGCCCCGCACAAGTCCAGAAAGAGGATTCTGACGCCTATGCGTCAGATTCAGCTAGGCCATGAGCAGAACCAGTACGATCTGGCGCTGTATAGAAACGCGCCGCGGTTTGTGCCTGCGGGACAGAGCACGCAGATGATTATCGGCGCTACCCGGGAGAATGATTATCAGATTCTCAGTGTGGCGGAAGCACTGTATCAGAAGTTCCGTCTGAAGAGAGTATTTTACTCGGCTTTCGTTCAGGTAAACCAGGACGCTCTGCTGCCCGCCCTGCCGGATGGGCCGCCTCTTTTGCGGGAGCATCGTCTGTATCAGGCTGACTGGCTCCTGCGGTTTTACGGATTTTCTGCCGCTGAGCTTTTGAATGAGAGACATCCGAATTTTAATGTTTTTCTGGACCCCAAGTGTGACTGGGCTCTGTCCCATCTGGAGAACTTCCCGGTAGAAGTAAATACGGCGGATTATCATACGCTTCTGCGGGTACCCGGGATCGGGCCCAAATCCGCCAGAAGGATCGTCCAGGCCAGGAAGCTGGGAAATCTGGATTTCCAGTCACTGAAGAAAGCGGGAGTCGTATTAAAACGGGCGGTTTATTTTATTACCTGCGGGGGACGTCAGATGTATCCCCTGAAGATGGATGAGGACTTTATTCTGAGAAATCTGCTCTCCTCAGAGAAAACACCATTCAGAGAGGAGGCCACATACCGGCAGCTTTCTCTCTTTGACGCTGGGCAGATGCTGGGACCGGTTCCTGAGAAGCTGAAGCAGACAGGACTGGGATAGGAGGAAGGTATGGTTATTTTTGAATGCGAAGACAGTCTGGAGGGAATTTTTACAGGGATCTACGATGCATGGGACAGCAGAGTGGGCCATGACCATGCAGCTCTTCGGATTGCGGGGCAGGGGAATCTGGAGCTGTTTGCCTCCTACAGGAGGGTAGAGCCTGATTTTGAAAAGGCGGAAAAAGTCGCCCGCACCATACGAAGGAGAATGGGAGAGGATTCCTATCAGTCCGTTTACCAGGCTGCCCTTTCCTATCGGCCAGAGAGGGCGGACTGTATTTATCGGGTTTTGGTACAGGCTTTAAGTCCCGGCGTAAAGGAATATACAGCCAGGAGGATTCTGTGGAAGCTTCAGGATCCGGAAGTGGCTCAGGTGTTTGATATGGCCAGAAGGGTAGGAAATGAAGCCCACCACTATCTGGGATTTGTGCGCTTCCGTGAGCTTTCGGGGGGCATTCTTTTCTCGGAAATCCAGGCAGAGAATCAGGTGCTCCCACTTTTAGGAGAACATTTTTCCAATCGCCTTCCCGGAGAGAATTTTATAATCTATGATTCGGGGCGGGGAGATTCTCTGCTTCACAGAGCCCATCATCCCTGGGCTGTTTTCCGGAATGTATGTCCGGACAGGGAGGCGGTTACCGAAGTGACGGAGAATGAAGCTCTTTTCCAGAAGATGTGGCGGGGATTCTGCAAAAGCATAGCTGTCACGGAACGGGAGAATCCGGCTCTTCAGAGACAGCTGTGGCCGCTGAGATTTAGAAATTGGATGACGGAGGGGCGGGATTTTTAGTCAGGTTTTGAGGACGTGCATACATTGATAGAAGAACTGATTTTTTTAGTTCTGATGAATTTCGAGAAAGTATGTGAAAAATTTGTCTAAATTTTACAAAAAACAGAGTGATCGGAACAGCACGAAGAAGTGCGGACAAAAGAAGGGGATTGACGGAAAAAACCATTTGTGCCATAATGTGGAAAACCACATGAAAACGGTTGACAGAAATCAGATTCTGCCGGCAGAAAGCCATTTAAAACTTGAACTGATACATTCATGGTTTGTAATTTTTCAGAATTAAGCAGAGTTTTCAGGCTGGTTCCGAACCATTACGAAAAATTTTAAGGAGGGATGCTTTGTGTTGGAGAAGAAAATCCGACTGGAGGCAATTGATGATGTAAGGGAATTTGTTCAGGCGGCGACGAGATGTAATTTTGATGTGGATATTTCGTACAATCGAATGGTGATTGACGCAAAATCAATTCTTGGTGTAATGAGCCTGGACCGCACAAAGGATTTAAAGGTGCAGTACCATACAGAGGACAGTGAGTTCGAGAAGGTTCTCAGCAAGTTTACAGTTGCGTAAAATAATCCTGATTTCCGCGGCGCCGCAGACTGCCAGTTTCGCTGCTTGCAGGAGGCCTGCAGAGAGAGTCTGATGCGGCGGAAACAGGGATGGATACAGGCAGGGGCGTTCCAGAGTCGGAAAAGACAATGGGGCGCTTTTTTTGTTGATTTATATAATTTATGAAAGGAAAGACGGAAAGAAAATGAAGCTGACGATTCGGAATTACAGGGAGCAGGATGTGGAAGAAATGATTCACATCTGGAATGAAGTGGTAGACGAGGGGAAAGCTTTTCCCCAGGAGGAATTTCTGACCATGGAAACAGGCAGAGAATTCTTTGCTTCCCAGACGCTGACCCGGGCTGCGGTGGATTCGGAAACAGGAACCCTTCTGGGGCTGTATATTCTGCATCCCAACAATGTGGGAAGGTGCGGCCATATTGGCAATGCCAGCTACGCGGTCCGTTCCGGGAGCCGGGGACTTCATATAGGTGAAAAGCTGGTGAAGGATTCCCTGGAAAAAGCGAAGGAAAAAGGATTTGCCATTATGCAGTTTAACGCGGTGGTGTCTTCCAACATTCATGCCCGCCATCTGTACGAACGTCTCGGGTTTCGGGAGGCAGGGAAAATACCTGGAGGCTTCCGCATGAAGGATGGCCGCTTTGAGGAGATTGTCCTCTATTATTATCTTCTGTAGAGAGGGGTTATCTGCGGAAGCTTTTTATAAAAATAGTCATTTTCCGGAGTGGGAATACAGTGCTTTTTCCCAAGACGACAGACGACTCCGGCAAAGAGTTCCACTTCGGTCTCTCTTCCGGCTTTTGTGTCCTGACGCATGGAGGGCTCGCCCTGGGGAGAAAGCGTGTCTACCAAAGCTACCCAGTCCTTCAGCTCTTTTTCTGTAAGAGAGATGCCTTCCGCAGCTGCGGTTTTCCGGGCTTCCTCCATAGCAGCGATCATGGCCCGGCGAGCTTTTCCGTCCTTCTGGACACCGCCGTAATTTTCACCAAACACAGCGCAGGTCTGATTTACCCCTACGTTGAGCATCCATTTGCTCCAGAGCTGATGCAGGATATCCTGGGACACGGAGAAGCGGATGCCGGTTCTTTCAAAAAATTCTTTCACCTCTTCGATAGCCCCGTTTCCGGAAGATTCCCTTTCGCCAAAGACAACGGAACCGGGATTCTCATAGGTCAGATGGTTTCCCTGGCGGGTGGCGTCCATTCCCTGAACGGTGCAGTACAGGAGACGGCCGGCAGGCAGATGTTCCTTTATATATTCTTCTGAAGAGATTCCGTTCAGAAAGGACATCAGAATGGTCTGGGGCCCGCAGACACTCCTGGCGGTTTTCACGGCCCCGGGAAGGCCCTGGTATTTGGTGGCAAAGATCAGCAGATCCATCTGGGGGGCATCGGCGGGGGAGGCATACTGAAAATCACAGAGCCGTCCATTGCAGTAGACTCCCTCCGTGCGGTACCTCTGAAGCCGTTTTTCATCTGCCAGAATGTAAACATGGCTTCTGCTCGTTTTTTCCTGAAACTGAGCGGCAAAAAGAATGCCAAGGGCGCCCAGTCCGATTATTCCAACTTTAGAAATCATTTTTTATCCTCCTGGTATAAACATTTGCTTTTCTGTTCAGACAGCTAAGCAGACGGCTGCCATTATTATAACGCTTCGGCGTGCTTTTTGCAGCTATCTTTCCGATTCTTTTTCTTTCAAAGCTTTCCCCATCAGCTTATAACGTACCGCAGAAAACGGAAATCCGGTTGTTAAAACAGGAACCAAAGGATATAATGGAGCTAATAAGTTTTGTATGGAGCAGCCTAAAGAAGATATTGGAACGACGACGGCTGCGTTTCGGCGGGCTTTGGAGGCATAAAGAATGGAAGAAAACCAAAGGGTGCGGGTTTCTGTAAGGAATCTCGTGGAATTTATTTTGCGTTTCGGGGATATTGACAGCCGCAGAGGAGGCCTGGGAGAGAAGGAAGCCATGCAGGAGGGCAGCAGGATACACCGGAAGCTTCAGGCAAGGATGGGCGCCGGCTATCAAGCGGAGGTGTCTGTAGCATGGGAATCCCAGGAGGAGACCTTCACCCTTGCGATTGAGGGAAGGGCAGACGGAGTTTTCCGGGAAAAAACAGAGGATGTTCCGGGACAGAAGGCGGAAGAGATTTTATGGATTGACGAGATCAAGGGAGTGTACCGGGATCTGGGACTCATGGAGGAACCAAATCCTATCCATCTGGCCCAGGCCAAATGCTACGCTTTTATCCTGGGAGAGCAGCAGGGAGAGCGGCAGGCGGGGGTTCAGATGACTTACTGCAACCTGGAGACAGAGGAAATCCGCAGATTCCGTCAGATTTTCAGCCTCGAGGAGCTGAGAGAATGGTTTTTCATGGTTGTGGAGGAATATAAAAAATGGGTTTCTGCCCGTAGCCGGTGGCGGGGAATCCGGCAGGATTCCATCCGGCGGCTGGCCTTCCCCTATCCCTGGAGGCCGGGACAGAAACAGGCGGCTGCCCTGGTGTATCGGAACATCGCCCAGGGAAAGAGGCTGTTTGTGCAGGCGGCCACAGGGACCGGCAAGACCTTATCCACAGTCTTTCCGGCGGTGAAAGCGGTGGGAGAAGGGCTGGGGGAGCAGATTTTTTATATGACTGCCAAGACCATTACCAGGACTGTGGCAGAGGAGACATTCGGGCTTTTAAAGAGACAGGGCCTGAAGATGAAGGTACTTACCGTGACGGCTAAGGAAAAGATTTGTCCCTTGGAGGAGACGGAGTGCAATCCGGATGCGTGTCCCTATGCAAAAGGCCATTATGACAGGGTTAATCAGGCAGTCTTTGAGCTCCTTCATGAGGCGGACACCCTGGACCGGAACCGTATTCTTAGGCAGGCTGAGAAATGGCAGGTATGCCCTTTCGAGATGTCCCTGGACGCGGCTGTATGGTCAGACGCGGTGATCTGTGACTATAATTATGTGTTTGATCCAAGAGCCAGATTAAAACGGTTCTTTGGGGAGGGAGTTAAGGGAAATTATCTGTTTCTCATTGATGAGGCCCATAATCTGGCAGAGCGGGGGAGAGAGATGTTTTCTGCCGCCCTGTACAAAGAAGATTTTCTGGAGCTGAAGCGGGAGATGAAGCTTCACAGCCGGAAGGTGACCAGAAGCCTTGAGCGGTGCAACTCATACCTGCTGGGGCTGAAGCGGGAGTGTCAGGGTTCCTTTCAGCTCCAGAAGGATACAGGGCTTTTTCCAGTGTATCTGCTGAACCTTTCCGGGGCCATAGAAGAATTTCTGGAAAACTCCAGAAACAGTGAACTGAACCAGAAGACTCTGGATTTTTATTTTCAGGTGAGAAGTTTCCTGGAGGTGTGTGACCGGCTGGATGAGAATTATGTGATTTACACGGAGCATACTCCGGAGAGGAAGTTTATGATTAAGCTTTTCTGCGTGGATGTCTCCGAAAATCTGCGGGAATGCCTGGATAAAGGAAAAAGCGCCGTCTTTTTCTCAGCCACCCTGCTTCCGATCCGTTATTACAAAAGTCTGCTGACGGGCGATCAGGAGGATGACGCTGTCTATGTCAGGTCTGCCTTTGATCCGGAGCGGAAACTGGTCATGATCGGGACGGACACCAGCAGCCGGTATACAAGAAGGGGGGAGGAGGAGTACCGGAAAATGGCTTCCTATGTGTGTCGGATGGTTCAGACCAGAAAGGGAAATTATATGGTCTTTTTCTCTTCCTATAAAATGCTGGAGGAGGTAGCCGGACGGTACGAAGAGATATGCAGGGAAGAAGGCATACACACGGAGGTCGTGTGTCAGACGCCGGGAATGGGAGAGAGCCAGCGGGAGGAATTTCTGAAAAAATTTCAAGAGCCGGGAAAGAAAAGCCTGGTAGGGTTCTGCGTCATGGGCGGAATCTTCGGCGAGGGAATTGATTTGAAAAAAGACAGCCTGATCGGGGCTGTGATTGTGGGGACAGGGATTCCCCAGGTCTGCAATGAGAGAGAGATTCTGAAACAGTTCTATGACAGGAGGCAGGAAGATGGATTTTTTTACGCGTATCTCTGTCCGGGAATGAATAAGGTTCTTCAGTCGGCGGGGAGGGTAATCCGGACCGACGAGGACGAAGGAGTGATTCTGCTGCTGGATGAGAGATTTTCTTCCCTGCGCTATCGTCAGATGTTTCCGGCAGAATGGGAAACCCCGGAACTGTGTACGCTGGAAACAGTGGAGGACAAGACCAGACAATTCTGGAAAAACAGGGATAAGGGGTGCGGGTCAGCGCTGACTCGCGGCGAAATTTAAGGGAGCATATATTGTCAGAAGCAGTCAGGTATGATAAAATTCGCATAGAAGCGGATAAAAAATGTGGCAGAGGCCAGGAGGTTCTTATATGAGTGATGTTAAGAGAGTGTATGTAGAGAAAAAGCGGGATTTTGCGGTGGCAGCCCAGGGTCTTTCCCATGAGATCAGGAGCTATCTTGGCGTAAACAGCCTGAAGAACGTGCGGATTTTGATTCGCTATGATGTGGAAAATATTTCCCAGGAGGTCTATGAGAAAGCCTGCCGGATGGTGTTTTCAGAGCCCCCTGTGGATGACTTATATGAGGAAACGTTCCCTCTCTCCAGCCAGGAGAGAGCTTTTGCGGTGGAGTATCTGCCGGGACAGTTTGACCAGAGGGCAGACTCAGCCGTACAGTGCGTGCGTTTTTTAAAGGAGGATGAGAACCCTGTTATTCGCTCTGCCACAGTCTATGTGACAGAGGGAGAGATTACGGATGAGGAGTTCGCGGCTATCAAGGCCCACTGCATCAATCCGGTGGACTCAAGAGAAGCAGGGTTTGAGAAGCCGGAGACACTGATCACAGTTTTCCAGGAGCCGGAGGATGTGAAGACGGTGGAAGGGTTTATTTTGATGGAGACGGAGGAGCTGAAAAAGCTTTACCAGTCTTTGAACCTGGCTATGACCTTCCAGGATTTTCTCCATATCCAGAATTATTTTAAGAATCAGGAGAAGCGGGATCCTTCCATGACGGAGATCCGGGTTCTGGATACCTACTGGTCGGATCACTGCCGGCATACCACTTTCTCTACAGAGCTGAAGGATATATCTTTTGAAGACGGATATTACAGGACACCGGTTCAGGATACGTATGAGAGATACCTGGCGGACCGGAAAGAGGTGCTGGGGGACAGAAAGGACAAGTATATCTGCCTGATGGATCTGGCGCTGATGGCCATGAAGAAGCTGAAGAAGGAAGGAAAGCTTCCGGATCAGGAGGAGTCTGAGGAGATCAATGCCTGCAGCATCATCGTGCCGGTGGAGATTGACGGGAAGACGGAAGAGTGGCTGGTGAATTTTAAAAATGAAACCCACAATCATCCCACAGAGATTGAGCCATTCGGCGGCGCTGCCACCTGTCTGGGAGGCGCCATCCGGGATCCTCTGTCAGGACGGACTTACGTATATCAGGCCATGAGAGTGACGGGAGCTGCGGATCCCACGGTTTCTGTAAAGGAAACGCTGAAGGGAAAACTGCCTCAGAAGAAGCTGGTACGGGAGGCTGCTCACGGCTACAGCTCTTACGGCAATCAGATCGGACTGGCTACCGGATATGTAAAGGAGATCTATCATCCGGACTATGTGGCCAAGCGTATGGAGATCGGAGCGGTTATGGGCGCGGCTCCCAGAGACGCGGTGATGCGGAAATCCTCCGAACCCGGGGATGTAATCATTCTTTTGGGCGGAAGAACCGGCCGGGACGGCATCGGCGGAGCTACCGGATCCTCAAAGGTTCATACCGAAGCTTCCATTGAGGTCTGCGGAGCGGAGGTGCAGAAAGGAAACGCTCCCACAGAGCGGAAGATTCAGAGACTGTTCCGGAGGCCGGAGGTCAGCCGTCTGATTAAGAAGTGCAACGATTTCGGAGCTGGCGGCGTATCTGTGGCAATCGGTGAGCTGGCGCCGGGACTTCATATTTATCTGGATAAGGTGCCTAAGAAATACGCGGGTCTGGACGGTACGGAGCTGGCGATCTCCGAATCCCAGGAGCGTATGGCTGTGGTGGTGGATCCTTCAGACGTGGATGCTTTTATGAAGTACGCGGCGGAAGAGAATCTGGAGGCAGTACAGGTAGCAGTGGTGACAGAGGAGCCCAGGCTTGTGCTGATCTGGAGAGACAAGGAGATCGTAAATATCTCCCGGGCATTTCTGGATACTAACGGCGCTCATCAGGAGACTTCCGTTCTGGTGGAGATGCCTTCAGAAGAGAAAAAATATTTTGTCAGAGAAGAAATTTCAGATGTCAGAGAGAAGTGGCTGGATACGCTGAAGGATTTAAACTGCTGTTCCCAGAAGGGACTGGTGGAGATGTTTGACAGCTCCATCGGAGCCGGATCTGTACTGATGCCCTATGGAGGAAAATACCAGCTTACGGAGACCCAGTGCATGGTGGCCAAGCTTCCGGTGCTGAAGGGAAAGACAGACACAGTTACGATGATGAGCTACGGCTTTGATCCCTATCTCTCCAGCTGGAGCCCTTACCATGGAGCGGCTTTCGCGGTAGTGGAATCCGTGGCCAGGATCGTGGCGGCGGGAGGAGATTACAGAAAAATCCGGTTTACCTTCCAGGAATATTTCAGAAGGATGACGGAGGATCCCAGACGCTGGAGCCAGCCTTTCGCGGCTCTTCTGGGAGCGTACGCGGCGCAGCTTGGCTTTGGTCTGCCTTCCATCGGAGGCAAGGACAGTATGTCAGGTTCTTTTAATGAGCTGGATGTGCCGCCTACTCTGGTATCCTTCGCAGTGGATGTCTCCAGTGAAAAACAGATTTTGACTCCGGAACTGAAACGGCCCGGAAGCAAGCTGATTCTCCTTCACACAGACCGGGATGCCTACGATCTTCCGGATTATGAGAAGCTGATGGATCAGTACGGGAAATTCCTGGAGGATGTTAAGGCGGGAAGAATTCTGTCTGCCTATGCCGTGGACGGCAAGGGCGTGGCGGCAGCTTTAAGCAAGATGGCCTTCGGAAATAAGCTGGGTTTCAGAGTAGAACATAATTTTGACGAGAGAGACCTGTTTACCCCGGGATTCGGAGATCTTGTGGCCGAGGTGCCGGACGGACAGGTGGGCAATCTGGGGATTACCTATACCGTAATCGGTGAGGTGACAGAGAGCCCGGTATTTGAATATAAGAATGTTTCGATTCCTGTAGAGGAAGCCATCCGGGCCTGGACAGGTACTCTGGAGCGGGTATTTAAGACTGTGTCTGGAATCGAGACGCAGGATCTGAAGACTGAGCCGGCACAGGAGTGCTGGAACAAAGGAAATGTCTATGTATGCCGGAATCAGGTGGCAAAGCCAAAGGTATTCATTCCTGTATTCCCCGGTACCAACTGCGAGTACGACAGTACAAAGGCATTTGAGAGAGCAGGAGCATTAGTGGATGTAAAGGTATTCCGGAATCTCACAGCAGAGGATATCCGGGAATCTGTGGAGGTTTTTGAAAAATCCATTGATCAGGCGCAGATTATTATGTTCCCGGGAGGATTTTCTGCCGGAGACGAGCCGGACGGCTCCGCCAAATTCTTTGCCACGGCCTTCCAGAACGCCAAGATAAAGGAGGCTGTGCAGAGACTTCTGAACGAAAGGGACGGTCTGGCCCTTGGCATCTGCAACGGATTCCAGGCGCTGATCAAGCTGGGATTGGTTCCGGGCGGAGAGATTACAGGGCAGACGCCGGATTCTCCCACGCTGACCTTTAACACGGTGGGACGCCATATTTCCAGAATGGTCTACACAAAGGTAGTCAGCAATCTTTCTCCCTGGCTTGCAGGGGCAGAACTTGGAGGCGTATATGTAAATCCGGCTTCCCACGGGGAAGGACGGTTCGTTGCCAGCCAGGAGTGGCTGAAGAAGCTGTTTGAGGCAGGTCAGGTAGCTACCCGCTACTGCGATCCGGAGGGAAATATCCTTACAGGCGAAGAGGAGTGGAATGTAAACGGCTCCTACTGTGCGATTGAGGGAATCACCAGTCCGGACGGACGAGTGTTCGGAAAGATGGCTCACGCGGAGAGACGGCAGGATCATGTGGCAGTCAATATATACGGAGAGCAGGATCTGAAGATATTTGAATCGGGAGTAGCATATTTTAGAGGATGAAGAAAAAGAGAATCAAAGCGGACAATGTTGAACAATTAATTGAAATTATCCGTTCTCTGAGGGATGAGGAGAACGGAGAGGAAAAGAACCAGGACCGTTTTGGCTATAGTAAGAGTCCAGCAGAAGGGGAGAGGGTGGAAGAATCTTCCTCTCCCGAAAAGCCGGATACCCTGCATACTCCAGAGACTGAAGCAGAGTCCCCCGGAGAGTATACCGGAAGGATCCATACATACGGGAGCAGATCTCCGGTTTCTAAGGAACTGGAGGACTGGGATGACGACGACCTTTTTGAAAAATATCTGGAGGAGGATGAGCAGCGCTCTCTCGTAAGCTCCGAGAGCGCTGGGAAGATGCTGCATCCTCTGACAGAGGCGTTTGGAGGAATTCTTGGAAAAGGAAGAGAGCTTCTGGCAGGAATTAAGGACCGAAGGAAAAACCAGGGAAAAAAATCCCGGGAATCGGATGAGATGCCGGGTTTGACAAAGAAATCGGAAGAGGGGGACTCCTCTGCGGGAGAAACTGAATCTGAAACTGAAGCGGGAGCGGCGCTGAAGCGTATCCTGAAAACAGGCGCTTCTGAGAAGACGGAGGCATCCGGAGGATCGGCGGCTTTAAAGAAGACAGAACCCTCGGGAGAATGGGAGGCATTGGAGAACACGGATATTCCGGAAGAACCGGGGAGACCGGAAGAAGCAGGAGCGGGAAGCTCACAGCAGCCGACGGGGCGGGAAAACCGGCGGAATCCGGAAAAATCTCAGGCTTCTGAAGCTTCTGCGAAAGAAGAAGATACCGGAAAGAAGAAGACTTCTCTCACGCTTCGGAAAGAGCTGTGGGAACCGGAGAGATTTTCTCCGCTTTCCAGAATAAAAGAACGGCTGTGGGCCCTTTCCGGTCTTCTGCACCAGAAGGGGATCGGGAAAAGGGAACGGATTCTTATAGGAACAGGGGCTCTGTTGGCAGTCATTTTTGTGATCCTGATCGGACGATTGGCAGGAAACGCTCTGGAGCGGAGCCGGAAATCCCAGAATGTCACGGCAGACAGCGGGCTTACTGTTACAGTGGAGGAGCAACCGGAAGAGTGGTGCAGCTCGGCTCAGATCACACTCGGGGTATCGGCGGGAGATACGCCGGTGACGCAGGTGATCATTGACGGGGAGACTTATGAACCGGATGAGAATGGACAGATCCGGTTTACGGCGGAAGACTATCTGGTTGACGCCCAGGCGGTTACTGCTGATGGAAGCCTGAATGCCAGAATTGAGATTCCCATGATCGACGGGGATCCGCCCTCTGTAACGGCGTCCCTTGTGGAAGACCAGATAGAGATTACGGCTCAGGACGCCCGTTCCGCAGTGGATAAAATCTATTACGCGGCAGTCAGGCCAGGGGAATTCCTTTCGATTCCGTATTATCAGGAGTATACGCAGCCCTTCGCCTATGAGAGCGGAATGGTCTATTATTTTTATGCCCAGGATCAGGCAGGAAATAAAAGCATTCCCTGCAGCACCACAATGGAGAAAGCGGAGAGCCTTGTGCTGAATGAGACAGAGCTGAATCTGTTTATCGGGGATTCTGTAAGTCTGGGTGTGACTGCTCAGCCGGAGGGAGCCCTTCTGGAGCATCTGACCTTTGAGTCTATGAATCCGGAGCTTTTAGAGGTTAGTGAGAACGGAAAGGTTACGGCCCTGGCGGCAGGAACCGGGGCCGTGAGGGTGCAGGCGGACGGAGTGGAGAGCGCCGTATGTACCGTGGATGTTCAGGAGGAACGGACGGTAACCATCACTGCGTTAGGGGACTGTACTCTGGGAACGGATGAGAATTTTAATACATCTACCAGCTTTAACGCTTTTGATACGGTGAACGGACATTCCTATTTCTTTCAGAATGTCCGGGATATACTGGAAAACGATGACGCCACCTTCGCGAATCTGGAAGGCACACTGACTACGGAGACAGCCAGAGAATCTAAGGAATACGCGTTTAAAGGGGATCCCTCCTATACGGAAATCCTCACAGACGGTTCCATAGAGGTGGTTACTCTGGCAAATAATCACAGCAGTGATTACGGCGCCCAGAGCTTGACAGATACCGAGACGTATCTGAGCGAGGCCGGTATAGATTACTGTACGGGAGATACTATCGCTATTCAGGAGCTGAACGGAGTCAGGACCGCCTTTATCGGAATTTATGTTCTTGCCGATGGCATGGGAAGAGAGGAGCAGGTGCGTCAGACCATCTTTCAGGCTCAGGAGCAGGGAGCGCAGCTGATTGTGGTGGCTTTCCACTGGGGAAGTGAAAAGGAGACGGCTCCGGACGAGACTCAGCAGTCTCTGGCCCATATTGCCGTGGACTGCGGCGCGGATTTGGTGGTGGGACATCATCCCCATGTGCTTCAGGGCATTGAGAAATACAATGGCAAATATATTGTATACAGCCTGGGAAATTTTTGCTTTGGCGGAAACAGCGCCCCCTCTGATATGGATACGATCATTTTCAGACAGACCTTTACCATTGACGAAGGGGAGGTGCAGTCAGACGATCAGGTGGAAATTATTCCGTGTTCCATTTCTTCGGTGTCTGGCTACAACAATTACCAGCCGACTCCGGCTTCGGGCAGCGAGGCAGATCGGATTATGACGAAATTAAATGAATACTGCGCGGCTTTCGGAACCTCCTTTGAGGCCTCCGACGGACTGTCTTAACAATAAAAGAACAGGAAAAGGGAAAATGCAACAGAATGTTGCATTTTTCTCTTTTTTTCGGGGTTTTTCTGTGTTTTTCTGTGTTTTCGGGCATGATGTCACAAGGTCACAATAAAAAGATTATAATGACACTAATTGATGCAGCATGTTGAAAAAGATATATGGATGTGATATGATTTAGAAGAACAGGGAGGGCAGTATCAGTAGTTATGAAAGGTCAAACAGGGGGATTCTAAATGTCACATCTGAATAATCAAACACATATCTATTACTATGTTCTAAAAGGAAATCAGAATATTCTTGCGGATGAGCGGGATAAGAAAAGGCTGCTTGATATTGTCCTTGAAGTTCATCAGGGACACAGTATATGCGCTTTCTGCGTTACAGATGAAGAAGCAGTTTTTCTGGAATGTGCCGGAGACATCCGGGAGATCAGAGAAAAAGCCCGACGGGTAACAGAAAGCTTTGAAGCGTATCTTGATAAAAGAAGTGAGAAGGATATGCGGGCAGATCAAGGACTTGCGCTGACAGAGCTTCAGGAGCTTCCCACCGGCATAGAATCTGTTCTGGAATACGTCAGAAGGATTCACCGGCTTCCGGTGAAGTTGGGATATGTCTGCCGTATCAGTGATTACTGGTGGAGCAGCTATCCGGCTTATACCGGAGTTTACCAGTGGGAGGTAGTGGATCAGGAATTTCTGCTGAGTTTTTTTGATCAGAATGAAGAAAAGGCCAGACGGAAGCTGCGCCGCTTTCATCAGGCGGCCGATTCCGGACAGAATTCCACCCCGCAGGATTAATCTCCTGTGCTGATTTCTAATGTATTTTCTTATTAACATAACGAAGAAAAAAATGGTTTATCACGCAAATCTGACTGAAAGCTGATCTTTTTCTTAAAAAAAACAAAAGTCCATGACAAGAGCCTTGAAACATGCTAGAATGAACGAGCAAAGAGGAAAACACAAGATGTATGTGTTAAAAAGTCATGCGGATATGGAGGAAAAGAAATGAAATTAAAGAGATGGGTGGGGCTTGCGGTGACGGCTGCAGCTGCAGTACTTCTTTTATCGGCTTGTACTTCATCAGAGCAGAAAAATACAGAAAATACCCAGGAAACAGATTCTGTTTCGGTAGGAACAGTTGTTAATCATGAAAGCGTTTCCCAGGAGCAGACCAGCGCTTCGCAGGAGGTTGCCGGCGTACCGGAAAATGGAGCCGATTCATCCGGAAGCAGCTCCCCGGCCGGACAGACAGAAGGAGGAAGTACGACCGGAGGCTCGTACGCATCCGGAACAGACACGAATCCGGAAGCGCCCCAGGAGCAGGGGACTCCGGTGGAGGAAGAGCCATCAGGAACGGTGGTTTCTGATGAGGACGCTGACGCGGCGGAGGAAGAGAACGCGGAGCAGAGCGGTTCGGATGCCACAGAGGACAGCCAGGAGGCCTCCTGGAGCGGCACGTATATGTCGGATGATGAGACTCTGACGGTAACCCAGACCGACGACACCACATTATCCATAGCGTTTGGTCAGTCCGGAATTTCCGGAACAGCCAGCATAGAGGGTATGAAAGCGGTGTATAAGGGGGATGATCACCACGATGTGGTACTGAATCTGACCGGCGATGTGATTGACGTGACGGTTTCCAGTGAGGAAGATTTTGACGCTTCCCAGTCGCCTCTGATCGGCTCCTATGTGCGAGTGGAGGACTAAGGCACCGGCACATTCAGTTCGGCCAGGCAGCATATAGTGAGAACAGGAAAATCGCCAAAAGAACCGGGAAAGACAGAGGTTTTTTTGTTGAAAAGGAATCTTGCCAGGAAGAACGGGAAGTGGTATGATGAGCCCGCTTCATCCGCGGAGAAGTTTTTTGACGCTGAGGGATTCTGAAAAGATTAGGATGCTTGAGAGTATTGGAAAAAGATAACTGGGGAGCAGTTTTATGAGAGTAGAGAAGATTAAAAGTTGGTTTAAAAGAAATCCGTATATGATAGCGTTGGTTTACCTCGTTTTTTATCTGCTGGTTTTCTTCTGGCTGGAGAGAAACGTAGAACCTAAATATATTATTCACTGTAAGCTGGATGAGATGATTCCCTTTTGTGAGAATTTTATTATTCCCTATTTCGGATGGTATATTTATGTGCCGGCCGCTTTCATCTGGTTTAAGAGGAGGGGGTGGAAGGATTATTCCAGGCTTTGCCTGATGATTTTTTCAGGCTTGACAGTCTGTCTGGCGATTTATTTCCTCTTTCCCACCGGTCTGAATCTGCGTCTGGCGGATTCACCACATGAGACCGGGTTTCTGTACAATATGGTGAAGTGGCTGCGGGCTATTGATACGCCTACCAATGTATGTCCCTCCATTCATGTGATGAACACGGTGATGATCTTCCAGGCTATATGCAGTCTGGATAATCTGAAGCACAGACGCCTTACGATTTCTGTTCATTTTGTGATTATGGTACTGATCTGCGCATCTACCGTATTTCTGGATCAGCATTCTGTGATTGATGTAGTGTGCGGAGTCATGATGAGTTTTTTGATTCACGGTATGGTGTATCAGGTACAGTGGAAGGAAGAATTCGCGAAGCGAAGGACAAAAATCAAAGGAAAAGCAAAAGTTGGAAGAATTTCGTAAAAAGTACTTGACTTATACCTGTATTTAATAGTATAATGGCGAAGCGGGTTGAGGAAACCCGCAGAACATGGGGTCTTAGCTCAGCTGGGAGAGCATCTGCCTTACAAGCAGAGGGTCATAGGTTCGAGCCCTATAGGCCCCATGGAATATGGCGGAATAGCTCAGCTGGCTAGAGCATACGGTTCATACCCGTAGTGTCGAGAGTTCAAGTCTCCCTTCCGCTACTGATTATAAAACCACTGAGTGATCAGTGGTTTTTTTGTTGTGGGTCGGATAGACCCAGTTGAGTACGTTGGAGTTTCTCAGCAGAGAAACGGAAACGTGCGAAATATAAACCACCCGCTATGCGGGTGCGCGACGTTTGTTATACAAA